>DAISJZ010000070.1:0-11680 GCA_036821145.1 Spirochaetota bacterium
AATTGTATCAGAATTTATTCCTTAACTTTTTTCAGACAGGAAATGCTCTATTACCCGCGCCGCCAAAGGCGGCGCGGGTATATGATTCATTACTTTATACTAAAAACTATTTTTAGAAATTATTACCGGGATTAAATTATGTTTAATCATCCCGGTTATTAAAGGATGAGGGAATATTTTCACACTTAAACCCGCTTCCGGGAAATAATAATGAGTTAAAATTGGTTAAAAAAGTAAAAAAAAATAAAAATTGGAAAACCAATTTAATTTAAACTTGACATCCGGTATATTCCTGCTTTAATTAGTAAAACTGATATTTGACGGTTAGCCGTAAAAAATGTTTCATAAAATCATCGGAAAACTGTAGAATATAAAGTTTATGGCCTGCGTGAAATATATAAATAATGCCAGGTTCATGATAATAGGAAACTCATTTGTGCCAGAAAATTAAACATTATTGATTCACTTTATAGTGATTTATAATCGGTTATTTTTATATTATCATGAAATGGACAACCTTATGAAAGAGAGACTCGCCTCAAAAATCTACAATGAACTTGAAAAAGATATATTAAAAGGTTTCTACCCGGTTAATACCAAACTTCCGCCTGAAAGAGAACTTGCGGAAAGATTCAATACGAGCAGGTTTGTCATTAGAGAAGCAATTGCCATGTTAATAAATGCCGGGCTTGCTGAAACAAGGCCACAGAGCGGTACATTTATTAAGAATTTTTATGATGAAACGACCCTTGATTCCCTGATAAAAATTCTGCAGACATCAAAGTCAATGGAAATCAGAACATTTGAGTCTCTAATAAATTATAAACTTATAAATGATGTGGCGAATGTCGGGCGTGCGGCTGAAACAATGACTAAAGAGGATCTTGATGTGATTGAGACTTTAATTCTAAAAAAGAAACTCAACACTATTCCGAGAATTTTATCTGAGTGTGATTATCAGATTGATAATGAAATAGCTAAAGCCGCCAAGAGTATGATTAGCCTTGCTGTAACTATCAGTCTCAAACCCCTGAAGGTCTATATTATTGAGCTTTTATATAAAATAGCGGATTGCAGAGATACCATAATTGAAAACGATATTCTTCTTTTTAATGCGTTATCAGCCCATGACAGTAAAAAAGCAATGAGTATTATGCGCGAAAGAATTTTCCTCGTTGAAGAGATTGTAATGAAAAACGCGATTGTCGAAAATGGTTTGATTAGTGTGGATACAGATCTTGAACCCCGTAAAAAAGTAAAGCATTCACAGAGGGAAAACACGGTTAAAACTAAATGAAACAGGGAACGATTAAACGTTCCCTGTTTCATATTCATAAATGTTTGTTAATTTTTTTATTTTCTTTTATCCTGGTCAAAAAAACCTTTTTCAACCTGTTGTGTGGTAGCCTTGTTTGCTTTTTCAGCTTCAACGGCTTTGTTGTGCAGGTCATAAGTCACTGTTCCTGAAAACAGTACCAGTCCCGCGATTAAGATAGCACTTTCTGTAATCATAATCTGTTCTCCTTTTGTTTAGATTTACGATAAATTAATTTCTCTTGTCCTGGTCAAAGAAACCTTTTTCAACCTGTACGGTTGTGTTTACGCTGTCAGCTTTTTGCGCTTCAACAGCCTTGTTGTGCAGATCGTATGTTGTTGTTCCTGAGAAAAGGATAAGGCCTGTAATTAAAATAAAACTTTCCATAAATACCCTCCGGTAATTTAATCATTTATGGTAGACCATCTTAATATTGGTTTACCAATTGTCAATATTAATAGTAATAAAAAACCAAAAAAAGTTAAAAAACTTATAAAAAAAATATCACTTTTTATTCTTTAATTTATTTCAGGCAGAATATGCTCTATTACCTCGGTAGCAGTAGGCGGTGGCGGTATAAAATTCATTATTTTGTACTAAACATATCTTCAGGAATTACTACTGTTAAAAATAAATTTTAATCCATTGGTCTGGAATAGGTATAATTTAATATGATCCGGTAATAATTTTTATATCGCGCCTGTAAAAATCCATGAGTGTAACCCGTTGAAATGCACATGCAGAAATGGACAGGGGAAAAGACAGAGGGGATGTCAGATATGGGGGGAAAGGATTTGACACAGATGAATACCGATGTTTTTTATGTATCAAGGTTCTTTTGACTAATCTCTTCGTTTTAATAGTTAAAATCTATCTTTAGAATAAAACACAAAAGTTGCTGATATATATTACTCAATTTATTGAAGCTGCAACCGGGAGGCTTATAATATGAATGACAGGTTTTCTGAAGCTGCGGAGAAGGGCCGGAAGCTTCTTGAATCAGCAGGGTGTGAATTTGCAGAAATACGGTTTTCCTCCGGTGTAGGCACAACAATTTCCCTCTCCGGTGATAATGTTGATTCAATGACATCAGGGGAGTCTCTCGCGGGCTCGGTGAGAGTGCTTAAGAAAGGTTCCTGGGGGTTTGCCACTTTTAATGATATAACATCAATTGAGCGTTTTTTTAACAGTGCTCTTACAGCTGCTTCAATTGCCTCTCCTGAAGAGAAGAGCAGGGTTGCTGCTTCAAAACCTCTAATAGCGCAGTTCAGGACAGAGCCTGTTGAGGATATTAATGGAATATCTCTTGATGAAAAATTTGAACTTATAAAAAACTATAATAAAATACTTCAGTCTTCTCCAAAAATTCAGACAACGAAAGCAATATACCGTGATGTGAACAGCAGATATCTCTATATGAACAGTGAAGGCTCAAATCTTGCCTATGATAAAATGCACTGCGGAATTTCACTTACATCAGTTGCCAAAGACGGGAATATTATTCAGCCCTTTCATGAATCAGTTTCAGGTTATGGCGGGTACGAGATTGTCCGCGACAGGGAGAACCTTGCAGAAAAGGTCGTGAAGATTGCTGTTGATATGCTCTCCGCCGAACCGCTTGAAGGGGGGACTTATGATGTTGTCCTTGATCCCCGGCTCTCAGGTGTCTTTATACATGAAGCTTTCGGACACCTTTCGGAAGCTGATTTTATACATGAAAACCCGAGGATGAAAGAGCAGATGACGCTGGGGAGAGAGTTCGGACCGGAAGGCTTTAATGTAATAGATGACGGATCAATCTCCGGACTTGCAGGATATATACCTTTTGATGATGAGGGGATATATCCTCAGAAGACATACCTGATAAAAGACGGAATACTGACCGGGCGGCTTCATTCAAGAGAGACAGCTGAGAAGATGGGGGAGGCCGTTACAGGTAACGGCCGTGCAATCGGTGTTATGCGGCAGCCTATTGTAAGAATGACAAATACTTATATTGATAACGGCACGCATACCAGGGATGAAATTTTTAATTCACTTGATGACGGGCTTTATGCAGTAGATGTAATAGGGGGGCAGACAAACCTTGAGATGTTTACTTTTACTGCCGGCTACGGCTACAAGATTAAAAACGGAAAGCCGGGTAAGATGTTCAGGGATGTTATTCTTTCCGGTAACGTGTTTAATACACTGAAGAGCATAAGCATGATTGCTGATGATCGTGAAATGTTCGGCGGGCTTGGAGGATGCGGGAAAGGGGGGCAGAGCCCTCTTCCTGTGTCATACGGCGGGCCCCATCTTCTTGTGAAAAATGTTCTTATAGGCGGTAGGAAATAATGGATAAAATACTTGAATCAATCCCGGGTAAATACAGATGGTTCGATGCTGTCCATGTTGCCGGCAGGAGTACCCCCCTCAGTTTCAGGAATAACAGGCTCCATTCGCTCAGTGAAAGCGAGAACTCCGGTTTCGGGATCAGGATAAACAGGGACGGGCACACAGGTTTTTCCTACACCAATGATCCGCAAAGAAAATCCGGTGCAGTTGAGCGCGCGTATTCAATGGCGCCCTACGGTGATCCGGAGAATTTTTCTCTGCCGGCGGATACAATTCTCGATTTCGAACCGTATGACCCGGCAATTGATTCGTTCTCAGTAAAAGATGAGATAGATGCCGCTGAAAAATTCATCTCTGATATGAAATCAATTTTTCCGGAGATAAGTATTGATATGGGGATCAGCGCATCAAGCGGGGTTATGCGGCTTATGAATTCAGAGGGTATTGATCTTTCATACCGCGATTCCTATTATTCAGTTTCAGCTTCATGTGTCCTTGTAATGGACAATGGTGTCAGAATAGATACATGGGAGGGGAAAAGCGACCTCCGTCCGGTGGAGTACAGTGAATTTAAAGAAATCCTGACAGAAAAAATTAAAAGAGCACAAATACAGGAGAAGATTGCAACAGGCCTTTATCCTGTAATACTTCCGCCCCAGGCATTCAGCCGCTTAGCAGGTATAATTGCCTCAGGGCTTAACGGGATATCCGTATGGAAAGGTGTTTCACCTTTTGCCGGGAAGATCGGGGAAAAGCTCTTTTCGGATAAGTTTACACTGGCGGATGATCCGCTTATCGAAGGCTCTCCGTACAGGATACCATTTGATGCGGAGGGTGTTAATGTATCGAGAAAAGAGCTTGTGAGCGGGGGTGTTATTCAGAAGTTTATCACTGATTTAAAATACGCGGAGAGGCTCGGCACAGAACCCTCGGGGAATGCCTCGCGCGGGTATTCATCACTCCCGTCACCTTCGTTCACCGGTGTCACTGTAGATCCGGGGAGTTCAACTTTTAAAGAAATGATTGCAGGCATTGAAAGAGGGATTGTCGCGGAGCAGTTCATCGGCCTTGGGCAGTCTAATACATTGACAGGGGATTTCTCGGCAAGTCTTGATCTTGCTTTTCTGATAGAGAACGGTGAAATAAAGGGGAGGGTGAAGGACTGCATGATGAGCGGGAATATCATTGATCTTCTTAAAGGTGAGGTGTATTTCTCCTCAGAGAGGGAGAGGCGGGGTTCGGTAGTTATGCCTTACGCTATGTTTCACGGAGTGAGCATTACAGCGTAATCACTTCATCGTAATTATCTCCGCAGCCAGCACAAAGACAGGGTTACCCGCGAGGGAGTTTGCCGTACCGCTGCTTTTGATCATATACTCAGTTCGCGCTGCAAGAGGGTATAGCATTTTTACATTACCGCGTGTAAACCTTCTTGATATTTCGAGAAACTTCTCTCTTCTTATTTTGCTGGATGCCATCCCCAGTTTAAGCAGGGCTTCATCCTGGCTTAGTTTCGAATCAAGGAAACCGTAGTATTTTTCCAGTATGTCAGCCTGGCGCAATATCATGTTCAGTATCAGGAGTTCGGCGGTACCTTCTTCAAGGAGCCTCCGAAGGTAAAGAAGAGATTTTTTCTCTTTTCTGAACAGAGAATCGGTAAAATCAAAAACATTCATTTCTTTTACGTCACCGGCAAGATCACGAATTACGCTGTCAGTCAGTTTCATATCACCGGCGGAGTATCCGATCATATCGATAAGTTCATCAATCTTTCGTATATCGCTTCCTGTCAGATCAAGGATTAGCGGAACATGTCTTTCTTCGATTGATATCCCTTTATCTGTGAGTGATTTTTTTATATATGTAAAAAGTTCACTGTCGAACTGTTTCCAGAACTGCACTGTATGAATTACAGTATCAGGAAATTTATCAAGTAGAGAAGGGGGCCGGTTTTCCGACGTTGTAATGATCATCACAGTCCCTTCAGCAAGGCCGGAGATCATATCTTTTATAACTGTTTTGCTGTTATCATTTGATTTTACGTTTTCAAAATTTCGTATAATGCAGACACGCTTTGTTGAAAACATTGAACCTGCCATTGCAAAGTCAGCTGCTGCAAGGAGCTCTTCGGAGGCATTTCTGTCTTCGTTTATAAAAAATCTGCCGGTATTGTTGCGCCGTTCTTCGGGGTCAGTAAAGTGCTGCTCAAGCATCTGGTTGATCAGTTTATCCTTGTCACCTTCGGCTTCTCCGAGAAAGAGATATATGGAATGCCTGAGACCTTTTTTTATCTCTGCGGCAAACTGTTTTGATGTGGGGAACTTCTTCTGGCTCAATTCTCCCTCCCGGAGCGTTTAAGGTTATCTTCTTTGAACCACCCTGTGGTAATTACAGATATGATTCTTTCAGCGAGTTTCTCTGTCAAGCCGGTTATTCCCCTGTATTCACTGACAGCACCTTTTCCTGTTACTCTGTAAATATGGTCAGCATAAGTATCCCTGTTTCTGATAACCTCGGTTCCGGTTGATGTGTGTTCCATTGTTACCAGCGCATCTACACGTATCCTCCTCGCTTCCGCTATGCCCGCAGCGTTAAAATTAAGAGGTTCTGATATCAGGGGTAGAAGAGTTATGCTGACCTTAGCATCGCAGATACTGATATCATCAGTCATAAAAAGCCTACCGCCGGTGTTGATTTTTCTCTTCATCTCTGTCCTGAGCATTCCAGGGAGCTCATCAAGTGTGCTTTTATTAACTATTGCAGTAATGCATAACCTGTTGACCTCTGAGGGTATAAGCTCAGTTCCTTTAAATGTTTTTGTTAAGATTGAACCATGATTGTGGCCGGGTGAACATGCTGATAATAAAACGGTTATAAGAAGCTGTATTATTGTGCAGAAAAATTTTTTATTATGATGCCGGTTATCAGGAAAAAAGCTTAAAGATTTCATTGTTTTGTCCGATAATTAATTAAATTTAAAGTTTTTCATTTTACACTCCAACGGTCTTCCTTGGAAATTAAGGCAGTCAAGGGTAAGGCCTTTTGCAACAAACGGGATAAGTATATCCCGTTCTTTTTTTTCTGCAAGGATTAATTATTCCTGTTATTCCATCCTGATTGTCTCAGTGAGGTTATAAACAGTTTCAATATATTCTCCGGCAGGTTTGTCCCAGAAGTAAGCTGATCTCTCTGCATTTTCCCGTATCTTCATGAAAGTTTTATCATCGGATTTGTGGAAAAATTCTGCAGCCCTTGACATGGCATCATAGAAAGCCCATGGCGTAAAGTCGGAGAATAAAAAGCCTGAACCTTCGAAGCTGTCACCCGCCGCCATTACGGGCTTTACTGTATCCCTGAGCCCGCCGGTAGCCCTTGCAATCACCGGGCACCCGGCTGACATTGCTTCAAGCTGTGAGATTCCCCCCGGCTCGTGAAGAGAAGGCATGAGGAAATAGTCTGAGCAAAGCAGGGGAACGCTGACATCCTGGAATCCGAATGATACGGCAAACCTGTCCGGGTAGTATTGCGTGAGGAGGTAAAGTCCGTGCGCGATAGTTTCACCCCTGTTGTCTCCGGCGGAGATTGCCCCTCCTGCGATAATCTGGAATCCGAGGTTTTTGAATATACCTTCTGATGATTCAAGCAGGAGCTGGAAGCCTTTCTGCTCCGATATCCGGTGTATCATACATGCAAGTATCATGTCGGGGTCAACCCTGAGGTTCCTTTCGATCTGGAGCATCAGTTTGTTCATCATCCGTGTTACTATTTTTTTTCGTTGAGGATCACAGTGTCTCTGAATATAATCCTCGCCATGAAGTATCTCTGGGTACCTTTCCTTAATTTTTTCATTAAGTTCACTGTCATTAACGATTCTGTCTATAAGCTGCGGGAATATTCTCTGTGTAAATCCGGATCTCGACATATTCTCTTCGGTTTTTCTTCTGAAGTCGGAGCCTATGGCGTTGCTAATCCCCTTTACGTCATTAAGTATCCATTCAAGTCCGTCACAGGCAATCTCAATCTGTTTCGCGTATGAGGGGCTTACAGTGATGCACTTTCTCGCATAACGTATGCCGGCAGCCATACAGTTCAGCTTATCGCCATGCACCGGGTCACAGAAGGATGCGGCCTGCCATGACGGGAGGTTGAACAGGTTGAAAAGGTCAAAACCGTTCTCCCACCTGTGATATGAATCGAAGTACTGCCAACCGCCATTATGAATTATATGGATAAATGAACAGTTCTGAAATACAGGATTACTGTCATAGTAATGATCACAACGTACTATGCCGTTGAATATACCCGGGAATGCATCATTTGTGAATGTATACTTAGGTTTAAGATCGAATGTCAATATTACCTCTGCGCAGGCACGGGCGAATCCGATCCTCTTACGTAATCTCTCCTCTGATGTGATCCCCCAGTAGAGCCCGTTAAAAAATTCATAGTGGTCAAGAAGGTAGTATTTAATTCCTTCAACCTCGGCAAAGTGCACGCCGACTTCATAATCAGTATCCATTATTTTGAAACGAACATTTTTCCCTGTATAGGTAACACCGTATTTTTCAACAGCCTCCTCCATTTTCCGTTTTTCCTTGAAGTTGCCGTTTCTGTAGTAAGGGGTAATGACATATACATCCTCGTGAAGCTTAACCAGCTCACGGGGGAGTTCGTACACAACATTCGCCAGCCCTCCGCTCTTGGAGAACGGTTCAGCTTCAGCTGACATGAATACCATGCTCCCTTTACGGTAGTGCCATGCGAGTTTTTCGGCAAGTGTTCTGAAGAAGTCTTTTTCTGCTGACATCTTCTTCATGTAATTCCTTACATCATGCAGATTGAGCTCGCTGTTTTTATGGAGGTGGAATATGCTTCTTTTTATCCCCAGTTCAAGGCAATCCTGTTTTACAGCACTGTTTCCAATAAGGTTTTCTCTTATAAAAGATGTAAATGTCTCATATGATTTAGCTGTGGGGTATATCTCTGAAAACGCGAAGTTTGAGAATATCTGCCCGGTATGTTCAAGCTCGCATAACCGTGTGAATGAATCAGCGAGGAACAGGCTGTAGTTCTCCTTCAGGTTTATTCTCTCAAGCTTTAGTAACTTGATTCTTTCGGTATATGTCACAGTAGTGTTGATTCTTGATATTTTAAGTTCTTTACCCGTGTAATACCTGTAGTTTCCGGTTATAGCTGAGTATAAAGGATCAGAGAGCCTGAATGAGTCATCATCTTTTATTCCCAGCCTGGGATTGTCGAATTGAAGTGATACATTCTGATTTGCTTCACTGAAATTGAATATTCCTATCCAGACAGTTTCCCCGGCGAATTTGAGCGCCGCTGCTGTCTGGTTGTTGTTGGCCCATATGAGAGCGCCGCGTCCTTTCTGCGTTGTATGGAATTTGTAAACATCCCTGTAAAAATTTTCAAGGCTCCTGTGAGAGGCATATTCAAACTGGTTCCAGTTAACATAGATGTTGTCAAGATAGACCTTCCATCCTTCACCTTCGGCACTCCCCTCGTAATCCATGATTATTGAACTCATGAATGCAGTGAGCGCAACAGCTGCACGGAGCCCCCTGTGACCGAAAGTATTCAGGGCACGCCTTTCGTCATGGTTTCCGAGTATTCCGAGAAGTTCGGTTCCCTCCGGCATAACAGATGGAAAATAGTTGTCGTATATGTGATATATTTCACGGACATCGGTCATGCCGTGGGTTATGTTTTCGCATATCTTGAACAGGGCGGAGTTATATGGGACAAGCCCTGTCCTCGTGAGAAACTTTTCATGCCCCCAGAAACATTCTGCGATATTTATAAAGAATGATTTTTTCTTTTCAGTAATCTTTCTCTCAATGTTCTGCATGAGGAAGTAGTGGATGGGTACTGAGATCCTGTCCCTGCATTCGCAGTCGTAAAAGCCTGTTGTGACAAAATGGCCGTACTCCCTGTCATTTACAATTATGTTGCCGTTCAGCATTTCAAGGTCTGTGCGCTTATGTTTGTATGAATAGGGGTAGTTATTCCGCTTCATCATGATTGGCAGAGCATGTGCTGAGTCGAACCTGATGCCGTCGATGTCGTATTTATCAATAAGGGTTGAGATTGAATCTGAGAGCCATTCCCATATTTCGAAGATCCTGTAGTTCAGGAGTTTTCCATCGTTCCAGGAGCCGTATCTTCCGTCAGTGGAAGCTCTTTCAACAAGGTTCCCCCCTGTGTCGTAAGTCAGAACAGTGTAATCATCAGGGAGTTCCTCACTCTTCCTGTTAAGGTGAGGGATGATATCAACAATTATTTTAATTCCGAGAGAGTGGGCTTTGGTCACAAGCTTTTTAAGCTCGTCCTCTCCACCCATCCCGGGTTCAATTTCTGTAAGGCTTACAGGGGAGAAGGGGGAGGGTGATGTGGCTTCAGGCGCCCAGTCCTCCCTGTTGCTTCCGCGTTTCTGCACGCCAAGGAGATATATAGCAGTGACTGAATATCTTGATTTAAGATCCTCAAGGTGATGTGTTATATCAGCGAGGTTCCCGAGCCGGATCACCTGTCCGTGTTCATTGTAAACGAGCCCCGGGTGGCCATTATTGTCCCTCCAGTAGAGTCTTGTGTGCCCGTGTATATCAACAAAGATTTCAAGTATAATTTCGCCACGCAGATCCGGAAGGGCGTTTACTCTGCCGGATGTTCCGTGCTCGTTGACCCATGACATCGACATGTCGCCCCGCAGCACAACGGCGTAGTCGTAATGTCCGTAATCTGTGAAAGTATATGGCGCATGGAAATCGCCGTGTTCATCCTGCTGAAGAGGAATTTCCTCCACGTTTATGTTATCTTCAGTGTTGTATTTTCTGTTCCTGTCAGAGCTGTATATCCGGAGAAAATAACTTTTCCCCTCTTCGGGTTCAGCAAGCTGAAATGAGAAGTTATACTCATCGCCAACGGAAAGGTTGATAAATTTTGTCGCAAGGGGAGCATCGTACTCCTTGGGTGAAAATATCCGGTCAAGGATCATATTCGCCCGGTTTCTTATTTCGTGAATATCATGTCCCGATGCGGCTGTTAGAATTTTTATTACTTCGCGGAGTGATTCATCATCCCCCCCCTTTTTATAAAGCCTTGCGTAATTTTCAAGATCGTGGAGCCCCGCTATATTCGCATCGTAATCGAAGTTGAGCTCGTCCCCTATGAGTCTTGCATTAAGGTTGAATATAATCTCTTTCTTTTTTTCCGCACTGAGTTTCTCTGCCGTGACAGCAGGGAGTTCCTCCCTGTACCTCTCTTCAATCCTTGACGCGTATTCAATTACGCTGTCAACAAGGAGGTTCAGAAGCTCCGATGATTCAGGGGGGTAAACTGTTGAATGGTTGAAACCTGTTTCAATGGCTCTCTCTTCAACCTCAAGGAGAAACTTGAAAGCATCAAAAAGCCTGGGATCGTGTTTATATTTCCATTCGTTCAGCGTTTCAAAAGTTTTAAGCCCTAAGTAGATTGTCGGGACCTCTGCCCATTCAGGGCCCTGGCCGACGTGCGCAATTACTGTTGTCGCAGGTGATACGTGGTGGAATGTCGGCCTCCCCGGAAGTTCCCTGACAAATACAATCCTCCTGGTTGCGATAAGATTATTAGAACATTCAGCTGCCCCCCTGTGAAAAAGCGCAAGGGCGTTTATGATCTTTATAAAAAGTCTTGTATCACCTGAAAGCTTCTCCCTGAAGGAACCTCTGGCATCTGTAAAACTGTCAAGCATGCTGTTGGTCATTTCGAAGAACCTTTCGCGGAACATTTCTACAGGATCTCCCGCTGCAATTCTTTCAATAACATACTGATCCGGGTAGAAATCGAAAGTTCTCCCCTCCCTGTATGCACGGGATATGGAGGCTTTAACAAGCTTGTCAGTAATAAGGTTTTCGTCAGATATTCTGAATCTGCTTAAACTCGTGAATGTGCTGTTTTCCAAATCGGGATTCCTGTATTTTTATGTATTTATTTAAATAATACTGAAAATATATGAAAAAGCAAACAGAAAAG
>DAISJZ010000070.1:11780-18097 GCA_036821145.1 Spirochaetota bacterium
TTTTATGTATTTATTTAAATAATACTGAAAATATATGAAAAAGCAAACAGAAAAGAACCTAAGGATAAAAGAATTATAATAAAGCAGAGGGATAAGGGTATGGAATAGATATATGGATGAGAGCGCCAAGGACTAATCGGTATTGACAAATTAGTTAATTATATGTATTTATTACTGTATTATAGTTTTGAAAATGCTTGTAATTGGAATTATCTTTAACAAAAAGATTTATGTTTGGTTAGCAGGAGGAGTTTATGACGCAGAATATTATAGTTCTGACTGATTTGCCGGAGGAAGCTAAGAAAGAAGTTGTTGATTTCTATGAATTCATAAAAACAAAATATCCTCATGAAAACATCCGGAAATACCGGAATCTATCAAAAATTATCCCGAGGGTTGTCCCGGCATTCACTCCTCTCACAAGAGAACAGGCAAATGAAAGATAAGGTTTTCATTGATTCAAATGTTATACTCTATTTATTTATGGAAGAATCTGATAAATCCGTTGCAGCAGGAAAAATATTATCTGATGAAAACTGTATAATCAGTTCGCAGGTTGTTGGTGAAGTCTGTAATAATTTGAAGAAAAAGTCCGGATATACAGCCGAAGAACTGAAATATGTGATTTGTGGGTTTTACGATGAATTTTCTATTATCCCCGTCACATCTGAAATATATATAAAAGCGGTGAGTATATTAAAGAGTTACTCAATGTCATTCTGGGATAGCGTAATTGTCGCGGCAGCAATTGAAAGCGGTTGTGGAATTCTGTATTCAGAGGATATGCAACATGGAATTATTATTGAATCAATGAGAATTGTTAATCCTTTTGTTATTATATAACAGGGTGCGTTTTAGTTTATCGAATAGATCATCCCGCATCTCCCTTTTTTTAAAAGTAGCAGCTGTTTCAGGGGATGAGGGGAAACTTTAATGTGACCTGTTTTTTACTCCTGCGAATAGCCATCCACAAATTCGGCAAAACGCTGCGCAACGAGTTTCATCTCATCTATTGCGGGGAGAAACACCACGCGGAAATGGTCCGGATTCGGCCAGTTGAATCCCGTACCCTGCACAAGCATTACTTTTTTCTGTTTCAGGAAATCAAGGACGAACCTTGCGTCATCATAAACCGGTATCTTCTTTGTATCAATTTTGGGGAAGAGGTACATCCCCCCCTGAGGCTTAACACAGGATATCCCGGGAATTGAGTTGAACAGTTCGTAGGAGAAGTTTCTCTGCTCACAAAGCCTTCCGCCCGGAGCTGTAAGGTCGTATATACTCTGGTAGCCGCCGATAGCTGTCTGTATGGCGTACTGCGCAGGCATATTCGAGCAGAGCCTCATGGACGCCAGGATCCCGAGCCCTTCGATGAAATCGGCAGCGGAATCTTTCTTTCCGCTTATAACCATCCAGCCGACACGGAAACCGCAGAGCCTGTGAGATTTTGAAAGGCCGTTCATCGTTATAATCAGTGTCTCATCTGTAAGTGATGCGGCAGGGGTATGTTTAATATCATCATACATTACCCTGTCGTATATTTCATCAGCAAAGAGAACAAGCTGGTTCTTTACTGCAATTTCAACAATCTTTTCAACAATCTCTTTAGGGTAAACAGCGCCCGTGGGATTGTTAGGGTTAATCATTACTATAGCCCGTGTTTTCGGGGTGATTTTGCTCTCTATATCTTCGATGTCCGGATACCAGAGGCTCTCCTCATCACAAATGTAGTGTACAGCTTTACCTCCCGCGAGGTTAGCTGCACCTGTCCAGAGCGGGTAGTCGGGCATAGGGACAAGGATCTCATCCCCGTTATTCAGGAGCCCCTGCATACACATTACGATGAGCTCACTTACTCCATTGCCGATAATTATATCATCAATTCCGACACCTCTGATCCCCTTGAGCTGACAGTCCTGCATAATGGATTTGCGGGCTGCAAAAAGGCCCTTTGAATCTCCGTAAGCTTCCGCATGGCGGAGGTTCATTATTACATCCTGTATTATTTCATCAGGCGCGTAGAGCCCGAAGGCGGAGGGGTTCCCTGTGTTCAATTTGATAATTGTATGCCCTTCGCGTTCAAGCCGGGCAGCTTCCTCTACAATAGGGCCTCTAATGTCATAAAAAACATTTTCGAGTTTATCAGATTTTTTTATCTCTTTCACAGGTTCCTCCATGTTTTGAACATTCATTCTATCCTTATCTGACAAAAAAATAAATAAGGCGTTCTGAACATTTTTTGTCAAGCAAGATGCCATATCGTTCAGCTGATTAGTATCAGCTGAACGATTAAGCTGTGACAATCTTTATATTTTATTGCTTTTTCCCGGAAAGAGATAAATTATCTCAAAAAGAAAAAGAGCTATATTTTATTTCTCAAAAAATTTTATATCGTCAATCCACACTTCTCCTGTGTTTTCCGTAATTATTCTCAGGTCAGCATAGGTGGAATTTCCCGTGTTATATGTGTATCTGTGTTTTTCCCATTTTCCATAAACCATTGGCGTATAGGTACGTTTAGACCAGGCCGGGTCAAAGGTGAAAAAGAGAACGCCGGATTTTCCGTTTTTAACGAATGCCATATATTCAAGTATATAGTCTGTATTGCTTTTTAGTCCAGTAATTCTCTGGGCTGTTGTTTTGTATACATGAGGAGCAACGGGAGAGCGGTTTTCGATTATAAGAACTATTGATTTATTATTTTTATAATCCTGTTTCATAACGCTAAACCTTGCATTAGCTTGAGCCTTCCCCCAGAAACCTTTAACACTGTTTTTATGATCAGGCCTGGAGTAAAGTCCCGTGCCCCAGTATTGAAATTTGTTTTCAAAATCACCGTTTTTTAGAAGATTTTTTTCTGAATCGGCCGCTAAATTATTCTTCTCTTTAAGCATTGAAAGCCTTTTTCGGGCCAATTTATATATATAGTTATTCATTTTGTTTGTTTCAAATATTTTAATGGCGTTTAGGTAATCTGATTCAGCCTGCTTATAATCATTTTTTAGTCTGTAGTATTCTCCCCTTGTATAAAAAAGTCTTCCGTAATTGACATCTTTTACAAGCCCCTGGCTTTCAAGAGAGTGCCGGGCTGAATTAAGATTTTTTATGGCCTCGTTAAATTCGCCTTTATTCATAAGTATAAATGCGTAATTTATCATTGCCTCCGACATATTGAGATGATTTTTTTTTAATGAGGATGTGTTTTTATTTTTCATCAGAATGTTGTTATACTTATCAAAATAATCAATAGCTATGGCGTAATATTTTAATGATTCTTTTTCAAGTTTGCGGGCATAGGCATATCTTGCGTATGACGAATAATAATGGGCCAGCGAATATTTTTTTTCGTCACTGAGTTTTTCCGCTATAGAAAAAGCTTTATGGTAGTATTTTATAAAATTTTTTTCGTCATCTTTTTTATTGTATAAAGATCCGATTATTGAATAGGCGGAAAAACTTAAGGCAGTATTACTGTAATTATATTTTTCGAGATGCTTCGTGAGACTGAACATATAATCAAGAGCTGAATCATAATCTTTTTTTGAGTAATAAAGGTAAGCATATTTATAATAGATTATATAGTATGAAATTGTTTTCTCCATGCCGGCTTTAAGGTATAAGGAGTCGGCCTTTTTCATGTAGGCGAGAGCCTCGTTGAATTTTTTTAGTCGTATTCCGGCACAATGGGCAGCTTCAAGATATGCGTTAGCGAAATCAGGGCTTAGCTCAAAGGCTGATTGAAATAGATTGAGGGCCGCCTCCGGGGCTTTGTCCCTTATCTTCAGGCCTGCTGAGTAGAGTTTGTACGCTGCCGGGTCTATTCTTATTTTAGAATCAGCGATTTTTTTGCGGTCTTCCTCTGAAATTTTAATTTTTCTGAGATGTCTGATGTCAATTTTTTCCACTTCTGCGAGAAGGCTTTGAACTATTTTGTCCTGCAGGTCAAAGAGATTATTGACGTTTCCATCGAGCTTTACTGTGCGGTATACAGAACCGGTTTTAACATCAGTGAGCTGGACCAGTATCCTGATCTTGCTTCCAATGACAGTACAAGACCCGTTTAATACAATATTAGCGCTTAACATATGTCCTGTGTCAATATTATCCCTGTTTTTAAGAAGGCCGGTCTGTCCCATTGAAATTTCTTCCAGCGCTGTAGATCTGCTCTCGCCTGATACGACATTGATCCCCTTTATATGGGAAAGGTCCCCTATTACAGTATCTGTGATACTACGGGATATCCAGTCATTAGCCTCTCCACTACGGTTTTTAATGTTATCAACCATTATGGTCATCTGTTCTGCAGAAAAAGCTGAATATGAAAAGAGGATAATCGCGGTTGCGGCAAGAAGCATTTTGCAGTTTTTTTTCATTTTGTCTCCCTCGCTTTGTGGTTCGGAATAAACTGAACTGCCAACCAAAGGTTTTCAGCATTTTTTCAGAAACTTTTTAAAAAATAGAACTGGATATGTCAAATAGTTTGCTCTGAAACTTTTTTTCATCGAGTCTGTAAAAAAACAAAAGAATTAGATCGGATTAAAAATTAAAATCATTTTTTGGCGCATCTTCAGGAATTGTTTTAGTTTAAAAAGAAAAAATTTTACCTCCCGGCCGGTTTTTATTTAAAAAAGTAATTGCAAATCAATAATCGATTATCGTAAAATGTATTATTGAGTAAGTTGCAGTGCAAAAATTTTCATATAAACAGCTTTCAGGGATTAGGATAGGAAAAAACTGTAATGAAAAGAGCGCAGTTTTCCCCCGGATTAGCTGAAATAAATAAAAAAAACCGGAGGTTTGTATGAGTTTTACGGGAGAATATAAAAAGAAACTGAAAACTCCCGCGGAAGCGGCAAAGATGATTAATTCGGGGGATGCCATTGAGTGTGCCCAGTTTAACGGGAGGCCGGTGGCCTTTGAACAGGCTCTGGCAGCGAGACATGAGGAGCTGAGAGATGTGGGGATCTTTTTCAGCGTCAGTCTTCCGCCACTTGCAGAGACATGTAAATATCCAGAGAGTTTTATTTTTCACGACTGGCACTGGAGCAAACTCACAAGGATGATCCAGTGTATACCCGGAACAAAGCCTTTCTATAATCCTGTTGTGTACAGGTACACAACTAACTGGATGAGGGAGCTCCCCAATAATGATTATAACAAAAGGTCCTTTTATTACAATGAACCTGACAGGGCAAGGGATACAAAGCATGTATTTGTAATAAGGACAGGCCCCATGAATGCCCAGGGGTACTTCAACTACGGGCTGCATAACTCTTTTCATAATGCGGCTATTGAAGTTGCTGATCTTGTAATACTTGAGGTGAATAACAATATCCCGGTTGTTTTCGGAGGGGCGGAGGAGTCAGTACATATCTCCCGTGTTCATGCAATAGTTGAGGACGAGGCAAATACACCTCTCTTTGAACCGGAACCGGACCAGCCTTCAGAAGTTGAGATGAAGATCGCGGCAAACATCATGCCTTACCTTAAAAACGGCGATTGTGTACAGCTTGGTATCGGCGGTCTCCCGACTGCTATCGGGCAGATGGTTGCTGACTCCGATCTGAAAGACCTGGGCTGTCACACCGAGATGTTTGTTGATACTTACCTCAATATGTACGAAGCAGGGAACCTGACTAACGCGAAGAAGAATATCGACAGGCACAGATCTGTATTTACATTCGCAGTGGGAAGCCCGAAGCTCCATGAGTTTATGAAAGAAAACCCGGCAGTTGCATCATACCCTGTTGACTACACCAATGATCCGAAGAAGATTATGGAGCTTGATAACTTCATAAGCATAAACAGTGCAATCGAGGTGGATCTCCTTTCACAGGTTAATGCTGAGAGCAGTGTTGCGGGCGGAGTGCCTAAACAGATTTCAGGTAACGGCGGTATGACTGACTTTGTTTACTTCTCGCAGCTTTCTAAGGGGGGGAAGAGTTTCATCTGTATTGAGTCAACTCATACAGACAGGAACGGGAACAAGAGATCACGTATAGTTCCGGGATTTGAACCTCATACAGTAGTTACAATCGCGCGTCAGCTTGTTGACTATGTTGTCACAGAGTACGGTGTTGTGCAGATGGGGGGACGTCCTGTGTGGCACAGGGCAGAACATCTTATTGAGATCGCACACCCCGATTTCAGGGATGACCTCATAAAAGAAGCGGACAGGATGGGTATCTGGAGAAGGACCAATAAACAGTAGAAATACAGTTACACAGCCAGAGCAAGGGGTTGCAAAAGCAAGGGGTTGCAACCCCTTGCTTTTGCAACCCCTTGCTTTTGAATAAACCAGTATTTTACTCATAATT
>DAISJZ010000071.1:0-17977 GCA_036821145.1 Spirochaetota bacterium
CTCTCGTTAATTTTGAGTTAGTTCACCACGGAGCCACGGAGAACACAGAGTTTTTTTATCTCATCCTCCGCGAACTCCGTGTCTCCAGCGAAGCGGGTGGTTAATAAATAAGATATAATATGGAAAAGAAAACAGTTTCAGTAAAAAAAACCAGGCAGTCAAAGAAAAAATATCACACAGATCAGTTTGAGAAGATTGCAGATGACAAGCGCGGCAGAATTATTGAAGCAGCGCTTGTGGAATTTTCATCCATGGGATACAATGCTGCCAATATTAACGTAATAGCAAAAAATGCCGGTATCAGTATCGGTTCAATGTACCAGTACTTCGAATCAAAAGAGAACCTCTTTCTCACCGTTATTGATGAGGCATACCGGCTCATTGAACAGTCCATTTCACAGATAGAGAACCTCCCCGGAACCGTATTTGACAAGCTTGATATAATAATAAGCTATGTGCAGAAATACGCCAGGGAGTACAAACTCCTGAACCAGATTTATCTCGAAGCCACAACACAGGGACTCGCGAAGATATCGAAAAAACTCTCTCTGAAGATGGAGAGCGTATCATCAAAATATTACAAGAGCATTCTTAACGCTGCGATCAAAGAGGGGACTGTTGATAAAAAGATCAACCCCGATATTGCTGCCTTCTGTATAGATAACATTATACTGCTGCTGCAGTTTTCATATTCATCAGAGTATTACGGCGAGAGAATGAAGATATTTGCCGGGGAGAACTCCCTGAAAGATGATAAATCAGTCAGGGAGGGGGTAATCTATTTTCTGAAGAAAGCGCTCTCTCCGAAGTAATCTCTACGCTCTGTCAAGATAACAGGTATTGCCGTTCTCATCGAAACACTTATTGCATGAAACACAGCGCGGTTTGTAGTTCCTGTCCCTGCTCCATTTATTAATAAGATCCGGCTCACTTAACAGAGGCCTTGATATGGAGAAATATACCGCAGATGAATCATTCAATAAATTCTCCATTGTCTCAACAGAGCGGTTCCCGCCGACAAGGATTACCGGGACATCAACCGTTTGTGCGATCTCTTTCGCGTAAGCCGCGAAGTATGACTCCTTACCTATGCTCTCTTCCGGAAATCCTGAAGGATCTTTCTCAGGTTTGGGAGCCCTGAATACCGGCCCTCCGCTTATCTCTATCGCATCTATACCTTTTGCCGCGAGATTTCTGCATATCTCTTTACAGTCATCAAAAGTAAAACCTTTATCCCCCATAAAATCCGAACAGTTCAGCTTAATGAGTATCGGGAACTCCTTCCCGACCTTAGCCCTTGCGTTATCATATATATCATAAATGATACGGGCCCTGTTCTCAGCACTTCCGCCGTACTCATCCTCCCTGACATTAAAAAACGGGGAGAGAAACATATTAAGCAGGTAACTGTGCGCACCGTGAATCTCAACTCCGTCAAATCCGCTCTTCTTCGCGCGGAGGGCCGCATCACCAAAAGCCTCGATGAGTATCTTTATCTCTTCAAGGGTCATCTCTTTCGGAGTTACATTGGAAACTTTATTAGTAACAGCTGACGGCCCCCAGATAACACGTTCAGCTGTATTGTACCAGGTAAATGATCCGCCGTAAACGATTTGCAGAATTATTTTACTCCCCCTCTTATGCACAGCATCAGTGAGTTTTTTATACTCTTCAATAAATGAATCATTATATATACCCATCATGCGGGCATTGGGCTGTTCATCTTCAATCACAAAGGCGTAACCTGTAATTATTGCAGCAGCGCCGCCGTCAGCAAGTTTTTCATATACATTCAGAAGCCTGTCAGTGAGATGCCCTTTATCATCAGCCATCCTCTCCCATGTTGCTGAACGGATAAACCTGTTCTTAAGTTCAAGTCCATTAATTGATGTTTTTTCAAAAAGCTCTTTCATTATGACTCCTCTTATATAATAATACAGACGGGCCCTGGCAGAGTGCCCGCATAATTTATTAAACTATGACAATTAATTTTATACAGGTAAAAGATGCAATAACTATTGAGGATTATTAAAAAGAAGATATAAATCCGGACATTATAAGATTCAGTCTTTCAATTCCATGTAGATTTTAGCAATCCTGCCGCTTATATTGCCGAATATTTCAACAATATCCGGGTCAAATTGAACTCCAGCTTTACCGATTATGTACTTAACAGCCTCCTCATGAGTCCATTCACCCTTGTAGGGCCGCCTGCTCCTGAGAGCATCATACACATCAGCCACAGCCGTAATCCTTGCTGACAGAGGTATGTCAAGTCCCTTGAGCCCCTTAGGGTAACCGGAGCCGTCATACCATTCATGGTGAGCGATTGTAATTGCTGCCACCATTTCAAGCTCCTTCTTCCCTTTAACTATGTTGTGCCCCAGAACCGTGTGAGTCTTCATTACTTCAAATTCAGAGGGCAGAAGGTTCCTCTCAGCCAGGAGGAGGGAGTCCAGAATACCCACTTTACCTATATCATGAAGCGGCGCGAAAACCTCTATATCATTGCAGTATTTTTCCGGCATGTTATAACCGCGAGCCAGGAGCTTGGCATAAATCCCCACACGGCGCATATGGTTACCAGTCTCATTGTCACGCAGCTCAGCAAGGGCGGCAATAGTCTGGTACAGTTCAACTTTAGTTATTGTCTCTTTCTGAAGAGTCCCTGTTATATCAACAGGGAGAGCTATATAGTTGACCGGGATATGTTCGTCATTATATACCGCATTTATAATAAGCTTCACCCATATAAGGGAACCATCCTTTTTCCTGTTGATAAGAATATTCTCCCATGTACCTTCATCATGATTCGAGATTGATTGCCACATGCTGCGGAAAAGTTCAGCATACTCCTCTTCAGTATACCCGAAGTTTATGTAAACATCCTTTCCGGGGTTGAGAATATTAGGGTTCCTCCCTGCAAGCTCATCAAATGTAAATCCGTACATATTTATAAAAGCATTGTTTACCCGGATTATATTACCTTTGCTGTCAGTTAAAAGTACAGGCTGGGCAACTGCCTGGATCGCTTTGAAATAGAGTTCAAGCTCCCTGTGGGTTTTTTTGAAATCGGTTATATCTACAATAGCACCGATTATCCCTCCCACACTTCCATCAAGATTGTTAAATGTAGCCTTGTGAAAAATAACATCACGAGTTTCACCATAATAATCAATCCACTGATCCTCGAACATCAGGACGCCGGGATTCTTAAGCAGTTCATAATCATGTTTTTTATATCTTTCAGCAGCCGGGGCGGGGGAGACATCCGATACACTTTTCCCTTCAAATTCATCTCTGGTTTTACCATATAAAACCTCCATTGCTTTGTTAAGCCCTATATAGTTACCATCTAAATCTTTGTAGTAAACAGGGAGAGGTATAGTTTCAATAAGAGTTTTGTTGAACATAGCATACTGCTTTAACCCTGCTTCAGCTGCTTTGCGATCTGTAATATCTCTGCAGAACCCCATGAATGTTCCATCAGGAAGGCGTTCTGTTTTAAGAGATACCCATATCCTGTCTCCTCCATTCCGTTTCAGGAGCAGCTCCCTCTTATCGCTTCCTGACACAAGAATAGTCCTGATCCCGTCAATACTGCTCTCGCGGCTTTCAGGTGTAACAAAATCAGTTATTGACATGTTGCGGAGTTCATCTTCCCCGAAGCCGAGAATCCTGCACCCGGCGGGGTTAACTGAGACAAACTTGCCCCGGTTGTCAGCAATAAATATACCATCCGGCGCATATTCCATATACTGCATAAGCTTCGATGTGCTCTGTTTAAGTTCAGTAATATCTGAATAGATTGTTACAAAAGAGAGATCATCCTGCGGTGTCACCTCAACCCTGTACCATCTGTTAAGATGCCTGCTGTACTGCTCAAATTCCCTGCTTTGACCTGAAAGAACAATTTCGCCGTACTGTTTTATTAAATCGTAGACCTCATGTTTTTCATCCCGGATAATTTCCGTAATTCTTCGCCCCACTATATTCACACTGTCAGTTCCGGTTAATCTTTCAAAAGCCTTATTAACCTCAATGAACTGATAATCAGCAAGCGTACCATTATCATCAAGTATCAGCCTGTAATAAGCATACCCTGATGATGATTCAGCTAAAATTTTTCTGTAATCAATCTGTTCCATATGAAAAAAAAGTCCGATAGACTGAGATATATTTTAAATATAATATAACAAAAGCATATTATATGCTTTTTTTTAAAAGAATTTCAACTTCATTTCCAGTATTGATTGAGTCAATTGAATTTCAGAGGTAAAATGAATAAAAAGATATTGACCAAATATTTTTCAAGGCTTTTTATACGAAAACAGAAACTGCATGATTCCTGAACAAAGAGGACAGAAACCATGAAAAAAATAATCACTCTACTTTTAATACCTGCATTGCTCACAGTCATAAGTGCCTCGCCAATGCCTGATTATAAAGGTATCGCACTGGGGGAGAAAAAAGCTGAGGTTATAGCAAAAATCAAGAACTCCTTTCCGGACTATTCCTATAGAGTTATAAAAAAATCAGGTAACCAGGGGAGTTATATCTCAATTGAAATCCCATTCTCAAGCATGGCCGCAGGGGATAGAACTCTTGAGTTTCATTTTGAATTAAACGGAATTTTAGAAAAAATCAGTATCCCGTTATATATTACACCCGATGAATATAAAAAGCTGGTGGAGCATATTTCCAGGAAGTATAATGCACCCTGTATTACAAAATATTCGGCAGTTAACTTCTGGGAACTCCCTGATGCTAAAATTTCATTAACCAAACAGAGTTTTAACAGGCTGGATCGTCTGACGTATTATTTAATAAAAAAGCCGGCAAACATATCAGATTTCTGACAAGCGCTTTAAGCAGAATTTCAGGAATAATAGCGGGGAATGTCGGTTCGAATCTCCTAATTTTACAGGGCGAAGTCTTATTTCGATAACCGTCTGTTCCTGTACTCCACAGGTGTAAAACCCGTACTCTTTGCAAAGACCCTGTTGAAGGTCCTGATAGAGTTAAATCCCACAGACATGGCAATCCTTATAACCGGGAGCTCCGGTTCGTCAACCAGGAGTTTTTTTGCTTCTGAAATCCTGATGTCATTCATGTAACTGCTGAAGCTCTTCCCCAGCTCCCTGTTCAGAATTTCTGAAAGCTGCTGGTGATTTATATCCAGCATTTCCGCCACATCTTTTATAGAAAGTTTCTCTTCCAGGTAAAGCCGGTTCTCATTCATAAGCAGGCTCAGCTGTTCTATAACAGACATCACATCTATTCCGCGGACTTTTGAAACAGCATACTTCCTCTTCTGCCTTAAATGTTTGAAAATAGCATAGTATCCCGGATCATACTGCGAAGCAAAGAAAACACCAAGTGTTACTGTATTCACCATGGCAACAGCAGCTTTACTGAATTCAAAACTTACAATATCACCAATAAACCCCAGCACCGAAGTGAGGAACATCATGATTGTAAATATATACGCAATGCGCGCCTGCATACTCCTCTCTTTATCTATCTCCTGCCAGAGGTACATTGTTTTTAAAAGAAGCGTAAGGAGCCCCACGCAAAGTATAACCTTTCCTGAAAAATTAATAAGATGAACTGCTTTATAGTATAAAGGAAGAGTTACAAAAGACTGATCAAGAAGGGGCCTCAGCTCCGCATGTTCCTTAACAAAACTCAACTCCCCCCCTGAAAAAGGTCCCACAGCAATAAAGAGTGTAATAACTGAAAAAACAACCAGTATCACAGGATGTATCCGAATGGTAACTCCCTGGATGAGAAACCTGAATCTCAGATACAGGAATAGCGGTGTGCCGAAAGTAAAAGGTATCAGGAAATGGGATACATACCAGTAACCGGGGTAAGGCTTTACTGAATAGCTTATGACCTGAATCATCCCTAACCCCATAAAGAGATATGACAATGAATAAAAATAATTTATCCTGAGTTTCTGTTTAGATATAAGTTTTGACAGGGCAAGCACAAAAACAAACAGCGGCCCGAAATATATATACTGTTTATAGATTAAACTCATTATTTCCATGATAACTTTTCCTGATACAAAGATAAGCAGGTAATGGCCAATAATCAATACCACATGGACAATATATATAATGTACACCACTTTTTATGGACAGAATATATATTAACGAGACATTTTAAATAAACCGTCTATACTTCCGGTAAATATAGAGGCGCGGAGGAAGCCGATTTATGAATTATAAAACATCTGATTTAATGACAAAATACAGAAACAAGCTTATCACTGCTGAAAAGGCCGCTCAGCTTGTTAAAGACGGAGACAGGGTATCATACGGATGTTTCCACACAAAGCCCATAGCCTTTGATATCGCACTTGCAGAGAGAATTTCTGCCGGAGAAATTACAAAACTTGATACATCAATTGTGGGTACAATTCTACCTGTTCCCCAGGTGCTGCTGAAGATGGCGGAAAATGCCGACAAAGGGGATTTCAGGTATAACACTTCATGGTACGGCCCCATAGAAAGGATGCTTGCATCCAAAGGAGTTACAGCCTTTGCGCCGCTCCAGTTTCAGGATGTCAACAAGACAAGGACTGAACCACTCTGGCACCCGTGCCTGCAGAGAGACGTTGCTGTAATACAGTGCGCGCCAATGGACAGCTTCGGAAACTTCAATTTCGGAATTTCAAACTCACTGACACGCCGTGACCTTCTTAATTCACCAATAAGGATTCTTGAAGTTAACACAAACTTCCCGGTTGTTTATGGCGGAGCTGAAGAACACATGAACATAGACGAGATCGATTATATTATTGAAGGTACGAACCCCGAGATGTTCTGCATGCCGCATATCGAGGCCACAGAGGAGGAGGTAAAGATTGCTCAGAATATTATCCCGCTGCTCAGGGATGGCGCATGCCTTCAGCTTGGAATCGGCGGGGTCCCCAATGCAATAGGGAAAATGATTGCTCAGTCTGACCTTAAAGATCTTGGTGTACACAGTGAAATGTTCTGCGATGCCTTCTATGACATGTATATGAGCGGGAAGATTACAAACAACAGGAAGAAAAAAGATATAGGGAAGAGTGTATTCACATTCAGTCTCTGCACAAAGGAGGCAATGGACTTCATGAATAAAAATCCCCTTATGGCATCATACAACGGGGAGTATGTTACAGAATACTCAAACGTAAAGGCCGAAGACAACATGTTCTCCATCAATGCCACACTGGAAGTTGACCTCCTGGGGCAGGCAAATTCTGAAACAATAGGCCAGACCCAGTACTCAGGAACAGGGGGGGCTCTGAGCTTCACATGGGCTTCTTATGAATCAAAGGGGGGGACAGCTGTTCTCTGCCTGCCGTCAACCTTCAGGGACAAGGAGGGTAAGCTCCATTCAAAGATTAAAGCGAACCTTGCACATGGTTCAGTTGTAACAATACCACGATCAGTGACAAGTACAATCGCAACTGAATTCGGCGTTGTTAACATCAAGGGGCTCTCTCTCTGGGCAAGAGCCGAAAGTCTGATTAACCTCGCGCACCCTGATTTCAGGGATGAGCTTGCAAAAGACGCAGAGAAGATGAATATCTGGAGAAGATCCAATAAGATTAACTGAATCTGCTAAAGTTTGCCGTTTTTTTATATAATCACTGAATACTCATTCTATGCTGCTGTATCATCACATGGTTACTGGTGATACAGCAGTTTTTTATTAATATGTCTGTGAAAACTTTATGTTTTTCCCCGGGACATTAGCACCATCATACAGAGTTATCTTATCAGGGGTATCAATGACCCACAAAACTGTTTTGTAATAAAAAGCAACTTTCTCTCCTGTATCGGGTTTTCCGTTGCCGTTACTGTCAAGAAATGCAGCGATATAAATATCCGGAATATAAAAATCATCGGGGTTAACTCCCTGTATTGATAAAGGTATAGCAGGGAGCACATTCATTGAGTACCTTGATGTTACAGTTGAATTTATATCATGCTGAATAAGCACCCTTTTTGAAGCAATAATCTTATCCATATCGATATTTTTATCCGCAAGTGCATTACCCTCCGGATCATGCAGTGCTATTACCTGCACAACATTTCCATTTGCAAATTCAGTGTCAGAAAGATTCCCTTTTTCAAGCTTGAACTTTATTGAAGCTGAATGCCGGTAAATTTTCCGTTTCAGGGAAAAATCGTAACCGCCCGCACCATTAAATAAATAATCTCCATCACTACCCTTTGATACAGAATTAATTCCGCTGTTCAGCTGAACAGAATAAGCAAAGTCCCCCTTATTCTGCAGAAACCCTGTAATGTCTCCGGCAGTGGCCTCCGGTAATCCTCCGTTAAAATCCTTATCCCACAATGCAATTATCATCACAGTGTCACCCTCAGAGAGTCCGCTCGATGAAAGATCTTCATTAAAGCTGAATACACCATCACTGCTGCTATAATCCGCGGTAACATTTCTGAAATATTTAACAGTATCAACCATGTTAGTGAATACCTCTTCAGGGTCACTGCTTTTTGCCACAACTATAAACATTGGTGTGCCGTCATAATCATCAGGCGCATCAAATGTACCTGTAATTTTCATCGGATTACCGGGATCAGCCGGTTCAGATATTGTTTTCCTGAAATGTATACTACCGCAGGAGTTCACCCTGTCCTGTATATTCATGGCCATGGGGTAATCCCCGGCTGTACCGTTTACAGGGAAACCGATAGTATCACCGGCATCAGGTATCCCGTTGCCGTTTCTGTCCAGCAGCGCGATTATGTAAACACCGAGTATCGGCATGGAATATTTAGCAGGAGTAATATAGGGTAGAATTTTCAGTTCAAAGCTGCATGGCGCGCTCCCTTTATTAATCTTCTTATATCCTATGATGGCATCTGTATCAAGGTCTGAAAAATTCAATGAATTAAAATCGCCGGCGTATGCAATAATTATCACTTCACCTGCATCACTCCCCTCAATAACTCCGATAACTTCAGGAGAGATATCATAAGTCCTGCGACCTGTATTAAGAGTAACAACTGAATCTCCCTGTTTAAGTGTAAACCTGGTTGAAAGAGACTCCTCATCCACAAAAAAGCCCACAATATCGCCTTCAGTGGGATTCGGAATGCCTCCGCTGTAATCATTATCCGCGAAAGCAAAAATAAAAACATTGTCACCCGGCTTAAGTCCGCTCTCAGTGATATCTATATGAAAACCGGAATCCTCAGCAGGCACAATAACTGCGATCTGTTCCAGCGGCTCACTTCTCATAAGCTCAACATCATCGGTATATGAAACACCGACAAAGACAGGCCCCTTTATTTCAGGTGCAAGTTCATGCGGAACAATTATCTTACCGGACAGAGAAAGCTCATTACTGTACTCCGCCCCGCAGGAGCTTAAAACAATAATCAATGCAGGTATTACAAAAATAATCTTTTTAAAATTCATAGCGCCCCCTGACAGAAGCAAAATCATTATTCTTAAAATATCCGATTACTGAACCATCATCCCCGGTGATGTAACAGTACGATACTTCAAATGAAAACCCGTTCTGAAAATCCCATACAATCTCCGGCATAACAGCCGCCCCCTTCTCTGCCGTGTCATACAAAATGGTCACTGAAGGTTTCAGCCTTCCGCTGATAAACTCATCCTGAATTCTCCCTGTAATAAGATCTGTAACGAAAGGCTTCATCAGGCCATGCTTATAATAGACTGTCTGCATCCATTCCACGGTAAACACAGTTGTCCCCTCATGCCCTTCGAGAATTCTGCTTAGAGGTATATAGTAATTGAATCCTGCAGCATAACTGAGGGCTTTTGTTTCTGTTATTGCGAATGGGAGCTCCATATCAATTGTATACGGCTGCGGGATCACTGCTGTTTTATCCGGTGAAAAACTCAATTCCCCCTGCAGAGTAACCTTCTCGAATTTCATCGATATGTCAGCTCCGATATATGTTACATTGTAATACTCAGGTTTCACTTCTATAGATACAGGTTCATTGGGGATTAAAACAGTCCGTTCAGGGCGGAGGAGAGGATCACGGTCCGGGCCATGATATCCGCTTATCGAAGCATCTATCCCGAAAAAAGTCCCTCCGAACCTGGCGCCGCAGCCTGAATTTTCAAGTGAGACCTCCATCTCTCCACCGTCAGAAACATATACAGGGAAAGGCCCCTCCATGTAACGGACCTCCCAGAAATTCCCCGCTGCAGCAAACCGGGCAGGAACATGTACCGGAACATAAACAAGCTCCAGTGTATAATCTGAAATAAAAAACATTGCAGAGAGTGACGGGACACCATTCTTCTGCTCATCATCATCTTTAAATACAAGCTCCCTGAAATCGTATGAATTAAAATATGAAGTGGGATTAAAAACATCAGCAGTACCCCAGCCGTAAACCTGGTTCCCAGCCCTGAACCGCAGATTTTCGAATGAAGCGTTAAAATATAACTCCCGGGGATTGATTTCGTAGAAGTCACCTGAAATTCTGCCGTTCCTTCCTGCATCGAAACCATCAGAATACTTATACTCCTCATTAAATCCGGGAGGTATTATATACTGGTTTGTCACAATGCGGAGATAATACCTCTCCCCCCCATACCGGATTTTAAGATTATTCCGGATCTCATTCTTCTTATTAATATCAGCAGGTTCCTGAGAGGTATATGTGCTTATTATATTCTCATTTTCAATAAAACCGCTGATTTCCAGGCTCAGGTCTGATGCCTCCTCTGATATTTCCGGAGTTTCATCCTCTCCGGAAGCTGATAACGGCATCAGGCCGGGAAATACCAGGCACAAAGTAAGTGCAAAAATCAGGAAAATCTTATTTAAACCCTTCATTTTCCTCCTGCTGATATGAAAAAAATCAATTATTCTTGACAAATCTATAAATGGAAACTATTTTAGTTTCTAAAGTTTCCTAAAAACGAAATTAAGGATACATCAATGGTCAAGTCAAGTAATTTACAGGTAAGTGAGCAGATTCTTAAAAAATTTGCGGAATTGATTCAGATCTTCGGTATAAAACAGATAACTATAGATATAATTGCCGAAAAATGCGGGATATCCAAAAAGACCGTATATAAATATTTCGACAGCAAGACTGATATGGTTGTCAGGATAATGGACGATATACTTGATCAGCTTGCCGGGATATTTGATGAGATAAAGCATTCCGGGAAAAAGCCCCTGGATAAGCTGAATGATTTATTTGATAGTTTATACAGAGTGCTGGGGAGTATTTCCACACCGGTGCTGCATGATATAAAAACCGGCTACCCTGAAATCAACCTGCGAATCGAAGATATTATCAGATCCACAAGGGAACTTATTAAAGAGACAATTGTTGAGGGGATTAACTCCGGAGATTTCTACCGGGATATAGATCCAGTAATAGCAACAGATATGGCCATGGCTTCCGCGGAAAGGATTCTAAATCCCGATTATATTCTCTCCAATAACCTTTCAATTGAACAGGCCATCACAGGTTTTAAAACTCTTATCATTCATGCAGTTGTAAACAGCGCCGGAGCTGAATCATGAAACTGCTTTTCGACAAGTTTTTCAGAATCCCTGTAAATCATCCTAAGGGCTCACTGCTATTTCTCGCAGTTGTTACAGTAATTGCATGCACCGGGCTCACGAAGATTCAGTTTGAAAACTCTCTCGATGTGATGATGCCGCAGCATGATATAGAGTATATCACAAATGAAAATCTGAAGCAGGTTTACGGCAATAACGGGAAGTTCATTATTATTGATATTTCATCTGAAAGCCTGTTCAGTGAATCGGTCTTCAGAGAGACAGATAATATCATAAGTGAGATTGAAGAGTATAAATCATATAATGAAGAGAGAGAGTCGGAAAGGATCGCCCGCATCGATTCACTGATTCAGAGCAGAACTCCTGTGACGAAAAAAGATCTAATCAACACTCTTTCCAGAGACCCGCTCTTCGCAAAAACAGTTGAACGGAAACTCGGCAGCGGACTATCTCCCGATGATATAATCTCGATACGGAAACTGAAAAGCCTGAAGTCATCCCTGGAAGAGACCCGTGACATTAAAACGAAAGAGTATGTTAATATGATCCTCTCCCCTTTTACAATGAAGGATCTTTCAGGCAGAGATGATACCCTCACAGCTTATGATCTTATCCCTGCTGATGATAATGGCAAAAGAATCCTGCCATCCACTGATAAGGAGTTCGATGATTTTAAAAAACTTCTAAAAAGAAATCCCGCATTCAGAAACGGGATCTACGCTGAAAACAATGAAGGGGATATTACAGACTTCGGAATTTTTGTGCGCCTCTCTGAATCCAATGATCACAGCGACATAGCAGGTGAAATCAGACAGATTGCTGAAAGCTACAATAGCCCCGGCAGTTTAAAGATAACAACCCAGGGAGCGCCCGTACTCTACAGGCAGATTATTGACTACATGCAGCGAGACCTTAAATTCTTTGTCCCGCTGGTGCTGTTTGTTGTTTGTATCATCTTCTATCTTAATTTCAGGACAATTCAGGGAGTTGTGATACCGCTTATTACTCTCATAATGGCAGATGCATGGGTACTGGGGCTCATGGGGCATCTCGGATTTAAAATTTCAGTAATAGGAATATCGCTCCCCCCTCTCATTATCTCAGTGGGGAGCTCATATTCAATTCATATAATGAACAGGTTTCTCATTGATTCGGAAAAGATCAGGGGTGATAAAGCAGAGGGGATTTTTACATCAATGCAGATGGTGGGGATGACTCTCTTTCTTGCCGGTGTCACTACAATTACAGGTTTTTTAACAAACATGGCAACACAGGTTTCTTCAATTTTTGAATGGGGGATATTTGCAGCTCTCGGAACAGCTTTTGCAGTTTTCATTGCATCACTCTTTATCCCTGCTGTATTCACATTCATTGATATCAGAAAATCCCCGGGAGAGAGTGCCGGAAGAGCAGCAGGCCGGGACAGGGGCATTGTTTTATCGATACTGGATGTATGCTCGATACTTGCAGTAAAACACCCGGGGAAAGTTATTGCAGGTGCAGTTGTAATTATTGCAGTTTCTGCTGCAGGGATATTCCAGCTTGAATCTGAGACCTCACTTCAATCGTATTTCAGCCGATCTGATTATATAAACAGGTCAAGCTGTGAAATCGGGAAGAAGTTCGGCGGCACAATGGGCCTCAACATACTGATAGATTCAGGGGAGACTGACGGAGTTAAAGATCCCGGCTTTCTCAATAAAACTGAAGAGCTCAGGGGATGGCTCACATCTCCGGAGAATAAAGATCTCCACATAGGGAGAACAGACGCATTCGGAGATTTCATCCGTACAATAAATATGGCGATGCATAACGATGACCCGGCCTTCTATTCAATCCCTGATTCAAAAACAGATCTTATTGATTATCTGGAAATTTATTCAGGGAACGATGAAAACTCCGATGGTAGAATCGATGAATTTGAGCCCTATGTAGACCCGGAATTCCGCACAGTAAATATTTTTGCAAGGTTATCTGAGAGCGAAGACGCGATGTTAGGCACAGCAGATATCAGCCGCATTGTTGAAAAAATCCGTACGCATTTCAACAGCGAACTCAATAGTTCAGGCTACGGAGTTACCATCAGCGGTGAACCGCTGATTATTATTAGTCTTGCTAAATATGTTGTACGCGGACAGATGTGGAGCCTTCTTCTTTCGTTTATTGCTGTTACCATGATTGTCTCTGTACTGTTCCGCAATACTGCTGCCGGATTAATCTCCGCTGTCCCCATAATAACTTCAGTTATTGTAAACTTCGGCATAATGGGATGGGCAGGTATAAAACTGGATATAGCAACTGCAATAATTGCATCCATTACAATAGGTATTGGAGTTGATAACACCATTCATTTTCTGAACACCTACCGTCACGCAGCACAAAAATTTTCATCAATAGATGATGCTGTCAATCATACACTTAAAACCGGGGGTAAAGCTATTATTTTTACCGCCCTTGCCCTTATTGCAGGTTTCTCTGTACTTGTCATATCGCAGTTCAAACCGATTTTTCTCTTCGGAATTCTGCTGGGTTTTACTTTCATCACCACAACTGCAGGGGCAATACTTATTCTCCCTGCTCTTATAAAGCTGACGGAGTTCAATCCTGAAGAGAGCAGAGTAATTATTCCACGAATAATTACTGAGCCTTATGTTATATTTAAAAATTCAATAACAGCTAACCGGTACTTGAATTTAATCAACATTACAGTGAGAAGCAGGATACTGCGGTTTCTGAACTCAAGAGACGCCAACTGATAATTTGTATAAAATAAAACAACGATATATGAAGGAGTATATTATGAGAAAAAAAATTCTGTTTACAGCTTTGTTATTCATTATAACAGCAGGGAACATCTATGCCATGACAGGACGTCAGATTATGGATAAATCGGAAGCCCTGAAACAGCCTGACACAGTTAAGGCATCTGTAATAATGACCATTAACAAAGGGAGTTCTTCAACTGAAAAAGAGTTTGAATTAACCGGGAAAAAAGCAGGCAAAGATGAAAAGGTTCTCATTAAATTCACAAAGCCCACAAAGATAAAATTTCTGACTCATACACATAAAAAAGGTGAGGATGACCAGTGGCTCATGATGTCATCAGGGAAGGTTAAAAGGATTGCAACAGGGGAAAGGACACAGCCATTTGTAAACTCTCATTTCTATTATGAAGATATGAAGTCCCGTGATATAGATTCATATAACTATACCCTTGCAGGGGAAACAGATGCAGCCGGAGCAAAGTGCTACAAGGTTGAGGCCGCACCTGCAGGAAATGATAATGTATACTCAAAGGCAGTATTCTACGTCAGGAAAACAGACTTCTTTATTGTTCGTGCGGATATTTATAAAGACGGCACTCTCCACAAATATATAGAAAACTACGATGTAAAAAAAGTTAACGGGATACTGACACCATTCCGTGCTGTAATGTCTATGGCTGACGGTAAAGGGAATACCGAGCTCAGAATTAAATCTGTTGAGTACAATAAATCAGTTTCAGACTCCTCGCTAAGCAAAGAATCAATGAGATAGTTAAATTAAAGCAATATGCCGGAACAATAAAAGCGGGATCAGAATATCTCCCGCTTTTATTACCCTGCCTGAATTATATACCTCTTCCCTGAAAAAATTTAAGGAATAAATACTGATGTATTAAAACAGGGAAGTCCCAATAACTATATTTCTAAGGGGTTAAAGGGGCGGTAGCCCCTTTATAAGCCCCGCAGGGCTCCCTGCGGTCACAAAAACGGAGTTTTTGTGACCGCCCAATATTTTTCCTACAGAATAATCTCAAGATCCTCAAGGGGATAAGCCTTGCATGAATGGATATAGCCGAACTTTACATCCGCTTCACGCAGAAGCACCCCTCTCGGCATGAAAACCTTCCCTGATACAAGCTTAACCCTGCAGATACTGCACTCCCCGCATCTGCAGTTCACGGGAACAATAATCCCTTCCCTTTCAAGTGACGCGAGGAGTGTCTCTCCTGACCTGGCCCTGACAGTTTTATTCCCTTTAACTTTAACAGTGAACTCCTCGTTCCCTGTAAGATTCCCGGGCCAACCCTGCTCTTTAGTAATATCTGAAGAGCAGGAAAACATCTCCTTCCTTATTCTTTTTGCCGGAATATTCATGCTTTCAAGTTCAGGGATGCAGTAATCATACATTGCTTCAGGCCCGCATATATAGAAGGTGCAGTCAGAAAGATCCATTACGCATTTTTCAATACATGAGGCGTTGATAAAGCCCCGGACACCTTTATATCCCATGGGGGGTTCTGCAATTACAGGGATGTATTTGAAATTCGGATACCTGTAAGCAAGATTGTCAAGCTCGTCATGAAAGAGTATATTCGACGTTGTGCGGTTACCGTATAAGAGGGTGACACTCCTCTCAAGACCCGCGTCGCATATCTCACGGATCATGCTCACAAAAGGTGTAATCCCGCTCCCCCCTGCTATAAAGACAGAGTTTCTGCTGTGAAACAGCGGGTTAAAATAAAAATTCCCTGACGGCGCAGAACTCTGAAGTGAATCACCCCTCTTAACTTTATCAAGTAGATAGTCGGAGAAGAAACCGTTTTCTATCCTTGCAACTGTAATATCATAGTATGCTCTCTGCCGTGGAGAGGATGATATGCTGTAAGGCCTGCTTGTGCGGATCCCCTGCACCTCACCGTAAACATTGATATACTGCCCGGCCTGAAAAGGCGGAAGATACCCGGATTTGGAAACAAGCCTGAATGTTTTCGCTGTGATGCTCTCTTTGATAATTTCAGAAACAGTAAGATCAATAACTTCAGGATGGTAAAGATCAATTATCCTTCCTGTTCTCCCCTTTTCAGCACGGTAATCTTTACCGTACTTTCTGCTGATCTCAACCTCCATTTCAACATCATTATATCCATCTATATGTTTAACATAGTTTTTCATGCTACTTCCCCTCCCCGTTCATCTTCTTAAGCATCCTTCGTGCAGTTGAGTACCCCGCTGTAAGAGTAGGCTGGAAACCGTTCACCTCAACCCATCCGCTTGCAAAGTAGAGACCCTGTATTGGAGATTTTTTCTGCATAAAGATCCCTGTGTCCTTCAGGTCCTGGTCAAAGCCGTATACTGCTCCATTGGGATGCCCTAAGTACCTCAAGTGCGTAAGAGGGGTTGCAACTTCAATCTCTTCAATATGTTCCCTGAACCCCGGGAACTGTTCCTCAACACGGCGGAGGAGAGTGTCTGCGCACCTGTACTTTGTTTCATGATAAAGTTCAGGGGGGAGTTCCATCCATGGCTCCCCGTATTTAAGACACACTACAACGACCTGGCTTGTCCCGGCAGGTGAAAAGTGCGGATCATCAAGGGTGTAGCAGCTCACGATAAATCCATCCTCATCAGTATCAAGCCTCCTCGCAGCGGCAAAACTGTCATTAACATCACTGAGCGCGTAAAAAAGATTCATCGATTCTTTAAACCCCAGCTTCTCCGGTTCACAGTCAAGGCCGATGTAAAGGGTGAATGCTGACACACTGGTCCTGCTGTTACCCATATTATAAAGGGTCTCTTCAGGGACAAGGGATTCATCAATCATATCAACATATGTCCTCACAGGGGAGATATTTGAGACAACATAAGGAGCGGTGAATTTGTCACCATGTTCAGTTAACACTCCGCGTACGGCTCCCCCTTCAACAATGATCTTTTCAGCTCCGCAGTTAAACTTTATATCTCCGCCGTATTTCAGAACTGTCTCTGTGAGAGCGGTTGACATCACCTGTGAGCCCCCCTTGAGGTGATAAGGCTTGAATTCCATGTATATAAAGATATTACCGGCCAGTATATCAAAGGGGAGCTTTGACGGAGGGAGCCCCATGAATGACCAGTACACATTCAGCGAGAGGTGAATGAGAGGATCTTTAAAAAATTCATCCATAACCTCCTGGGAACTCTTCAGGTTATATTTAAAATAAAGGGGAAACTTTTCCCTCTCCACCTGGTCTTCCGGTGTCTTTGATACTGTAAATGATTCAAATAGATATTTATACACGAAATCATAGAACTTCCTGAACTGTTCCTTTTCCGCGGGAAACTTCTCCTCAAGATATTTAATTGCAGCTTCCTTTTCAGCGGGGAGAGTAATATCCAGCCTGCCGGGGAGTACGACGCGGTAAAGTTTATCCATCTCTACCCATTCAATTTTATCTTCAATTTCAAGTTTTTTAAGTATATGACGGAGTGGGCCCGGTTTCTCTGCTGAACCCATCCCGCTGAGCTGATGAAGGGCAACCTCAAACTCAAATCTCCCCCTGCGGAAACTGGTTCCGCACCCTCCGGGGATGTTATGCTTTTCAAGAAGAAGGACTTTCTTACCGGCCTGGGCCAGGGCTGCTGAAGCAGTGAGGCCTCCGTTACCTGCTCCAATAAT
>DAISJZ010000072.1:0-17976 GCA_036821145.1 Spirochaetota bacterium
CACTGGATGACACAGTGAATGATTATATGCTGGAGATCAGCAGGATAACCGGGAGAGAGTACAAGCCCTTCACATATTACGGAGCGCCAGATGCAGAGAATATAATCATAGCAATGGGTTCTGTAACAGAGACAATAAAAGAGGTGATAGATTATCTTGGAGCAAAGGGTGAGAAAGTCGGCCTCATATCAGTACACCTGTACAGACCCTTCTCAACAAAATATCTCCTCAATGTACTGCCGAAGAGTGTAAAGAGAATCGCAGTGCTTGACAGGACAAAGGAGCCGGGAGCAAACGGCGAGCCTCTTTATCTTGACCTGAGGGATGTATTCTACGGCAAACCGGGCGCACCGTTAATCGTGGGCGGAAGATACGGGCTCAGTTCAAAAGACACAACTCCGGCACAGATGCTTGCGGTTTATGAAAACCTTAAACTCCCTGAGCCTAAGAATGGGTTCACTGTGGGAATAGTTGATGACGTTACATTTAAGTCTCTTCCAGTGGGAGAAGATATCAGTGTATCCCCTGAAGGAACAATAGAGGCAAAATTCTACGGCCTCGGATCAGATGGAACAGTTGGCGCGAATAAGAATTCAATCAAGATTATAGGTGATACAACTGACATGTATTCACAGGCATACTTTGCCTATGACTCAAAGAAGTCAGGTGGTATAACAGTATCACACCTGAGGTTCGGGAAGCAGCCTATACGCTCAACATACCTTATCAATCAGCCTGACTTTGTAGCGTGTCATGTACCTTCATATATCTATAAGTACGATATGCTCAGAGGTTTGAAGAAAGGTGGGACATTCCTTCTCAATACAATAATGGATAAGGATGAGGTTGTCAAAAGCTTTCCTGATAAAATGAAGCGCTATATTGCGGATAATAATATCAATTTTTATATAATAAATGCCACAAAGATTGCGGAGGAGCTTGGACTTGGCACAAGGACAAATACCATCATGCAGGCGGCATTCTTTAAACTGGCCAATGTAATACCGTATGACACTGCGGTTACAGAGATGAAGAATGCTATAAAAAAATCCTACGGTAAGAAGGGCGATGATGTTGTTAAGATGAACAACGCGGCTGTTGACAGCGGAGCAGACGGCCTTGTTAAGATAGATATTCCCGTAGAATGGAAAAATGCGGCAGGCACTTCTTCTGAGAAGAAAGATGTTCCTGAGTTCATAACCCGGGTGATGGAGCCGATGGCAAGGCAGGATGGAGATCTTCTCCCCGTAAGCGCCTTTGTTGATATGCCTGACGGCACATTCCCCGCAGGGACTACGGTATACGAGAAGAGGGGGATAGCGGTTAATGTGCCTGAGTGGATACCTGATAACTGTATTCAGTGTAACCAGTGTGCATATGTATGTCCCCACGCTGCAATAAGGCCGTTCCTCCTTGATGAGAAGGAAGTTTCTGCCGCTCCGGAAGGGATAAAGTTTATTGACGCAAAGGGTAAAGGTTTTGAAGGACTTAAATTCAAAATACAGATTTCACCCCTTGACTGTACAGGCTGCGGAAACTGTGCCCAGGTTTGTCCTGCTAAAGATAAAGCTCTTGTAATGGGACATCTTGAAACGCAGATGAATGAAGTCGAAAACTGGAACTACATGGCGGAAAAGGTAACATACAAGGACAATATTATTCCCAAGAACACAGTGAAAGGGAGCCAGTTCGCGCAACCGCTTTTTGAATTCTCCGGAGCATGCGCAGGATGCGGTGAGACTCCATACATCAAGCTTATAACCCAGCTTGTGGGTGACAGGATGATGGTTGCCAATGCCACAGGATGTTCTTCAATCTACGGCGGATCAGCTCCTGCAACGCCATACTGCAGAAATAAAGCAGGGCAGGGTCCTGCGTGGGCGAACTCACTCTTTGAGGACAATGCTGAATACGGATTCGGAATGAACCTCGGTGTTGAGCAGATGAAAACAAGGATTAACGACCTTTCACTTCAGTATGAATCAGAAGGTTCCTCTGCTGAACTTAAAGCTCTTCTTAAAGAGTGGAGAGAGAATAAAAACAACGCTGAGAAGACAAAGGAACTGAAGGATAAGCTTATCCCGCTCCTTGAGAAAGACAGCGCCGTATCAGCAAAAGAGATACTTAAACTGAAGCAGTACATAGTGAAGAAGTCAATATGGATCTTCGGCGGAGACGGCTGGGCGTATGACATCGGATTCGGCGGCCTTGACCATGTAATCGCTTCAGGTGAGGATGTGAATATTCTTGTAATGGATACAGAGGTTTACTCCAATACAGGCGGTCAGTCATCAAAGGCTACTCCAACTGCTGCTGTGGCGAAATTTGCTGCTTCAGGAAAGAAGATAAGGAAGAAGGATCTCGGCATGATAGCAATGTCATACGGATATGTTTATGTAGCCCAGGTTTCAATGGGTGCGAACCAGTCGCAGTATCTCAAGGCAGTTATGGAGGCTGAAGCATATCCGGGCCCGTCACTTATAATAGCTTATGCTCCATGTATAAACCATGGACTCAGGGCAGGTATGGGTAAATCGCAGCTTGAAGCAAAACTTGCAGTTGAATGCGGATACTGGAGCCTTTTCAGATACAATCCGCTTCTTGAGGAGGAAGGAAAAAATCCGTTTATCCTTGACTCTAAAGAGGCTGATTACAGCAGGTTCCAGGATTTCTTAATGGGTGAAGTGCGTTACACATCCCTTAAGAAAGAATTCCCTGACAAGGCTGATGAGTTGTTTAAGTCTGCTGAAGAGAATGCAAAGTGGAGATTGAATAATTATAAAAGACTGGCATCTGCCGGTGAATAAGAGAAATACGAGGGTTCTAAAATAATATAAAGATCAGGAGAATTATCATGGATAAAAATATAGTTAATGAACTGGTTGCAATTTTGGGTAAGGATAATGTTCTTACCGGTAAAGAGGATAGGATAAACTATTCGTATGACGCTACTGCGGATATGCAGCGCAGCGAGCCTGATGTCATAGTCACTCCTTCAACAAAGGAAGAGATTGTCAGCCTTGTTAGACTTGCGTCAAAGTATAAAATTCCTGTTGTCACTCGGGGCTCAGGAACAAATCTCAGCGGCGGAACAATCCCGGTAGACGGCGGAATTGTCCTGTCTATGCTTAAGCTGGACAGGATAATAGAAGTTGATGCAGCTAACCTTACAGCAACAGTTGAGCCAGGCCTTGTAATACAGAGGCTTAATGAGGCTGCAGCAGTTCATGGGCTGATATACCCTCCTGATCCCGGCACTGTAACTACTGCAACAATGGGCGGCTCCGTAAGTGAATGCTCAGGCGGACTGCGTGGTCTGAAGTATGGTGTGACCAAAGATTATGTTATGGGCCTTGAAATTGTAATGCCTGACGGGGAAGTTATACAAACCGGAGGCAAAACAGTTAAAAATGTAAGCGGTTATGATCTTACAAAACTTTTTACAGGTGCTGAAGGTACACTGGGGATTATTACAAAAATTATTGTGAAGCTTATCCCTGCTCCAAAGTACAGGAGGAGCATGCTTGCGATTTTTGATAATCTTGATAATGCGGGGAAAACCATTGCTGACATTATAAGCAATAAAGTGATACCTGCAACTCTTGAGATTATGGATAATGTTACAATCCGTACTGTTGAGAATTATTCCAAAATAGGGCTCCCTGTTGATGCTGAAGCTGTGCTTGTTATCGAAGTTGATGGAAGCATTGAGGATGTTGTTATTAAAGAATTTGAAACTGTTAAAACGATATGCTCAGGAAATCAAGCTGCATCAATGAAACTTGCAGAGAGTGATGCGGACAGAGATGCAATATTCGCTGCAAGGAGGGCTGCTCTCCCGGCACTGGCCCAGGTGAAGCCCACAACAGTTCTTGAGGATGCCACTGTTCCACGAAGCAGAATTCCGGAGATGCTTAAAGCTCTCAGGGAAATTGCAGTGAAATATAATCTTCAGATAGGTACTTTCGGTCATGCAGGAGATGGAAATCTCCATCCCACAATTCTTACAGATGAATCTGACAAAGAGGAGATGGATAGGGTTCATAAGGCTGTAGATGAGATATTTCAGGTGGCCATAAATCTTGGAGGAACACTTTCCGGTGAGCATGGTATAGGTATGGCTAAATCAAAATATATGGAAATGCAGTTCGGCCCTGCAGGGATATCAGTGATGAAGAAAATCAAAGATGCTCTGGACCCTGATAACATTATGAATCCTGGCAAGATGTTCTGGAGGGGATGATTATGACAATATATGATTCTATAGATGAAGTAAAGGACGAGTTGCTGAAATGTATGAAGTGCGGCAACTGTATGGAAGTCTGTCCTGTTTATCTCGAAGAGCGGAAGGAGGGATCTGTTGCCCGCGGTAAAATAAGACTGATTGATGCAGTACTTAATGGAGACCTGGAATATACTGAGGGTCTTGCAGATAAACTCGGTCTCTGCCTCACATGCATGGCCTGTGTTGCTAAATGTCCCTGCGGAGTAAAGGTGGACAAAATTATATTCGGCGCAAGGGCGGCTATAGTACGGAACAGGGGTCTTCACCCGATTAAGAAAGCTATCTTTTCAGTAGTTAAACGTCCGAAGCTTTTTAACCTCGGTATGATTGCAGGGAGTAAATTTCAGGGCCTTGCATTTAAAAAGCATTTATCTGTAACAGGCGCGCACCCGAGGTTCCCGTTCGGTCTTGACATGAGGAGAATCATACCTCCTCTTGCGTCAAAACCTCTAAGAAGTCAGCTCCCTGAAGTGATAAAGGTTCCTAATCCTGTGAGGAAAGTTGCATTTTTTACCGGTTGCAGCATGAATTTTCTTTATGATAAAGCCGGAATGGATGTGGCCGAAGTTCTGAAAAGGAATAATGTTGAAATAACTGTTCCCAAAGATCAGCACTGCTGCGGTATGCCTTTACTTGCCCACGGAGATGCGGAGACAGCGCTGGAGATGGCGAAATCTCACGTGGATATTTTCAGTAAACTCGATGTTGAACATATAATTACTGCATGCGGATCCTGCGGTACAACATTTCAGCACCATTACGTTGATATGCTGAAAGATGATCCTGGATACGCGCAAAAGGCACGGAAGGTAGCTGCTAAGATTATTGATATCTCAGATTATATAGTTAAAGTTATAGGACTCGATGAATCTAAACTCGGTGCTCTTAATATGGCAGTTACATATCATGACCCGTGTCACCTGAACAGAGGTATGGGTGTTAAGGATTCTCCAAGGACTATTCTGAATAAGATACCGGGACTCAAGTTTGTCGAGATGAAAAACGCCGACAGATGCTGCGGAAGTGCAGGATCATTCAGCCTCACTCACTATGATTTATCAATGGATATTCACAGACACAAATCTGATGCCATTAAAGCAACAGATGCTGATGCTGTTGTAACAGGGTGCGGGGCATGTATAATGCAGCTTGCAGACGGTATGAACCGGTTTGATATGAATCTGCCGATGTATCATACAGTACAGATGCTGGCAAAATCTTATGAAGCTAAAGAAAAAGAGAAAAAGTAGCAGGGGTTATCTATTTTAAAAAATATGCCCGGGAAAACTGTTCCTGTGTTAAGAATTACAGGTCAGTTTTCCGGCATTGATGTTAGAGTTATTATATGGAGGCTGGTTTATGTATGAAAAATTTAAAACAAGAGCTGAAGCTGTAGGAGCAGAGGTTCACAGGTTCAGAAATAAAAGTGACGCAAAGGAGTTTATACTTTCATTTCTTGGAAATGAAGGAGTAGCCGATAAGGAGAGTGCTTCTGCACTCTGGAGTGATTCAGGCTTCCTGAAAGGGGAGGACAAAGAGTCTCTGAGTAAAAAGGTACCGGGACTCAAGTTCGATGTTTCACGTCAGCTCGCTGCTGAGTCAATCGCGGGTATAAGCGAAATGTCCTATGCTCTTGCAGATACCGGCTCCCTTGTGTCTGATCAGACCTCCATAGATGAACGGCTTGTTTCCACTCTCCCCCCCATTCATATAGCTATAGTGAGTACATCATCTATCCTCGAAGATAAAACTGCTGTGTTTAAAAAGCTCAGGCCGGAAAACAGCAGTTATATTGCTTTTATCACAGGCCCCAGCAGAACTGCTGATATAGAACGGGTACTAACTATCGGTGTTCATGGCCCGAAGAGACTGGTTATTGTTTTTGTTGATGAGATGGAGGGGTAATGCTATGGAAAAGAAATTCAAAAAATCAATAAATGATGCAGTTAATAACTCCATCCTCACAGGAGCTCTCGGGAAATTCTCCGAGGCTTACAGGGTAAACAGGGCAAAAGCTTATGAGGGTATAGATTTCGAGGAGTTGCGGCAGACTATTGCTGACAGGAAATCTTATGCGGCAAAACACCTTGAAGAACTTGCTGCACAGTTTAAAAAAAATGCTGAAGCGCGGGGAGCTAAAGTATTCAGGGCGGGGAGCGCACAGGAAGCTGTTGATTATATACTTAAAGTGGCGAAAGATAATAATGTAAAATCAGTTGTAAAATCAAAATCCATGGCAAGTGAAGAGATTCACCTGAATAAACACCTTGAAGAGAATGGTGTATCAGTAAGAGAAACAGACCTTGGCGAATGGATTATCCAGCTTGCAGGGCAGAGGCCATCACACATGGTAATGCCCGCCATACATATGACAAAGGAGCAGGTTTCGGATCTCTTCAGCAAGGAGGTCCATGAGCGTCTCAGTAACGATATACCAAAACTTGTTGAAGTGGCACGGCACGAGCTTCGGACAAAATTTCTTGAAGCTGATATGGGAATTTCCGGAGGAAATATTGCTGTAGCTGAAACAGGGAGTATTGTGATTGTTACCAATGAAGGGAATGCCAGGATGACAACAATGCTCCCTAAAATTCATGTTGCTCTTGTGGGAATAGAAAAGTTCGTCGAAAAGTTTGATGATATAGTTCCGATTCTTACAGCCTTGCCCAGAAGCGCGACTGCCCAGCTTCTTACAAGCTATGTTTCAATTATTACAGGTGCAACTCCAAATTCTGACGGGACAATGAAAGATCTCCATATCGTTCTTATGGATAATCACAGGACCGAGATGGCAAAAGATCCGAAATTCGCGCAGGCTATGCAGTGTATCAGGTGCGGTTCATGCCTGAACGTATGTCCTATATTCCGTCTTGTAGGCGGACATGTGTTCGGCAGTACATATACCGGCGGTATCGGTACAATTCTCACAGCATGGTTCGAGGAGATGAAAAACTCCGAGGATATTCAGGGACTCTGTATCCAGTGCGGCAACTGCAAAGAGGTGTGCCCCGGCAAACTCGATATACCTGAAATGATACTTGAGATAAGACGCAGGTTGGTTGAGGATAAGGGACAATCCCTTGCGCAGAAGGCGATATTCGCGGTGGTTAATAACCGGAAGATGTTCCATGCAATGCTCCGTACAGCGTCCTTAACCGGAAAACCTTTTACAAGCGGTGGTTATATCCGTCACCTTCCGCTGTTCCTTTCAGATCTGACTGAAGGACGCAGCCTGCCGGCAATAGCTGCAACTCCATTCAGGGACCAGTTTAAAAAGATAAAACAGCCGGCATCCGATAAGAAGATCGCTTTTTATTCAGGGTGCCTCATTGATTTCGCTTACCCGGAAATGGGGGTAGCGCTGGTGAAGATTCTTAATAAAGCGGGATATGAAGTTGTCTATCCTCAGGAGCAGACCTGCTGCGGAGCTCCGGCAAGATATAACGGTGCCTATGAAGTGGCCGCAAATAACGCGGTGGATAACATAAAAGCTCTCCTTAAAGAGGACGTGCAGTATGTGGTGTCCGCGTGCCCCACATGTACAGTAGCACTTAACCAGGAGTTTAAAAGTACATTTGAAAGTCTCGGGCAGACAGAGCATATTGAAGAAGCTGAAAAGCTTGCAGCAAAGGTTATAGATTTTTCAGTTCTTGCGAAAAAGCTGATTGATGAAGGGAAACTGAAACTCAGAAAAGGTGTAAATCCCGGTTCCCTGACATACCATGACTCCTGTCACCTGAAGCGGACTCTGAAGGTTTCTGAACAGCCCCGCGAGATCCTTCGCAAGGCGGGATATGAAATTAAGGAGATGTTCGAATGTGACATGTGCTGTGGTATGGGGGGCTCATACTCAATAAAACTTCCTGAAATATCGAGACCGATACTTCAGAGAAAGCTTGAGAACATCAGGAATACAGGGACGCCATTAGTGGCAATGGACTGTCCGGGATGCGTTATGCAGATCAGGGGCGGAATAGATCAATCAGGGGACAGAATTTCAGTTAAACATACACTTGAGCTTCTGGCCGAACTGATTGAAGATTAAAAGTGAAGACCTCCTTTTTGAATATAGATTCAGCAAAACAATCCTTTACCATTTCCGGTAAAGGATTGTTTTCACTTTTTTTATCCATAATTTTTAATTAATAGTTTCACCATGAATTTAAAATTTGAATCAACAGGACTTAAATGGTTATTCTTAAAATAAAAAAAATGTTCTCCGGTTTAAGTTATCAGGCAGACGTATGTATTTTTCAGATAGTGTAGAGACCGGAGGTATCGTATGAAGCTTACTTTAAAGCTGACTTTTATAGTTATAGCAATATGCATGCTGTCTTCATTGTCAGTAATGTCTTTTTTCATTTATAAAATTGTTAATCTCAATCAACGTACAGTTACAAATACTGACAGGATACTCAGGGAAAATTATGATCGGGTAATAAAATCCCAGGTGGATACAGCAATAAGCATGCTGAAACAGATTAATAAAATGAATGAATCCGGAATAATTAATAATGAACAGGCGAAGAAACTTGGAGCGGATCTTCTCCGGGAATTGAGGTATGAGGGTGAAGGTTACTTCTGGGCGGATACAGAAAAGGGTGATAATATTGTATTATATGGAAGTAAAACTGAGGGGACAAACAGGATAAATTTTCAGGATAAGAAAGGTTCATATATAATACAGCAGATAATAACGGCAGCAAAACAACCTGGCGGAGGTTTTACAAACTACTGGTTTCCGAAAAAAGGGGAGACTGAAGCACTGATGAAAAGGGGATATGCCCTCTTTTTTGAGCCTTTCGGCTGGTCTGTGGGAACAGGTAATTATGTTGATGATATTGATGTCAGGGTAAATAATGAAAAGGGTGTTCTGCAAAATGCATTGATGAAAGATATTATCTCTATAGTCGGTTTTACTCTCCTTCTTATTATTATTTTTTCTTTTATAGGTTATACCATTGGGAATAAAATTGCACGGCCTATAATGCGCGTTAAAGATCTGGTTATGCTGATTTCAGATTTTGATTTCAGGGAAGCTTCAAAAATACATTCACTTGAAAACTATAAAGGTGAAATAGGGGCCATGGCGCTGGCAAGCACCAGGATGAGAAACAGCATTTCAGAAATAGTTGAAAGGATACGGGATATTTCCGATGAACTTTCATCATCTTCAGAGGAACTTTCAGCAACAACATTTTCCTTCGCCGGAAATGCACAAAGCCAGGCATCGTCAGCTGAGGAGATTACTGCAACAACAGAGGAGATCTCTGCCGGTATGGATAAGATTTCGGACGGATCGGAACTTCAGAATAATATGCTTCAGAAACTGATTCTAATCATGGATGAATTATCGGGAAGTATTAACCAGGTATACGACACGGTAAGCGAGGCTGCGGATTTATCAAGAAGGATTGCTGCTGACGCAAGAAGCGGTGATGCCTCTATGCAATCGATGAACAGGAGTATGATAAATGTTTCTCAGAGCTCTGACGATATGCGGAATATTCTGAATATGATAAGTGATATATCTGAACATATAAACCTTCTTTCGCTGAATGCTGCAATTGAAGCGGCAAGGGCGGGAGAGGCCGGCAGGGGATTTGCTGTTGTTGCAGATGAAGTGTCGAAACTTGCAGACCAGACAGCATCCAGTATAAAGGAGATAGAAAAACTGATAAATCTTAATACGTCTGAGATACAAACAGGCTTCGAAGCTGTGAAGAACTCAACTGATGCTGCTGCAAAAATAATATCCGGTGTTAATTCAATCGATAATAAAATTGTCATGATTAATGAGCAGATGATACGGCAGAAGGATATTAACAGCACTGCAAGCGAAAAAATTAAACTTGTAATGGAGATGTCTGACGAGATTGCACATTCAACAGGTGAGCACAAAGTCGCTGTGAGTGAAATCGTCTCTTCCATAAGCAGTATAAATGATGTTGCTCAGAATATCGCCGGGAATTCCGAGGAGATTGCAGGCAGTTCGGAAAATCTGGCAAATCTGGCGGAGAAACTTAAGCAGACAATATCCGTTGTTAAGCTTTAAACTATACGTGAAAAGCGTTTTAGTGATTAGATTAAATAGGGTTAATTACTGATTATTGTACTCGACAAAAAATGTAATGCTTAATTTAAATATACCCTGGAATAGTTTTAGTCAAGGGACGGGGTAGAGATTATGGAGTTTAAACCTATTCAGCAGCAGAAAATTTATGAACAGATCGTTGAACAGATAAAAGTGATGATAACCGAAGGGAATCTGAAACCGGGTGACAAACTTCCCGCAGAAAGGGTGCTTGCAGAAAACCTTAATGTGAGCAGGGCATCTGTCCGTGAAGCTTTAAGCGCGCTCCACCTGCTGGGTATTCTGGAGATAAAACCGGGCGAAGGGACTTTTATCAAGCAGAGTGATGTAAATTCAATCATTCAGCCACTTGCGCTTCTTTTGCTAATGGAGAGAGATACTATTCTTGAGATCCTTCAGGTAAGAAAAGGACTGGAGGTGGAGTCTGCCGGGCTTGCAGCGATCAATGCGACTGATGATGATATTAAAAAACTCGGGAAAATAATCGATGATATGGAGAGACAGATGCTTAAGTCTGCACTTGGAGAGTTTACAGACTGGGAGTTCCATTTTGCCCTGGCGCATGCCACCCGTAATTCTCTTCTCGTAAGGCTCATGAATACCATATCTGATACTATGCAGAAATCGATTAAAATTAACAGAGAAAAACTGTTTAAAAAAGAAGGAAATCAGCAGGCTCTTTTCCGGCAGCATCTGGCAGTATACGAAGCTGTGAAAAGCAGAGATGTTGAAATGGCACGACGGAAAATGTATGAGCATCTTACATATGCTGAAGAGGAGATGCAGCAGTGATGCCTTTTTTTAAGGTTAATTTTATTGACAAAATATATTACTTGCATTTAGGTGCTGGAATGCCTGAATTATCGTGATATCCTGAAAATAATCCCGGAATAATTGTACATTTAATCCGGATGTTAAATATTTATTATAAAAAGTTATGATTTTAAGATGATTATCCGTTCAAAAAGATGCATTGTAATACTAATACTGATGTTTTCAGTATCATGTGGAGGAAAAGCAGCAGTTGTCAGCCGTATGCTTCTGGGTACTGTTGTGACAATTACAATAGCAGATAAAAATGCTGATACTGCTGAACTGTTTAATCTTGCTTTTAGTGAGATAGAAAAAGTTCAGAGAGATTTCAGTTTATACAGTAATGATTCTGAAATATCTATGATAAACAGTAAAGCATATCCCGGACCATTGAAGGTCAGTGATGATGTATTTTTTCTGATAAAAAATTCACTGGACGTCTCCGGAAAAACAGGGGGGGCATTTGATATAACCTGGGCATCATCCGGAAAACTATGGGATTTTTCAGCAGAGGGGTTTACCCCTCCTGATGATGTAAAAATTAAAAGTATTCTTCCTCTGGTATCCTATAAAAATATCAGAATTGATGAAAGCAATAATTCTATAAGATTTTTGAAGAAAGATACAAAAATAGGTCTGGGGGCTGTTGCCAAGGGGTATGCTGTTAAAAAAGCGGTTTCTGCTCTCAGAAACAGCGGTGTTGAAGGCGCAATTGTTGCCTGTGCAGGAGATATTCAGGTTATAGGTGATAATAATGGCAGGCTCTGGAAAGCCGGAATACGGGATCCCCGCGGGAATTCTGTAATAGCGACTTTTCTTATGGATGATGGAGAAGCTGTTTCAACAAGCGGTGATTATGAAAGGTTCAGGATTTTTGGAGGTAAGAGGTATCATCATATTATAGATCCTGCAACCGGATATCCTGCTGAATCAGGTCTTATATCAGTAACTGTTTTCAGTCATGATCCGCTTGTATCGGATGCGTATTCAACGGCTTTTTTTGTGTCAGGGATTGAAAAAACGAAGAGAATTCTTTTATTAATGAAGGATATTTCGGCTGTTCTTGTTGATTCCGGTATGAATGTTTATGTTTCTTCTAATATAAAGGGGAAACTTCAATTCAGGGAAGATCTTAAAGTGATTTATTTTTAATTCTAACATTCTTGACAAAATCTGGAATTATATGAATTTTTTCCTGATTTTGTTTATATGGAGATTTTATGCAGGAAGATATACGCGAAGATGTTCAGGAGGGTTTCATTTTGAAACTTGATGGTGATTTTGCAAAAATAAGGGTATCAGGCCATGCTGATTGCGATAATTGCCAGTCCTGCAATGTGGCAAATATGGAGATACTTGCCTATAATTCTATCAATGCAGGTATAGGTCAGAAGGTAAAGTTTATCATGATTCAGGATAACATGATAAGGATCTCTTTCATGCTTTTTATTCTTCCTCTTCTTTCAATTTTTGCGGGTCTTTATACCGGCTCAATTGCGGCTTTAAATTTTCATTTTAATGAAACAGCGTTCATGACTGCTGGAGCGTTTCTGTTTCTTGCGGCAGCGATTGTTATCATATATTTTTATGATAAAAGATATAAGCGTAACAAGTCGAATTTTCCTCAAGTAATCGAAGTAATCAAGTGAATGAGGTAACTATGCTCAGAATAAAAAAAGGCGGAGTTCATCCGCACGATGAAAAAGAGAGTACAGAGCACAAGAAGATTGAAACTCTTCCTGTCCCCTCAAAACTCTTTATCCCTCTGCGTCAGCATATAGGGGAACCGGCTATGCCTGTTGTTAAGGCAGGTGATATGGTTAAAAAAGGGCAGGTGATCGCAGAATCCCCTGACGGCAGAGCTACACCGGTACACAGTTCCACATCAGGGAAGGTGGCTGAGATCGGCAACTACATGCACCCGCTATACGGGTTGTCGCCATGTGTGGTTATCGAATCTGACGGTCTTGATGAGTGGCAGGAAAATCTCCTCACAGAGAGAAACTGGGAAACTCTTTCAAACGCCGAGATGATCGATATCATTTTCAAAAACGGTATTGTAGGTATGGGGGGAGCGGGTTTCCCGACTCACATTAAGCTCTCACCTCCGAAAGATAAGAATATTGATACGCTTATCGTGAACGGTGCTGAATGTGAACCTTATCTTACATCAGACTACAGGATGATGATTGAATTCCCTGACGAGATAATCAAGGGTACTCTCATCACCATGAAAATTCTTAATGTTCAGACCTGCTATCTCGGTATAGAACATAACAAGCCTGATGCGATTAAGCTGATGACCGAAAAGTGCAAGGGAACATCTATCCAGGTTGTGGAGCTTGAAACAAGGTACCCCCAGGGCGCAGAGAAAATGATGATTAAAGTCATCACGGGACGTGAAGTTCCATCCGGGAAACTCCCCATGGATGTGGGCTGTGCTGTCCAGAATATCGGTACACTTAAAGCCATTACTGAGGCTGTTGAGAAAAATATTCCTCTTATTGAAAGGGTTGTAACTGTTGCCGGTAAAACTGTGAAGGATCCCAAGAATCTCATGGTGAAACTGGGAACTCCTTTTAAAGAGATGTTTGAATACTGCGGCGGATTTATAGCTCCTAACGGCAAAATAATCATGGGCGGGCCTATGATGGGTATGGCGCAGGTGAACCTTGAGTCTGTTGTAATCAAGGCAGCTTCCGGCATTGTTTCAATCGCTGAGAATGATGTAGATTATGAGCCGGAGAAAGCATGTATAAGATGCGGGCGCTGCGTGGAAGTCTGCACAATGGGTCTCAGGCCGAACATATTAAGCATTTTAAGCGAGAAGGGACTGCATCAGACAGCTCAGACAGATTATGATCTAATGGATTGTGTTGAATGCGGCTGCTGCTATTATGTATGTCCTTCAAGAAGAAATATTGTTCATTATATCAGGCAGTCCAAGGCAAAGAATGCTATGCTTAGAGCTGCATCAAAAACAGGGAGTAAATGATGGATCCAAAAGATAATAAAGTTAATCAGGCACCGGAAAAACTTATAGTCACATCATCTCCGCACGTTCATGACACTGAAAGTGTCACTAAGATTATGTGGATTGTGAACCTGACGCTCCTTCCGGCTGCGGTATTTTCGGTTATAAACTTCGGGCTTCCGGCACTTATCACAATGCTGATCTGTATCGCAGGCTCAGTTGCATTTGAAGCGTTAATACAGTACTGGAGAAAGAAGGAAATTACAGTTAATGATGGAAGTGCGGTACTCACAGGCCTTCTGCTTGCGATGTGTCTGCCGCCGACTATACCCTGGTATATACCTCTTGTGGGCTCATTTGCCGCTATAGGTATTGCAAAGCACACAATGGGGGGTCTTGGCCATAATATATTCAACCCCGCTCACATCGGCCGCGCTTTTGTTATGGCGAGTTATCCTGTTGCAATGACAACATGGGCTGTTACACGTATCGGTAAAGAAGGTGATTTTTCCGGGGCGATGAGTAAAATTGCAAACCTTGATGTTGTCACAGGGGCAACACCTCTCGGAATCCTTAAACAGCAGGGTTACCAGGCGCTTGTTGATTCATTCGGAAGCCAGGCTGCCATGTATAAAGCTCTACTTATTGGAAACAGGGGTGGGAGTCTCGGTGAGACATCAGCTATACTCCTGATACTCGGCGGACTGATTCTTATCGCAAAGAAATATATCAAGTGGCAGGTACCTGTTATCATGATAGGCACTGTTGGAATCCTTACATGGATACTTGGCGGAAAGGTTGATGGTAAACTGGTGTTGTTTACAGGGGACCCGATACTTCATATGCTTTCAGGCGGACTTATAATCGGTGCATTTTTTATGGCTACTGACATGGTAACAACTCCGATAACCACAAAAGGACAGATTATATTTGCCGTTGGTTGCGGTGTTATTACTGTACTCATCAGGCTTTACGGAGGGTATCCTGAAGGTGTTTGTTATTCCATACTGCTGATGAACGCGGTAACTCCGCTTATTGACAGATATGTATACCCGAAAAAATTCGGTTCAATTCCCGAACCGGCTAAAAGGAGATAGAAATGGCTCATACAGATCACAATGATAACAGTATGTTCAGGATTACTCTGAATCTGACACTCGCGGCCCTTCTCTCCGGTGTGATTATAGCTATTGTCTATTACTTCACAGCGCCTATAGCTGAGGTTCAGAGAATAAGGATGAAGGAACAGTCTATGAAGGAATTAATTCCGGAAGCAACGGCCTTTACTCCTATAGAGGGAAAAGAGGAGTGGTTCAAAGCTGAAAAAGACGGACAGCTTCTGGCTTATCTGATTCTTGCAAGTGAAAAAGGTTTTGACGGTCATGTAAGAATGTTTGTAGGCGCTACTCCGGAACAGAAGGTGATAGGGTTTAAAGTCCTTTCACACAAAGAGACTCCGGGTCTGGGAGATCAGGCTTTTAAACCTAAATTTGCCGATCAGTTCACAGGTAAAGGTTATCAGCAGCTTGAACTCGTTAAGATTCAGGAGGAGGGCAAGATTACAGCAGTAACAGGTGCTACAATTACATCACGCGCTGTTACAAATGGAATCAAACATGCCCTTATTGAACTTGAAAAATATTTAAGCGAAAGCAAATAAGAGGTGCGGATGAATCTGTGGAAGGAGTTTACTAAAGGTTTAATAGTAGAGAACCCGATTTTCAGACTGGCATTGAGCCTCTGCCCCGCGCTTGCTGTAACGTCTAATGTTTATAACGCGCTCGGTATGGGTCTCACTGTAATGTTTGTTATTACATGCAATAACATGTCGGTTTCTTTTTTCAGGAATGTTATACATCCCAAGGTAAGGGTTCCTGTCTATATTATTTCAATAGCAACAATAGTAACAGTTGCAATGCTTGTGCTTGAGGCATTTCTGCCAGTGCTTTTTAAAGAGCTGGGAATATACCTCTCACTTGTAGTTGTATTCGCAATTATTCTTGCGAGGGCTGAGGTCTTTGCTGCTAAGAATAAATTTATACCTGCTATGGTTGACGGTCTCGGCATGGGGGCAGGTTTTACAATCGGAATGGTAACAATTGGCGGTATCAGGGAGATAATAGGCAATGGTTCATTTTTCGGTTACCAGCTGCTCGGAAGCTGGTATCATCCTCCCCTTATAGTAGTTCTTGCACCTGGAGGATTTATTGTGATCGGTTTTATTATTGGCGCGCTGAATCTCTCTGAAAAACGCAAGAAAGAGAAGATGGAAAAAGCTGCTGCAACAGCCGGAGGTAACATATGACAGAATATTTTCTGCTTTTTTTAAGTGCAGCGATAGTTAATAACTTCGTTTTATCAAGATACTTAGGACTCTGTATTTTCTTCGGGGTATCCAAAAATTTCCACGCATCTTCAAGTATGGGACTTGCGATTATTTCTATTATTACCATGAGTTCAATGCTTACATGGGTGATTGAATATTTCATTCTTCAGCCCCTTGGTTTATATTTCCTGAGGATGATTGTTTTCGTTGTTGTTATCGCTGTGTTCGTGCAGCTGCTTGAGATGGTTATTAAGAAGTTTATGCCGACACTCTACAATATCTGGGGGATATATCTTCTTCTCGTTGCGACAAACTGTGTAATTCTCGGTGTGCCTATTATTAACTCTGAGGAGCATTTTAATTTTATTAAAAGTACAGTTAATGCTCTCGGTTCAGGTACAGGTTTTGCGATTGCGCTTATTCTTTTCGCGAGCTTAAGGGAAAAGCTTCAGTTTTCTGATGTGCCGAAGAGTCTTGAAGGACTTGGTATAGCTTTTATACTGGCGGGTATGCTGGCTCTTGCTTTCCAGGGTTTCAGCGGCATGATTCCGCTATAATGTTATAAAGGAGCAATTATGATTACAGCAATTTATGCAGTATTGGCAATGGTGGGATTGGGCCTCTTTTTCGGCTTTTTCATATCATTCGCAAATAAAAAATGGTCTGTGGAGATAGATCCAAGGATTCATGAGGTTGAAGATGCCCTGCCTAAAGGACAGTGCGGTGCATGCGGATATCCGGGGTGTATGGCTTATGCTGAAGCAGTTGTAACAAATGCTGATGTTCCGCCTAACCTCTGTGCGCCGGGAAAAGATGCCGTGGCTCAGAAGGTGGCAGAAATCACCGGTAAAAAAGCTGAAGCAATGGAACCGAAGATTGCTTTAGTAAGATGCGCGGGTACTTATGAAAAAGCGGTTAGAACTTCTCTTTATAAAGGAATTTCTGACTGTGTATCCGCCAATATGCTGCAGGGCGGTGATAAGGGGTGTACATACGGATGTCTTGGTTACGGTACCTGCGTTAAAGTATGTATGTTTGACGCCCTGAGGATGAGCCCGGAAGGTATCCCTGTAGTTAATCCTGACAAATGTACCGGCTGCGGAAAGTGTACTACGGTTTGCCCCAGAGCAATAATCACGCTTGTATCACCTGATGTTATGGTGAAAGTGAACTGTAACTCAAAAGATAAAGGTGCAGTAGTAAGGAAAAACTGTAAAGCCGGCTGTATCGGCTGCGGACTTTGTGCTAAAGAGTGTCCTTACGGTGCGATTAAAATTGAGAATTTTCTTGCAATAGTGGACAGTTCAATCTGCAAGGAGAAATGTTCAGATCCCGTATGCCTTGCGAAATGCCCCACAAAGGCAATACGCCCTGCAATCTGGGGAACAGTTCCCGGTAAAGAGGAGGCTGAAGCCCTGGTCTGATGCCTCAGTTATGTTGAATAAAAGAAGCCGGATATTGCATGCAGTATCCGGCTTTTTATT
>DAISJZ010000073.1:0-1409 GCA_036821145.1 Spirochaetota bacterium
ATCCCTTAATCCACGGTGTTATCCCCCCCTCACACGAAAGTGTTACCCGTTTAATACGAAAGTGTTACCTTAAAAAGCATTTAGGTGTTATTTGCGATTCTTTATAATTCTGTAATATTTATATAAGTCATATACCGCTTATTTCCCGGGGAGATGTGATCAGTATGAATGTGCAGAATAAGGAAACAGCAAAAAAAGATGATTCAGTTAAACGGCAGTACGTCACCTTCTCAATCGGTGATGAAAACTTCGGTATAGATGTAGCAAGGGCGCAGGAGGTGCTGAACCTCACCACAATAACAAAAGTCCCTGATACAATGAAGTTTATGAAAGGTGTAATTGATCTTCGCGGCAGAATTATTCCACTAATCGACATGCGCCTTAAGTTCAATATTGATGAACGCCCTTATGATAAAAACACTGTTATAATAATAGCAAGGATTAAGGGGGTTCTCCTGGGGCTCATTGTTGATTCAGTGCTTGATGTCATCAGTATGACCCTTGAAGATATTCAGGACACACCCCATTTCGCCAGCGAAGTAGGCAAAGATGCTGTGGCAGGTATCGGGAGGACTACCAAGGGGCTTGTCATTGTCCTTGATGCTGACAGGCTCTTCTCAGATGACGAGATAAAATCAATGCAGGGAAGCAGATAGAGATGGCATTCACATACTTTTTCAGAGACATGCAGACACTTGAGATGATAAGGGACTACGCGCTACCTTCACTCCGCACAAAGAGATACATAAATATATGGGACGCCGGATGCGCCATGGGCCCGGAACCTTACTCCCTCGCAATAGTGCTCCGTGAGAACATGGGTAACATGATATTCAGAAACGTGAAGATCTACGCAACAGACATCGACGGGAGCAACCTTTTCAGGAAGATAATTGAATCAGGAGAATATCCGAGAGAACAGCTGGACCGGATCCCCTCTGATATCTTCAGCAGGTATTTTTCAAGAGTCGGTGAGACAGATAACTACAGGATATCTGAAGATCTTATTAAATGCATGAATTATAAAAAACATGATCTGCTCACGCTGCAGCCTGTGAAAAACGATTTCAGCCTTATATTATGCAAGAATGTACTCCTTCATTTTAAACATGAAGAGAGGGTTGATGTGATAAAGATGTTTCATGCAAATCTTCTTGAAGGGGGATTTTTTGTGACTGAACAGACACAGAAGATGCCCGCGGAGCTCGACGGTTACTTTGAGCAGGTTGTTCCAAATGCACAGGTATTCAGGAAGGTGGTTCCGGAATCGGTTTAGTTTTCCGGACTCCCGAACTCTCCGCCCCCGGAGGGAAGCCCCCCAAATCCCCCGGAGGGGGGCAAAGAGTGGTAGAGTGGTTTATAAGAAATTTCAGGGGAAACAGAATCTATTAATCCTTGCCCCCTTTGGG
>DAISJZ010000073.1:1509-17712 GCA_036821145.1 Spirochaetota bacterium
AGTATCCATGTGATATACCCTGGCCACGGTGCACCTGTTACAGAAAGATGCAGTGAAATGCTGAGGGAGTCCCTGAAGGTTATAAAGCAGGGAATGAATCTAAACTGATCAAGGAATTTATCTCTTCAACTCCCCCTCGCCTTGAGGAGAGGGGGCTGGGGGGTGAGGTCAAATGAATATAGCGTGTGGAGGAGGATGTAATGTTTAAGAATATGAAACTCGGGATGAAAGTTTTTGCAGGCCTTGCGGTACTGACGGTACTCCTTGTCATTGTAGGGGTAATAGGAACCATTAATATCCGGAAAATTGATGACGCGGATACTTTGCTATATCAGAAAATGACTGTGGCAATAAGTGAAATAGGTCAGGCAGGTATGAATTTTCACAGGATAAGGGTAAATCTGAGAGATGCAATAAAATCTGAGAATAATTCTGAAACAGAAAAATTAATAGCAAGAGCTAATGAGCTTCATGCTGATATGGAAAAAAACCTGACTAAATATGAAGATACGATTTTAACAGATGATGGGAGAAAAAAATTTGCCGAACTTAAAAAGGTTGTTAATGTTTATGTTTCGGAACAGGATAAAATGATCTCTCTGATTAAAGAAAACAAAAAAGCAGAAGCTGCAATTATTCTGTATGGCGAAGGTGGTAATGCGGCGAGGATTGTAATAGAGCAGCTTGATATACAGTTCAATGAAAAGCTTGAGTTAGCTAAAAAGACGGCTGACGATAATACCATGCTAGCGAACAGATCGGTTGCGATGATGTATATTCTTATTGCCATAGCGGCAATCTTTGCCATTGGCCTCGGTTTTATTATAACTAAAAACATCAAATCAATAATTACAACACTCCTTGATGAGACAAAACGTCTTGTTGATGCAGCTGTTGGCGGCAAGCTCGATACAAGGGCTGATGCTGAAAAGATTAATTTTGAATTCCGGGATATTGTTGTAGGAGTAAACAATACCCTTGATGCTGTTATAGGTCCTCTTAATGTTGCGGCCGAATATGTTGATCGAATTTCACACGGCGATATACCCCCGAAAATTACAGATGCATATAACGGGGATTTCAATGAAATTAAAAACAATCTTAATCAGTGCATTGACGCGGTGAGCCTTCTTGTGGCTGACGCCAATATGCTCTCTAAAGCTGCGGTGGATGGTAAACTTGATACCCGCGCGGACGCGAGTAAACATCAGGGTGATTTTGCAGCAATAGTAAAGGGTGTAAATGATACTCTTGATGCTGTAATCGGGCCGTTGAATGTTGCTGCTGAATATGTGGACCGTATATCTAAGGGCGATATTCCTCCGAAGATTACAGATAACTACAACGGTGATTTTAATGAGATAAAGAACAACCTGAACATGTGTATTGATGCAGTAAGTGAGCTTGTGACTGACGCCAATATGCTTTCTAAAGCTGCTGTTGAAGGGCGTCTCGATACAAGAGCGGACTCAAGTAAACACCAGGGTGATTTTGCTGCAATTGTTAAAGGTGTAAATGACACACTGGACGCCGTAATCGGGCCGTTGAATGTTGCTGCGGAGTATGTTGACAGAATCGCAAAAGGTGATGTGCCGCCAAAGATCACAGATAACTACAACGGTGATTTTAACGAGATAAAAAACAATCTGAATATGTGTATTGATGCTGTTAATCTTCTTGTGACTGACGCCAATATGCTCGCTAAAGCTGCAGTGGACGGTAAGCTTGATACCCGCGCGGACTCAAGTAAACATCAGGGTGACTTTGCCGCAATAGTAAAAGGTGTAAATGACACACTGGACGCCGTAATCGGGCCGTTGAATGTTGCTGCGGAGTATGTTGACAGAATCGCAAAAGGTGATGTGCCGCCAAAGATCACAGATAACTACAATGGTGATTTTAACGAGATTAAGAATAATGTAAATATGCTTATTGATGCAATGAACAAGGTCACCGACGTTTCCCAGGAGATTGCATCGGGGAACCTGATGATCTCTGTTGAAGAGAGATCCGGCCAGGATAAGCTTATGCAGGCTCTGAAGAAGATGGTTGAAGATCTCACCTCAATAGCTGTTGATGTGCAGACTGCCGCAAACCAGGTGGCCACAGGGAGCGGAGAGATGAGCGCATCCGCAGAAGAGATGGCACAGAGCGCCAATGAACAGTCTGCAAGTGTTGAACAGGTCTCAAGTTCAATGGAGGAGATGAACAGCTCTGTTATTCAGAATGCGGATAACGCTAAACAGACAGCCTCTATCGCAGTAAAAGCTTCAAAGGATGCGCAGGAGGGTGGTACTGCTGTTGCTGAAACCGTAAAAGCCATGAGAAGTATCGCGGAAAAGATTGCTGTAATTGAGGATATCGCTGCGCAGACAAATATGCTTGCCCTTAATGCCGCCATTGAAGCAGCAAGGGCGGGTGAACATGGTAAAGGCTTTGCGGTTGTAGCAGGGGAAGTACGGACCCTTGCCGAAAGGAGCGGTGACGCTGCCAAGGAGATTAATAATCTTTCAATGCAGAGCGTTGAGGTTGCTGAAAAAGCAGGTAAGCTCATTGAGGATATAGTGCCGCAGATACAGAAGACCGCTGAACTTGTACAGGAGATCAATGCATCAAGTTCTGAACAGGCAAACGGGATCACCCAGGTTACACAGGCTGTTGAGCAGCTTGATAAGGGGATACAGCAGAGTGCTGCAGCAACTGAAGAGATGGCTTCAACTACCCAGGAGCTCCTTGGACAGGCTGAACAGCTTCAGCGCGCCGCATCATTCTTCAAAGTTAAAAGTACAGGGACATCCCTTAGGGGAAATGGCAATGGCAACGGCAGGCATCTGAATAAAGGGCACTTTGCTGCTGCGAAACATTCCGGTCAATCTCATCTGGCAGCGGCCCATAAGGATGCGGGGAAAGTTGAACCCGGTAATCAGCTTCCGGACATTGCTGCCATTAAAAAGAGTTTCGGTAATGAAGAATCGATCCCCGGTGCCGGTGGAGTCGATATCAAACTGACAAGTGATGATGAGTTTGAAAGATACTGATAATCAGGGAGAATTATATCATGATTGCTGAGCCTAAACCTGAGGATGCTCTGCTGACCTGGACAAAATCAATGACTGACAGGGAGTTTGACCTGTTCAGCAATATGATCTATTCTGTAACAGGAATAAAAATGCCCCCGGTGAAGAAACTGATGCTTACTTCCCGGCTCAGCAAAAGGATGAAGGCCCTTGATATAAAATCCTACTCGGCATATTATGAATATGTCTGCAGCCCTGAAGGTAGATCTGCCGAATATCACAGGATGATTGATGCGGTCACAACCAATAAAACTGATTTTTTCAGGGAATCAGATCATTTTTCAATATTATCAGGCAGGGTGCTTCCTGAACTGACTGCCAGGCCGAAATTCATGCAGGGTAATCCCGTCAGCATCTGGAGCGCGGGATGTTCAACAGGTGAAGAGCCTTACACCATCGGCATGGTGGCTTCAGATTTTTTCGGGGAGAACAGGTCTTCAGTTTCTATACTTGCTACGGATATCTCTACACGGGTACTGGAAACTGCTGTTAATGCGGTATATACAGAAAATGCCATTAAGCCTATACCGCTCCCCCTGAGAAAGAAATATATCCTGAGGGGGAAGGGGGATAAAGAAGGGCTGTTCCGGATCTCCCCGGATATAAGGAAAATGATCACCTTCAGGAAACTGAACCTTATGGATAAAAGATTAATTCCCGGCGCGGAGATGGATATAGTTTTCTGCAGGAACGTGATTATTTATTTCGACCGGAGAACACAGACTGAGCTCTTTGATAAATTCTACGAAATAATGGCACCCGGGGGATATCTTTTTATCGGCAGTTCTGAAACACTGCACGGGATAAGTGATAAATTTATCCCTGCGGGGCCAACTGTGTACAGGAAAAAATGAAAATGATATAATGAGAGAATTCTGATGAACAGCGGAAAGAAAATAAAGGTCCTTGTTGTAGATGATTCAGCAATTGTACGCCAGACAATGACAGATATTCTTGAGTCTGATCCTTCAATCGAAGTGATTGATACAGCATCTGATCCGTTTATCGCCGTTGAAAAAATCAGGAAGGTTGTCCCTGATGTTATTACACTTGATGTGGAGATGCCAAGGATGGATGGAGTTACTTTTCTTCATAAGATAATGACGCAGCACCCCATACCTGTTGTTATGTGCTCAAGTCTTACAAACGAAGGTGCTGAGACAACTCTCCGGGCGCTGGAGTACGGGGCTGTAGATATTATTACCAAGCCTAAGATGGGGGTGCAGAAATTTCTTGAAGAGTCGCAGATACGGATATGTGATTCTGTAAAGGCTGCATCACAGGCAAAGCTTGCGCTTCTGCCGGCCGGAAAGAAACATCACAGGCCTTCGGAGAAACTTACGGCGGATGTTATGCTTGCTCCCCCCACAGGGAAAGCAATGCTGCGGACCACTGAGAAGATAATTGCAGTGGGAGCTTCAACCGGCGGGACAGAGGCTCTCCGTGTTTTCCTTGAGAGCATGCCGCAGGACGCACCCGGGATTGCCATAGTACAGCATATGCCTGAAAATTTTACAAAGGCCTTTGCTAAACGCCTTGATGGTATATGCAGTATTAATGTGAAGGAGGCGGAGGATGGCGACAGCATAATCAGGGGACAGGCGCTAATCGCTCCGGGGAATAAACATATGCTCATAAAAAGGAGCGGTGCCCGTTATTATGTGGAGGTAAAGGAGGGGCCTCTTGTTTCCCGCCACCGCCCGTCAGTTGATGTCCTGTTCAGATCTGCTGCTGAATATGCCGGGGCAAATACTGTTGGTGTTATTATGACAGGTATGGGTGATGACGGCGCGCGGGGGATGCTTGAGATGAAACAGGCAGGAGCGTATAACATAGCGCAGGATGAAAAGAGCTGTGTAGTTTTCGGCATGCCTAATGAAGCTATAAAATTAGGGGCTGTTGATCTTGTGCTCCCGCTTCATAATATTGCATTAAACGCACTGAAGGAATGTTCAAAATAATGTTTAAGAGGTAACCGGATATGGAAGAGATTGCAGGTGATATAAATAATCTGAATCAGACAGATTTCGCATACGGCATGAGTAATGAAAGCGAAAGCGGGAAGACTGATAATGTTAAGCTTTATTTTACTTTTCAGATAAGGAATGATATTTTCGGAATTTCTGTGAACCTGATACGGGAAGTTCTTAAATATTCAAAAGTATACAGGATACCCCGTGTGCCGGATTATATTAAAGGGGTGATCAATCTTCGCGGTGAAGTTGTTCCTGTAATTGATCTTTCAGGGAGGTTTTACGGTATTGAAAGTAAAATTACAGAAAGCAGTTCAGTTATTATTGTAGAGATTACTGATCATGAGGAAAGGATACCTGTGGGGGTCATGATAGATGCTGTCAGGGCTGTCACTGAGCTTTCTGATGATACTATTGAATCTGTTCCTGAAGCCGGAAACCGGATAAGGCTCGATTATATTGACGGCATAGGGAAAGTTGACGGTGAGTTTGCTATTCTTCTGAACATTGAAAATGTTCTTAAGATTGAAGAACTGTCTGATTTTAATTAAGAAATACTATTACGGGGAGGCGTGTTATGGCAAAGAAAATTATGGTGGTTGATGATTCAAACGCAATCAGGCAGTCACTTGTTTTTACACTGAAGAATGCCGGTTATGATGCCATTGAGGCATCAAACGGGGCCGTTGCTTTAAACCTGATGAAGCAGTGTTCTGTGGGGCTGTTTATCTCTGATGTTAATATGCCCGAAATGGATGGAATTACACTGCTTAAAAAGATTAAGGAGGACGTATCATACAAACATACTCCTGTTATTATGCTTACAACGGAATCATCAATGGACATGATTGAGTCCGCGAAACAGGCCGGTGCAAAAGCCTGGATAATAAAGCCCTTTCAGCCTGAACAGCTCATTGATGCTGTTAAAAAACTTTTTGTTAACTGATTGAGCGTCTTTGAGGAGGTATAAATGAAACTCAGGATACTGAAGAAAAAAGGTGAAAACAATACAATCCTCCTGACAATGATTGGGGAGCTTACAATTTATACAGTCTCTAAGCTGAAAAGCATTTTGTTGGATGAACTTAATGCTTTTTCCGGAGTAGTATTAAACCTTTCAGGAATTGATGATGCTGACACTGCGGGATTCCAGCTCATGTTATTTATGAAGAGAGAGGCTGAGTCAGCAGGTAAACCCTTTGTAATCAATGACGCCAGTGCCAGGGTGAAGTCGATCTTCTCCCTGTATAACGAAACTATATAAACAGGAGCTGCCATATGTCCCTGAACAAGAGCGAAAAGAATTTTAAAAAAGAGTATTTCACTGAAAGCAGGGAACTCCTTGACGCTATGGAGATGTCGCTCCTTGAACTGGAAAAGGACAATACAGATAACGATTCTATAAATTCCATATTCCGCAGTGTCCATACAATAAAAGGGAATTCGGGGATGTTCGGTTATGACAGGATTGGTGAGTTTACACACATCCTTGAGAATGTTCTTGTCTGCATCAGGAGCGGAAAACTTCAGCTTACAGGTGAAATGATTGCCCTGTTTCTTGAATGTCATGATTTTATGATGAACCTTGTGGATTTTTTTGAAGATGACAGCAATACTGAACTTGATGATTATAATCAAAAGATTTTTTCAGGCCTTGAAGTAAAACTGAATGTATATCTCGAACAGCCTGCCTGTGAAGAAGCCGTGTCAGTTAACAATTCCATCGGGGAGCCCGGGTCGTCATGTGCTGATGATGAGATGACAGTGTGCAATGACTGCTGGCACATCTCACTCCGCTTCGGTGAGAATGTGTTCCGGGACGGGCTTGATCCCTATTCCTTTATACGGTATCTCACGGAGAAGGGTGAAATTCAGCATATGAGAACTGTCTGTGACAGGATGCCTGATGCCGCGTCTATGAATCCGGAGTTCTGTTATCTCGGGTTTGAAATAGATTTCAGAAGCTCCGCTGCTAAAAAAGATATAGAGGATATTTTTGAATTTGTTAAAGATGACTGCGAAATCAGGATACTCCCCCCTAATACAGGTATTTCGGATTATGTAAGGCTTATTGAAGCCCTTCCTGAAAAACCGATGAGGATAGGTGAAATGCTGAGGGAGATCGGGTCCCTTACCCCGGCTGAGCTTGAAAGGGCATTGATGCTGCAGAACATACAGGATGGCGTGTCGCTTGAGGAGAGCGAAAAACAGTTCGTAGGTAAGATACTTGTTGAAGAAAAGATGGTTCCGAAACCGGTTCTTGATGCTGCACTTGAAAAGCAGCAGACAGTGCGCAGACGTGAGGAGACCAACAGAAGAACCATACGTGTGGAGGCTGAAAAACTTGATAAGCTTATAAACCTGATAGGTGAGCTTGTTATTACAGGTTCAAATGTAAAGCAGATCTCCGAGTCTGATGAGAAAACCGGGCTTGTAAAAGCTGTTAACGATATGTCAAAACTGATAGAGGAGATCCGCGGCAGCTCAATGGGCATACGGATGGTTCAGATAGGTGAAACGTTCAACAGGTTTGAGCGGGTTGTCAGGGATTTAAGCAGGGAAAAGGGTAAAAAGATTAATTTTATTATTATGGGGGGTGATACTGAGCTTGACAAGACCCTCATTGATAAGCTTGCAGATCCTCTTATCCATCTTATCAGAAACTCCGTAGACCACGGTATAGGGACACCGGATGAGAGAACCAGGGCCGGTAAACCCGCTGCGGGAACTCTGACGCTTAACGCTTTTCATGAAACAGGGAGCGTGGTGATAGAGGTTAAGGATGACGGCCAGGGACTCGATAAAGAGAAAATACTGAATAAAGCCATTGAACAGGGCCTTGCAAGGCCGGAGCAGGCTTACCAGGATTACGAGATACACCAGTTTATATTTCATCCGGGGTTTTCTACTGCCGCTGAAGTCACTAATATATCAGGGCGCGGCGTGGGGATGGATGTAGTGAAAAAGAATATTGAATCGCTGCGCGGAAACATAATGATCGAAAGTGAACCGGGGGAGGGAACAACCATGAGGATACATCTCCCGCTGACGCTTGCGATCATTGACGGTTTTATGGTAAGGATCGCCGGTTCTCATTATGTCCTTCCTCTTGATATGGTGACAGAATGCACAGAGGTGCACAGGGACGATCTCGATCTCAGGGAGGGGGGCAACTATATTAACCTCAGGGGAGATGTGCTCCCCTTCATGAAGATGCGCGATTTCTTCAGGGAGAAGGGTGAGGAACCGCTAAAACATAAGGTTGTTGTTGTTGAACACGCGAGAAAAAAGGTGGGGCTTATTGTTGATGAGCTGGTGGGGGAATTCCAGACAGTGATAAAACCCCTTGGAAAAATATTCAACAGGCTGCAGTGGATAAGCGGGTCAACGATTCTCGGAACAGGTGAAGTGGCTTATATACTTGACATACCAAGGCTTATCCAGGCGGAATAGAGCACAGAATTGTTATAAATGGTGGTTGTTATGAAGAGTGGTTCTTCCGGGAAGATACTCCTTGTTGAGGATGAAGCTCTTATCTCAATGACAGAGACACTTTTTCTCAAGTCAAAAGGATATACTGTTATACCTGCCTCAACAGGCGACAAGGCGTTGAAATATATCCGTGAAAACGATGATATTGATCTTGTCCTTATGGATATAGAGTTAGGTAAAGGTATTTCCGGCGCTGAAACCGCTGAAAAGATCCTTGCCGTAAAAGATCTCCCCATAGTGTTCCTCACATCATATAATGAACAGGGGATAGTTGAGCAGGTGAACAGCATCACCCGGTATGGTTACGTTGCTAAAAATGCCGGTGATTATATACTCCTTTCAACAATAGAAATGGCCCTTGAACTCTTTGATGCCAATAAAAGAATGAAAGAGAGTGAGGAGAAATTCAGAACACTGACGGAAGTATCACCCAGCGCAATAATGATACACCAGGATGATTTCTGGGTATACAGCAATCCTGCTGGTGAAGCTATTTCCGGGTTCAGCTGTGATGAGCTCTATAAAATGCGTTTCTGGGAATTCGTGGCGCCGGAATTTCAGGATCTTGTGCGCGGCAGGGGAAGCGATTCCGCTTTTATCGATCTCTATGAATTCAGGATAATCCCTAAAAACGGCGGTGAAAAATGGGTTGCCCTCAAAGGTAGAAAAATAGAATACATGGGGAAACCTGCGCGCATGATTACAGTGATGGATATCACTGACCGGAAACTTGCTGAATTTGAACTTCAGAAGAACCAGAACAGGCTGGAGAGCGCGCTCAAGCGCGCGGAGGAGCTTGCCTACAGGGCTGAGGCCGCCAATGTTGCCAAAAGCCGTTTCCTTGCAAACATGAGCCATGAAATCAGGACACCGATGAACGGTGTTATAGGTATGCTTGATCTTCTTCTTAAAACAGAGCTGAGCGATGAACAGAAAAAATATATAGATATTGCCCGGAAGAGCGGTGATTCACTTTTAAGTATCATAAATGATATTCTGGATATATCAAAGATTGAGGCAAAGCACTTCACTCTTAACAAGATTTCTTTTGACCTCGAGACGGTTATAAGGAATGTTGTTCTTCTGCTTAAACCCAGGGCGGATGAAAAGAGTATCAGCCTTAACTATAAGATAGAGAAAAATGTCCCTGTTCAGTTGAAAGGTGATCCTGACAGACTGAAGCAGGTGATAATGAACCTCGTTGATAACGGCATAAAGTTCACCGACTCGGGGGAGGTTTTTATCAGGGTCTCTTTAAAAATCCAGTACGAGGAGAGCACCTCTCTTCTGTTCTCGATAACTGATACCGGAAAGGGTATACCTGCCGGACAGTCAGGTGAGATTTTTTCCCCTTTTACACAGGTTGATGAGGGGTTTAACAGGGGATACGGCGGCACTGGACTTGGCCTTACTATCTGCCGGAAGATTGTATATATGATGGGTGGTGATATAAGTTTTGAAAGCAATTACGGGAAGGGATCAACTTTCTGGTTTACCGCACTTTTCGGCGTTGAATCTGTCAGGTATATAACAGAAAAAGAGAGCAGAGGTTTTATTCCTGGTAAAAAAAACACCGGAGATTCCCTGAAATTCCTTGTCGTTGAGGATAACAGGATAAACCGTGTTGTTACCGGCGCAATGCTTAAAAAACTGGGACATAGTTATGATGAAACAGAAAACGGATACGGGTGCATTGAAAAGCTGAAATTTAATGATTATGATATGATCCTCATGGACTGCCAGATGCCTGAACTTGACGGTTTTGAAACAACACGGATAATCCGCAGCGGAAATTTCGGAATCACAAATCCTGATGTAATAATAGTGGCTCTCACCGCACACGCAATGGATGGCGACCGGGAGAGGTGTATCGACGCGGGGATGAATGATTACATGTCGAAACCTGTTAAATCATCGGATATAAGCAGCGTTGTGGAGAAGTGGCTCAGCAGAAAAGAGAACACTCATGTTGTCTGCTGAATTGAAAAAAGTGGCAATATAACTGTTTTTTGATTATATTATAGCTGTTAACGAATTATTTAAACCATGTCATTGCGAACGAACGTCAGAGAGTGAAGCAATCTGTTAATGATGCAAATAGTAATTATTTACAACAAAATGTTTATAATCTGAACAGATTGCCAAGTCGAGAAGTTTATCCTGAGCCTGTCGAAGGGCTCCCCGCAAAGACAAAAAAAAGAATTATTTCAATCGTGAAGTGCTATAGTATAAGACGCTTTCCGGTTCTTTACTTACAATGATTAATCAGAGAGAATATGTCCGCAGAAAAAAAAACAATACTCCTTGTAGAGGATGATCCTGTTACAGCTGTTTCAGAAAAGGTTCTCCTTGAAGCTAACGGTTATAGTGTTATAACAGCGGCCACGGGGAGAAAGGCTATTGAAACAGCAACCGGTTCAAGTGTTGACCTGATACTTATGGACCTGGAGTTAGGGGGGGATATAGACGGCCACGGGGCCGCAGCGCGGATACTTGAGAAAAAGAATATCCCTATACTTTTTCTAACGGCTCACATAGAACGTGAAATGGTTGAAAAAGTCCGCAGCGTTACCCGTTACGGCTATGCTTTAAAAAATTCCGGTGACTACGTTCTGCTCTCTTCAATCGAAATGGTCTTCCAGCTTTTTGAAGCCCATGAAAGGACTCGTATCAGTGAAGAGAATTACAGAAGGCTTGTTGAAGATATCAATGACATAATTTTCACTATTGACAGCAGCGGTTATTTTACTTATATAAGCCCCAGGGTTGAATCTGTGAGCGGGTTCAGGGATGATGAAGTTATGGGGCGTCATTTCAGTGAACTCACTCCCGAAGGTGACAAAGCAAAGGCTGAGATGCTGATCAGGTCGCTGACAGAGGAGCGGGAGTACAGGGCTGAATTCCGTAGAATTAAAAAAAATGGTGAATATGCATGGCTCAGCACTTCTCTCCGCCCCGTGATTATAAACGGTAAATTCACCGGGGCAACAGGGCTCATTTCAGATATAACAGAAAGGAAGATGAACGAAGAGAAGATGGCTGCACTCCTCGCTGAAAAAGAGGGACTGCTTAAAGAGATGAACTGTCTCTATAATATTTCACGCATCGCTGAGGAACACTCTTCTTCGATTGACAGTCTGCTTACTGAGGCAATAATTGAGGTTTCCCGTGGTTTTACATCACCGGAGCATATAGCAGTGAGGATCCGCTGTGAGGGGAAATGCTATACTTCAGGCTTTGTTATGCCGCAGTCTGAATCTGTGAAAAAGGATATACTGGTTAACAGAACCGGGTATGGAACAGCGGAGTTTTTTTATAATAACGGGCATTCCTTCAGCGACAGGGAACTCCGTTTCGCTGCTTCAATAACAGACAGGCTTGGAAGAATTATTGAACTAATTGTTGCGAAGAATGAACTGCGGGATCTTGAGAAGGAGATTATAAGTATAAGCGAGGGTGAAAGGCAGCAGATAGGCCGTGAGATTCATGACAGCCTGGGGCAGATACTTACAGGGGTCAGCTTTATGCTTAAAACTCTGAAAGGCAGTATAAACACAGGGGATGACACACTTCCTGACAGGATAAATGAAATTTCGAAACTGGTATATGATGCCACGATGATCTGCAGAAAAATAACAAGGGGGCTCCCTATGCAGAGCATAGGTCATGATAACCTTGTGCTCGCCATAGACCAGCTTGCGATTAATATGAGGAATCTTTATCAGCTTAATTGTGAATTTTCAGCAGACAGGGATTTGTCAGTTGGTGATGATTTTATATCATCGCAGATTTATTATATCGCGCAGGAGGCTGTTAATAACGCGGTAAAACATAGCGGTGCCGGGAATATAAAAATCAGTATTTCAGGTGGAAAGGGTCTGGTGAAGCTTTCAGTTCATGATGACGGCAAAGGGAGAGACTGTTCCGAAACAGAGGGTCTTGGCCTTAATATAATGAAATACCGCTCCGACCTCATCGGCGGAACTTTCAGAGCGGAGAATCATTCTGAAAAAGGATTTATTATCGAAGTGAATGTTCCTGTATGACAGGTAACTGAATATAACGGGGTAATTTTGTGAAAATTGTAATAATTGATGACCATCCTGTTGTCAGAAAAGGGCTCAGGACAATTCTGGAGGAGAACGGATACATCGTGTGCGGGGAAGCCGAAGACGGTAATACAGCTGTGAAAATTGTAGCTGACACTGAGCCGGATCTTGCCATAGTTGATATCGAACTTAAAGGGAGTGTTAACGGTATAGAGCTTATATCGGCATTGAAAACGAGGTTCAGCAGGCTCTCTATACTTGTAATGTCAATGGATGATGGAACACTATATGCTGAGAGATCTATCCAGGCAGGAGCAAAGGGGTATGTGACAAAAGCTGAAGCCTCTGACAATATTATTAATGCAATTGAAACTGTTATGAACGGCAAACTCTTTCTCAGCAGATCTATCTCTGAAAAAATTGCAGGGAAGCATATACTTGGATCTGTTGATGAAAGTGAAGTTAATGTTTCCCTTTTAAGCCCCAGGGAGTTTGAAATATTCAGCCTCCTGGGTAAAGGGTATAAAAGGAATGAAATAAGTAAAAAACTCGGTATGAATATTAATACAATTGAAAGTCACAGGCGGAATATCCGCGACAAGCTGAATCTCAAAGACTCATCGGAAATTACAAAGGCAGCAGTGCGCTGGGTTGTAAAAGAGAAACCGGATTGAAATGACCTGACCGGTATCAGTTTCCTTTCTCTAACCTGCGTGTTCTGTTTGCCACAGGCTCTCTTATCTTGAACAGCTCCTCTACGAGATCCTTCACCACAGGATCATTGGTGTCTTTACAATATACTGAATAACGCAGAATCGGCTTTACAGTGTTCCTCGCGTTTATTCTGTAATACTCAGTCCTGAACTGCAGAAAATAGCCTGTTTCGCTTCTGCCGAAAGTAAAGAGTGCCATCGGTTTATTTGTCTCATCAACTTCAGTAAGTTTGACAGTGAAGCCGTATGTGTCCGGAAGAACTGTGGTTGCTTCATTTTTTTTGAATATCATCTCAAGCGCATCGTATGATTTCATCCTGTCCGCGTGGCTGATGTTAAACAGGGCCCCTGTTATAATATCCTTCTTCAGCTTTGCTATATCTTTTGTAAAAAACTGCGAGTCTGATTCCTTTCTTACTCTGAGGCTCCTTTTGTCAGGTTCGTACTCAAGGACTGATTTGATTGTGTTGAAGTCAGAACCGAGAGTTATAAGGATTATTTTCTTTTTATCGTTTTTGGAAAAATCTCCAATAATAATCTGAGTTGTGTTGTCAACAGATTGAAGGAAAAAGTAGTTTCTGTGATCGTGAGGAACCGGGTATAACTTCAGTCTGTCCGCATCGACTTTTTTTACCTGTATGTCGTCAATAAGTACAGGGAACGCGGATGATGATATAAGAATTAATATAAACATTGCCAGAAGTTTTTTCATGGTTATATCCTTTTTTAATGAAGTATAAAAAGAATATAAATAAACTTCAGTTTATAATTCAACATCATTTCTTTCTTTTTCCGAAAAAATCGGGATAAAATTTGACTCCGTGCATTCATGAATGTATGTTATAATACCGGATATGAATATTTTTGTAGCGAATTCATAAGTACATAAATGTAATAAAATTATCCTGCGGCTGGTCCCGGGTATGAACAGGAGAGGAAAACCGGGAGCAATAAAATTGAACTGCATTATTATAACCGCTTAACACAAGGGGGATGGATATGGAAAACCGTGATTACACTTATGCAGACGTAAAGGTCCGGGCTGAAAACATCTTAGTATCTATCCCTGTTACTTCAGGAACAAAACCGGAGATACCTGCTTCCCTGAAAGAGAAATGGCAGAAGATTATTGATGTTACAGCAAAATGCATGAATGTACCTGCAGCTCTTATTATGCAGATACATGAACATGAAATCACCGTGCTTGTTTCAAGCAGGACTCTTGACAATCCATACAGTGTGGGGAGCAGCGAAGACCTGACTTGCGGCCTCTATTGTGAAACAGTGCTTGGTAAAAATTCACCTCTTTATATCCCTGATGCCATGGACAATGCACACTGGTGCGATAACCCCGATATAAAATTAGGGATGATATCGTATCTCGGCTTCCCGGTTAAGTGGCCCGACGGGGAGTTCTTCGGAACAATATGCGTCCTTGATTCAATAGAGAATCCATATATGCAGGCCTATGCAGAACTGATGGTTTTAATGCAGGAGGTTGTTGAGAGGGACCTGGATCAGATATCCGGCTTAAAACCTGTTGCGGGATATCCGTATCCTTCACTTAAGGATAGGTTTGATTTCTCCTCCTCCGGGAGAGAAGAACTGAACGATAAAATTCTCAATGCTGTAATTAAAGGTCTGAATATACTTTCCGGAACAATGAGTAAAAAAACAGAAACTGATACTTCAGATGCAGGCACGGATATGCTGGGTATAACGGCACGGCTTAATAATATTATATGCCTTATGGATTTAATATATAACTCATCTGACAGGGCTGCGATACCAATGGGGATATGTGTCAGGGAAATTCTTGAAAGTATAAAAGGCAACTACCGGCATGAGTGTGCGGAGGTGTCATTTGGTGTAGATATTCCCGATTTTATAGCGCCCGATCCTGATGTCGCGTTCTCCTGCGGAATGATAGTCACTGAAGCGGTTATTAATTCTGTAACTCACGCCTTTACAGGTAAAATGAGAGGTGAGGTTTATATAATGATGAGAGAGACCCGCCCCGGAGAATATGTACTCCATCTCTCTGATAACGGAAAAGGTGTATTCCCTGTAAAAAGAAAAAGCGGTTCCGGAATGGCAATAATTGAAGAGCTTGTAAGAAGTCTGCACGGCACTGTGCAGATCTCCGCGGATAATGGTACTTCGTATTATATTGATTTCAGTTCAGCGGGTCAAATTCCTGTATCTTCAGGGAGGAAATAATTCCGCAAAATCAGACTCCGGTAAATATAACTCACACCATCCGTATATCTAAACCGGCAACACCGGTAATTATTCCGTTGTCCTTAATAGGCTGCGAAACAGTGATACAGGGATTTTTTGTAATTGCAGAGATGTAGACACCGGATGCATAACTTTCACCTGTAATGCTTTTTTTAAACCATTCCCTGGCGCCTGCATTGGCAATCCCCGCATCCGGGATGGATACTATAAAACGCCCTTTAATATCATTGGTCCAGGCTGCCTCAATAAAACTGTGTTTTTTAAGCAAACGTTCCAGAAGCGCCCTGTGTCCGCCCTGTTCCTTTGTCTTTATTATTTCATTAGACAATACTTCGCCGGTTATGATATCAAAGGCTTTTTTTATAGTTTCTTTCATTTCAGGAGTCATGTAGACTGTGCCTGAGAGGTAAGAGCTGTCAAAGAGTGCAGTCAGTGAATCTGAAGCTGCAGAGAGGTGACTGTTCATGTCTGAAAGCTCTATCATGTTATGTTTCTGTGTATGGGCGGAATCGTAAACAGATATGATGCTCCTCTCAGCCTGCTGCATGAGCCCGCCTATATCAGCAGCCATTGTTTCAATTTTCTGCCCCAGTTCGAGTTCTGTTGCGGTCTTCTCACCTATCTCATTAATCATGGATCCCACTTTGCCTGAATACTC
>DAISJZ010000074.1:0-1498 GCA_036821145.1 Spirochaetota bacterium
GAAAGGGAATAATGAGAATCAGAATCTCAATTTTACTGCTGCTTTCTTTTATACTTTTTGCAGCAGAAAATAGTCTGCATGCTGCCAAGAGAAGGATGCTGGGGCCCAATTTTACAATGTCATGGGCTTCGTCATATCTTGCTATTGATTCCGCTTCTGTTAAAGTTGAAAATGATGCATCCTGGACTTATGCCTCTGCCACCGGGTGGTTTTTTGATTATCTTCTTAACCCTTATATATCCATCAGGAGTAACTGGTTTTTTTATCCCGCTGTTATTAATAGCAGTCCGGATGATATGTATGACAGGGCAGGAGAGATCCCCCTTCATGAAATAGGTTTTTCTGTTCTCAGACATTTTAATTTGCAGCCAATAAATCCCTGGTTCGGTGCCGGCCCGTTTATGCAGTTTTCTACAATTAATGATGTGAATTCATATATAATCCATGCAGTGCTTTCGGTAGGGTTTGATTATGAAATTACTGAGGAAACTTTTATTTGCCCTGAACTGATGTGCGGGATCGGTGCAAGGCTCCTGAGCTCGGATGAGGAGACTGTACAGGTTAACATCCCCACAGGGAAGGATTTTACCAGCAGCGGTATTGTCGTTTTTTTTAAACTCGGGGTTGGACGAACATTTTAGCATGAGGCCGTTATGAAAAGAACAACAAAGGGAACAGCATCGTTTATATTTTTTATTGTTTTTATACTTAATCTTTCCTGTGTAAGTGAGACCTCTTTTTTTAACAAGGGGAGTGTTGACAGAAAAAATGATAAAATTGCGGTGCTCCCCTTTAAGGATTATAATCATAATGAAGGAAATAATTCTGGTGAACTTGCCCGGAGTATTTTTGAATCAACCCTTCTGAGAAGAGGTTTTAATGTCATCGAAGTTGAAAAAACAGCAGTTATGGTTGATTTTGATTTCCTTGAGAAGAATAAATTCCCTTCTGAATGGATTATAGAAACAGGTCCGGCAATAGGGGCTGATTATATGCTCTACGGCTCAGTTCATGATTACAGGACATATCAATCGTCAACTTCCTTTCTTTATCTTTTTTCCTGGCTTGAAATTACTTCATCAGTTGGTATTACGGCAAGGCTTGTTTCATGTAAAACAGGGGAGGTTGTATGGTCCGGGTCTCTCACCAGGGCGTCATATACATTCAACGATGCTGCTGTTGAAGCGATAAGGGACCTTGTCAGGACAATTAAAATCAGGTCTGCTGATTCAAAATAGCAAACCTGATCCAGTCAGTTTTTTATGCAGCAAACATATCAACTGATTTTATCTGCGCAATGGGTATTTTCTGGCTGTTTTCGCAGTTGTCAATTGTAATTATCATGTCATCTATTATCTGTCTGTTCTTGTAAAGTTCAACTTCAGTACCGTCATTCAGTACAACAATTATATCGAGGCCCTTGATCTCAAGATATTTTTCAAGAAGTTCACGAAACTTTTTACTCTTCATTCTATTCTCCTGCATTGATTCATTTATT
>DAISJZ010000074.1:1598-17447 GCA_036821145.1 Spirochaetota bacterium
GTAGATGACAGCTTTGAAAATCTTCAGATACTGTATGCGCTTTTAACAGACAGCGGATATAATGTTAATGCTATGTCTGATGAAGATGATATTTTTAAAGATTTAGATGAAGAGATCCCGGACTGCATAATTCTTGATATAAATCTTCCGGATAAAAAAGGGCTTAAGTTGTGCAGCAGGATTAAGAGTAATGCGGCCCTGATGGATATACCTGTAATTTTTGTAAGCGCTGTTAATGAAACTGATAATATTTGTGATGCCTTTAATGCCGGGGGAGTGGATTATATTCTAAAGCCTTTCAGGAGAGAGGAGGTCCTGGCAAAGGTGAAAAATCATGTTGCAATGAGCCGGATGAAGAGGAGATTAGAGGAGGTTGTTCACGAAAGGACTGTTGAACTGACCCGTACAAATACCCTGCTGGTAGACACAGTTGAAGAGTACAGAAATATCCTGAAAGATCTGCAGGAGAATGAAACGCTCCTTCTGACAATTGCCCTGAACATCCCGAACTCCTATCTCGCCATTATTGAAAAAGATTATACAATAGGCTTTGCTTCAGGTCAGGAGTTCAAGAAAATCGGAATTGATCCCTGGCGGCTCATAGGTCTCTCAATTGATAAAGTTTTTAAAGATAAAACTGAAGTAGTTAAGGAATTTTTTAATAAGGCTTTTTCAGGCCATGAATCATCTTTTGAACTCTATTTCAATAATCAGTATCAGTTTTACAAAACAGTCCCCCTTATAAATGCCTCCGGAGAGGTGCAGAGGATACTTACAGTGGCGGAAAATATTACTGAAAGAAAAGAGGCTGATATCCGGATACGGGAATCTCTTCATGAAAAGGAGACACTTCTGCGTGAGATACATCACAGGGTAAAGAATAATATGCAGCTTGTTAGCAGCTTATTATCTCTGAAAGCTGACAGCAGCGGCAATTATGAGCTTGAAAATGTTTTCAGGACTCTGCAGAGCAGGATATTTTCCATGTCTCTTGTGCATGAGAAACTGTATCATTATAAACATTTTTCGAAAATTAATTTCAAAGAGTATATAAAAGAGCTTATTGCTGAAATAAAGAAAACATTTACAGATGAAGAAAACGGCAGGAGCGTAGTATTTGATGTTGATCTGGATAATGAATATCTTTCAATCGAACGTGCTATACCATGCGGCCTTATTCTTAATGAACTTGTGATGAATTCTTTTAAACATGCTTTTGTGGATCAGATTAACTGTCGTATAGATTTAAGATTTAAAAAGGATCTGGATGGTGCTTTTTCTCTTTCAGTTAAAGATAACGGCACCGGGTTGCCGGAAAATTTTGATGTACTAAAGTCTGATTCAATGGGTATGGTTCTTCTGCGTGAACTAACAAATCAGCTTCATGGTAAAATTATTCTTGCCACGGGAGATGGAACTGAATTCAGGATTGTTTTCGGTCAGGAAAAAACTGAAAGTATTTGTCGCGCAGAAGCAGAAAAAGAATCAGGTGCAAAAAAGATACTTATTGTTGAAGATGAAAGAATAATTTCCACCATGCTGAAAAAAATCATAAAAGAGGAGGGGTATGCCTTAAGCGGATGTGTTGCATCCGGAAAGGAGGCAATTAGGTTTGCCCTTAATGAACATCCGGATCTTGTAATAATGGATATTGTGCTTGAGGATGAAATAGATGGTGTCGAAGCAGCAAAAATTATAACCGGGGAGATAAGTGTTCCAGTGATATTTCTCACCGGTAATTCTGATGCTGCGACACTTAATGCTGCCCGGGGTATTAAACCTTATGATATGCTGACTAAACCTGTCAGGAAAAGTCAGCTCGTTGACGTTATTAAGGGGGCTATTATGCAGGGAGTTAATGATTGACCCTGTTCTGCAGACAAGAATATGTTACTTTTTTCTTTTTCTTTTCTTGTCCTTTTCGGAATCTTTTGTGTCATTAGCTTTCTGAACAATGGCCTGTTTTTTGCCTTTACCGCTGTTAAAGCTTTTCAGAATTACTTCAGCGTCCTCAAAGGAGACTGTCAGAAATGAAAAGCTGTCGAGAATTTTAACATCATTTATTCTCCCTGCCGGAATATTTGTTTCATTGTTGATCATTTTAACAAGTTTGCGCGGCATCATCCCGTCTTTTTTGCCGAGAGATACAAAGAGCCTGGTTGTCCCCTTTCTGTCAACGGATACATCACCGATTTCCCGATAGCGGGTTTCATCAAACTCTCTGTCAAATGAATATTTCATAATTGCAGCAAGTATCTCTTCCGGGTTATTCTCTTTAAGTATTTCTTTTGCTGCTTTCAGGTATCCGGTGTGGGATTTTTCATCCATTATACGTTCGATTTCGGACTGTATTCGTGATTTCTTAATATTAACAATGTCCGCAACGCGGGGGAGTTTTTCCCTGCGAATTGTTGTTTTTGCTATTTTCTGGATAAACATAAGTTTCCTGTATTCGGAGGGGCTTATGAATGTAATGGCGATTCCTTTTTTCCCCGCCCGGCCTGTTCTGCCGATACGGTGTACATATGCTTCAGGTTCCTGAGGTAGTGAGTAATTAATGACATGAGACAGGTTCATTACGTCGATTCCACGAGCCGCAACATCTGTGGCAACCAGTATATTGCTTCTTTTTTTCTTGAATTTTTCCAGGGTTCTCTCTCTCTGATGCTGAGAAAGATCGCCGTGAATACCTTCAGCATCGTAACCTCGATCTATCAGCCTGTTGGCGAGTTCATCAACTGCAACTTTTGTCCTGCAGAAGATAAGACCATAAAAATCAGCTTCCATGTCAATTATTCTGCATAAAGCTTCAAACCGGTCTGAATCATTGACTTCAAAGTAAATCTGATCAGTCAGATCTGCTGTTAGCTGAATGCTTTTGGTTGAGATGAGCTTATACTCTTTCATATGCTTTTTGGCGATGTTCATAATGCTTCCGGGCATTGTTGCTGAAAAGAGCAGGGTGCGTCTATCCGGGTTAGTCCCTTTGAGGATGTTTTCAACTTCTTCTATAAATCCCATATTAAGCATCTCATCTGCTTCATCAAGAACTGCATATTTTACTGCAGCAAGAGAGATGCTTTTTCTTTTCATATGGTCAATTATCCGTCCCGGGGTGCCGACAACGATATCCACTCCATTCTGAAGCCTTCTTATCTGGTCAGTTATTGACTGCCCGCCATATACCGGCAGTATCTGGAGTTTCTTTTTCCCTTTGAAGGAGTTCAACTCTTCGGAGACCTGAATTGCAAGCTCCCTTGTAGGGACAAGTATAATCGCATGGATATTTTTTGTGCTTTTTTCCATCTGTTCAATGATAGGTATACCGAAGGCAGCGGTTTTCCCTGTTCCGGTCTGGGCCTGACCGACAATATCAACTTCTTCTGAAAGCAGTATCGGTATAATTTTTGACTGTATTTCTGTAGGTTCCTCAAATCCTTTTTTCTGGAGTTCCTTCAGAATTGACTCGGAGAGACCGAGGGTTTGAAATTTTTCTAGATTCATTAATCCTTCCTGTGTATTTATAAGTCCATGGGATTATACGGCCTTTAAAATACAATATATTTTCAGTAATTATTCTTAAAGATGAATTTAAGTTAAAAATAAAGTATTATTATGCAAAAAATATCTTCTTTAAGCTTTTTAAGCAGTTTTTGCAGTAATTGTTTTCAGGAGTTAAGTGTCAGATTTTTTAATTCCTCCGGATCAGTTATATATCCTGATCCGGAGATATCTGCTTTTCTGCAATAGAAAAAAAGGTGAATGAGCCGGGTTATACTGCTTTATTTTTTCTGTTTTTGGAGATTTTGTAAATAATATAGATCAGGAATATGGCAAAAATCAGCAGCGCTGCTATTGAAATGTCCCGGTAATACTCTTTAAGCAGTTCCTGCTGGGTGTAAAGGAAATATCCCAGGGCGGCCAGTATTCCGTTCCAGATTGCTGAACCGATAAATGTGTAAAATATAAAATCACGGAGATTCATCTGTGCAACACCTGCGGGTATGGATATCAGATGTCTCACTCCCGGAACCAGTCTTCCTATGAATGTGGAGCTCTTGCCGTATTTTATAAAGAAATTTTCAGATTTTTCCATTGATTCGCGGTTTATAAAAAGCATGTGGGCAATACGTGTATCAACAAGTGAATAGATGATTTTCCTGCCGAGTGTTTTTGCAAGAAAATAGTTAATCAGTGCCCCGAGGACACATCCGATTGTTGAAAAGAGAACTACGAGGAAAACATTCATTTCTCCCTGTGCCGCCTTCCATGCAGCAGGAGGTACAACAAGTTCAGAAGGAACCGGAAGAAATGTACTTTCCAGGGTCATAAGGAAAACAACCATAGGGTAGTTGATGTTATCCATGTAAAGATTTATAAGGTATTTGATGAACTCCACTTTTTTTAGTAGTTCCTCCGGTTTTTATTTTAAGCAGACAGTTTCAGTATCAGGGGATTAATTGCAAGGAATTTTAACAGGTGTAAATTAATTCAGGAAGAGGGGAGTGAGATGGCTTTATACTGAAGTTTTTTTATGAAAAAGTTTATCAGAGGGTATCTGCCTGAAAAAAGAAAGGTCCTCCCGGAGGAGAACCTTTCCTGTATCTGACCCTGCGGTTGAACCGCTGAGTTTTTATATTACATTATTGAATTTGACCAGACAATTACACCTGCGAATACAACAGATACCATTGTCATAAGTTTAATCAGAATGTTAAGAGCAGGGCCAGCAGTATCCTTGAACGGGTCACCAACTGTGTCACCTGTAACAGCAGCTTTGTGTGAATCTGATTTTTTGCCGCCGAAATTACCTTTTTCGATATGTTTCTTCGCGTTGTCCCATGCACCGCCCGCATTGTTAAGCATACATGCGAGAGCGAAACCTGTTGTAAGACCGCCTACGAGGAGACCCATAACACCTGCAACACCCATTGTGAGGCCTGTGATGATCGGCACAATGATTGCCATAAGAGAAGGTACGATCATCTCTCTCTGTGCACCTGCTGTAGATATAGAAACGCAGCTTGCGTAATCAGGCTTGCCTGTTCCTTCCATGATTCCGGGGATTTCCCTGAACTGACGTCTTACTTCGTCAACCATACGGCCTGCCGCACGGCCAACAGCTTTCATTGACATAGCGCAGAATACGAATGCCATAGCACCGCCGAGGAAAAGTCCTCCGATGATGTAAGGATTCATAAGTGTAAGGTCATAAGCTGCTGTAAAATCAGCTATTCTTGCTGTTGAGATCTGAACAACATCTGTTATTGCTATTGAATGTTTCGCGTTTGCAGCTGTACGCATCTGCTCAGTAACCATTTCAACAGGCTGTGTTGAGAAGAGGTAGCTTCCAACCTGGATAAGGCCGTTGCTGTCTGCAAGTTTTGTGAGCCATATTCTTATCTCTTCAATGTATGAAGCGAGAAGAGCCATAGCTGTAAGAGCCGCAGAACCTATAGCAAAACCTTTACCTGTGGCAGCAGTAGTGTTTCCGAGCATGTCAAGAGCATCTGTTCTTTCACGTACGATCGGGTCAAGTTTTGCCATTTCAGCGTTTCCGCCTGCGTTATCAGCAATTGGACCGTAAGCATCTGTAGCAAGTGTTATGCCGAGAGTAGAAAGCATACCAACAGCTGCAAAACCTATACCGTAGAGCCCCTGGTTCATGCTTACAAATCCGCCTGAGAATCCGTAAGCGCAGAGTATACCAATTATAATTGTTATAACAGGAATACCTACAGAGTACATACCAACACCCATACCTTCGATGATAACAGTTGCGTGTCCCATCTGTGCCTGCTCAGATATACCTTTTGTAGGCTTGAATTCATCAGATGTATAATACTCTGTTGCCTGGCCTATGATAAGACCTGCGAGGAGACCCGCAACAACAGCACCGAATATTCCCCATGTTATGAAGCCGATGCTTGCGAGGTAAGCTATAGCAGCAAGTATAAGAGCTGAACTTACCCATACTCCCATATTCAGAGAGAAGAGGAGGTTTCTCATTGTTGCTTTTTCTTTTGTGCGTACAATGAAAATTCCGACTATAGAGAAGAAGATACCGAGACCGGCAACGATCATCGGCGCCATTATCGCGCGTAATCCGCCGAATTCAGCAGCTCCGAATTCCGCCCATGGAAGAGCTGCACCGAGACATGCTGTAGCAAGGATTGAACCGCAGTATGATTCATAAAGGTCAGCGCCCATACCCGCAACGTCACCTACGTTGTCACCAACGTTGTCCGCGATTGTGGCAGGGTTTCTCGGATCATCTTCAGGAATTCCCGCTTCAACTTTACCTACAAGGTCAGCTCCTACGTCAGCAGCTTTTGTATAAATACCGCCGCCCACACGTGCAAAGAGCGCCTGTGTTGATGCACCCATACCGAAAGTAATCATGGTTGTTGTTATCTCCATGTACTTGTGGTGGCTGTCTGTGCCAGCTGAAACAATTTTAAGGCCGAGGAAGTTTAATCCGTTAGCCATATTTTCAACTGTAAATACCATCTTATCAAGGAAGAGATACCAGAGAGATATGTCAAGAAGGCCGAAACCTACAACTACAAGACCCATAACCGCACCTGAACGGAAGGCAACTTTTAATCCCTGGTTAAGAGATACGGATGCGCCCTGTGCTGTTCTGGAAGATGCGTTTGTAGCAGTCTTCATACCTAAATATCCGCAAAGCCCTGAGAAAAAACCACCTGTGAGGAAAGCAACAGGAACAAAGGGATTCTGGATACCTTTGAAAGCAAGTATTGTCAGGATTACTACCAGTATAAAAAATACCAATCCGACGACTTTGTACTGGCGGTAGAGATAAGCATAAGCTCCCTCTCTTACGTGACCTGCAATTTCAACCATTAATTCATTACCGGGATCAGCTTTCATCATTGTTTTATAGAATACGAAAGCGAAAACCAGAGCAATGAATGCACCTGCTGGTGCAACATAGAACAACATTTCACTCATTGTTCGTAACTCCTTAGTTTTTTTGAATAAAGAGCATCCTCTTTATTTGTGTAAATTAATTTGACGTATTTTTAACTGACCGTTCCGGGTTGACCGTAAAAGCTAATAAAAGTAAAAAACTACCATTAATAAGCTATTCCCGGTAATTATCCCGGTACTTCAGATAACGAGCTGATTAAAATTCTGCTATTCTAATGTTTAAATGAGTTTAACATGAATACTCTTTCATTTTAAACAATATTCAGTATAATCTTTCTTTTGAGTTTTTTGCAGGCTGAATGAGACCGGATATTTCGTAGTCGTATTCCCTGCTCTATTCCAATTAAATAATCTATGTTTTTTTAACATACTAAAGGCGAATATATGCCTATGATGTCAATAAAAAAATTCTGTAATATAAAAATTGACGCCCTGAAAGAGTCTTAATGGCGGTCGGATTTGGCAGGGCAGGAAGGTTTTCCGCTGCATGAATGTTATTCAGGATGGAATGATTCAATACAGGTGCAGCTTTTTTATATTCTGTTCTGCTGAATTATTCACAGTTTACTGTAAACTGTAATGCTGAAATCCGCAAGAGTTGTCAGAGGGGCCGGGGATTTTTCAAGAGCCTGGATTCTTCCCGGTTTTGTTCTCCAGTAGTAGGGGGTCATTTTCAGGAGATCGCTTTTTATTTGCGGCCAGATAACAGTAAATTCATATTTAAGGGTTTCTGTTTTCAGAACTTTGAATCCGTCTATTTCGGGATATTCATTGCTGTGTTCAGTTACAGTATCGTAAAGCTCCTCTTTCAGTCCCTTCAGGTGTTCAGGGCCGGGGATGACGGAGATTAGTATTCCGTTACCGGTTGTTATTCTGCTGAATTCACCGGAATCATGGGGAGCGAAAACATTGAGTATTATGTTAACAGAATTTTCCGGGAGAGGGATGGAATGTACACTTGCGACTCCCCACTGGACATCGTTTTTTCTCTTTGCTGAGAGTTTTACCCCCTCCCTGGAAATATCTATTCCGCAGATTGAAGAGCGGGAGGTAATTGAGGGTATGCGGCTGATATGGTCGGTGTAGTATCCTTCTCCGCACCCGGCATCAAGTATTACAACGTCTTCCCCTGTTTCATCAATATATCTGATAATAATATCAGCGATATTTTCAGCAAGCCGCCTGTAGTATCCGGAATTTAAAAAATTACGGCGGGCCCGGAGCATCTCCGGGGAATCACCCGGCTCCCTGCTTGCTTTCTGGTTGGCAAGGATAAGATTTACATATCCTTCACGCGCGACATCATAGGAGTGGCCTTTACGGCAGAACAGTGTTTTCTCCTGTTGCTGCAGATCCTCCCTGCAGAGGGGGCAGCAGAATAAACTTTTGGTGTCTGTCATTTTTTTATATAATGGCATCCTACAGATTTGGTGTTTCGCAGAGCGGCTGTAACTATCAGGAGAGAGCTTACTACCGCGTTACGAAGTTCAATGATATCCTTGTGCAGGCTCGCGCTTTTATAAAAACGCATGATCCTGTGGGAGTAGTAGTCGAGATCAGCTTCAGCTCGTTTAAGTCCTTTTTCAGTGCGGATAATCCCCGCATAATTCCACATGGTGAGCTGTATGGCTTTCATATCCTGGTCAATAAGTAGAGGGTCGAACTCCTCGGTGTATGCCGGCTTTTCCCAGTCAGGTATGGTTTTGAATCTCCCCCTGTTTATCCTGTATTTTTTCTGTAGAATATCCTCCGCTGCGGATTTCCCCCAGAGGAGCCCCTCAAGAAGAGAGGTTGAAGCAAGCCTGTTTGCTCCATGAAGGCCTGTGCAGGCAACCTCGCCCACAGCATAAAGATTTTTCAGGGATGTTCTACCTTTAAGATCACTTTTAATTCCGCCGCAGAAGTAATGAGCTGCGGGTACTATGGGGATCGGCTCTTTTGTTATATCAATTCCACCCTGGAGACAGGTTGAATAAATTTTTGAGAATCTTTTTTCAAGCGGCACGTGGCCTTCGTAAAAATTTGCAATGTCAAGGAGCATGTACTCCTTTCCGTCCTTTGACATCCTGTCGTATATTCCCCTGGCAACAACATCACGGGGGGCGAGGTGCCCCATTTCAGAGTAGTCGTACATGAATTCATGGCCGGAATGATCCTTGACCCGCGCCCCTTCCCCGCGCAGTGACTCGGAGATTAGAAAACGCTTTATATCTTTGTGAAACAGTGAGGTGGGATGAAACTGGACAAACTCAGCGTTGATGATGTCAGCTCCGGCCCTGTATGCCATGCTCATTCCGTCACCTGTCGCGGATACCGGGTTTGTTGAATGATAGTAGAGGTTCCCTATACCGCCGGTTGCCAGGATAACATTATCAGCGAAGAATGTTTCAACTTCCCCTGCTTTATTGTTGAGAGAGTAGATGCCCATTACCTCGCGCTCTTTGTAGAGTTCCTGCGTGTTGCGTGAATGGTGGTTATTAGTTATAAGGTCAATTGCGGTATAATCAACGAAGAATTTTACTCCGATTTTTTTCGCGAATTCTATCAGGGTTTCTTCAATTTTATCACCCGTGTGATCCTCGAAGTGCACAATCCTTCTGACGCTGTGAGCTGCTTCTTCGGTGTAGTCGATTTTCCCGTCCTCTGATGTGCTGAAATCTATCCCCACGGTATTTACAAGAAAATCGAAAACAAGGGGAGGGCCGTATGTCGCAAAGTAATTTACGGCGTCGTTCCGGTTATAAGAACATCCGGCCTGAAGCACGTCGTTACGCAGCAGTGAAGGTGAGTCCCCATCCCTGTGAGCAATGATTCCACCCTGGGCATAGTATGTATTTGATTCACTGATCCTGCTGTTCTTGGTCATGACAATCACATCAAAACCGGACTGTTTAAGATAGATCGCACATGTAAGCCCCGCGATTCCGGAACCCACAACAACAGCATCATAGTAATGTCTCATAATCCCCTTCACTTTTTTAATAGAATAAAGCCGGATATTTAATGAAAAATCGGAGGGGTGATAAAGTCAAATGATTTTTCCTGTATAAAGATTCAGGTAATATATGAAGATTCTTTAAATGAATAGAATAAAAAATCAATATGTGAGGCATTAAAAAAACACTCAGATTTGTTTCTTCCGTCAAATCTTATTATAGTATTAACACAGGATGAAAAACTGAAGTTTTAAAGAGAAAACCATGAGTGATGAAATAAATCTTATAAGTGAAATCAGGGAGGCGGAGAAAAAAGCAGAGGATGTGATCTCCGCTGCACGGGCTGAAGGTGAGGAGGCCATAGATAAGCTCCGGGAAGATTACCGGCAGAAAACTCTTCTTGCTGAGAAGGAGTTTTCAGCAGTTAGGGCCGGAACAATTGAAAGAGCGGAAAAAGATGCAGAAGCTGAATCTCTCCGAATGTCTGAAGAGACTGAACAGGCGATTGCCCGCATTAAACGTAATGCTGAACAGAGAATTGAACAAGCATCAGATTTTCTTCTTAGAAAAATGCTGGAGTAGGTAAACCATGGCTCTGAGCTCGATGATAAAGGTGGTTGTTGCAGGGAGTTCATCTGAACTTGAAGCCTTTATGCGGGAGCTTCAGCATGCTTCTCTATTCCATGTTACAGCTCTTTTAAAAAAGGGGGAGACGCCTCCGGAACTCAGTGCCGGGGAGCCGCCGGGGCGATTCGATTCGGCTCTTTACAGTAAACTCCTTGAATTGAAAGAGTTCCTCGATACATTCCGCATTAAAGAGAGTATATGGGTCAGACTATTCTCCCCTCTGAAAATAATTAAAAAAGATAAATTTTACTCAGCGGTAGATTCATTTGATGCGGATGATCTGATACGCAGATCAGATGCTCTCAGGAACAGAATAGATCTCCTGCATGAAGAGAAAAAAACTCTCGCGGAGATAAACATCAGACTCGAACCGTGGAGAGAAATAGCTGTTCCGCTGGGTGATGCCGGTGAGTCCGGTGAATCCTTTACCGCTGCCGGATTTGCCGTCACAGATAAAATTGATCTTATCCCTGAATCATCCGGCATAGACCGGCAGGTGCTGAAGCGGGATGAGAAGAGGTCGGCTCTGATTCTTGCATGCCATAAATCGGGCATGGAGCGATTTGATGAGATTACACAGTTGATCGGTTTTGAAAAACTCGATGTGTCGATTATAAGCGGATCTCCGCAGCAGACATATAACGCAAATATTGCGAGGCTAAGGGAAATAGAGAAAGAGCTTATTGATGCTCACGCTGAGGGTGTGAAACTCCTTGAGTACTATGATAATCTTATTCTTGCAGTTGAACATCTGGGCAACATGGAGAGCCTGGGGCGCGCTTACACCCGCTGGAGCGCTACACCGTACTCCTTTATTGCCGCAGGATGGATTATGAAGGGCAGCATTGAAAGGTTCAGGGAAATATGCGGCCGGTTTACTGCTGTTGAGTTTGACATTGTGGAACCTGCTGAAGATGAGAAGCCCCCGGTTGCACTGGATAACAGGCCGCTCTTTGCGCCGTTTCAATTATTGACAAAGCTCTATAGCTATCCCGCTTACGGAACCTATGATCCAAGCGCAGTTACTTCGATCTTCTTCGCGGTATTCTTCAGCATATGTCTTACTGACGCGGGTTACGGGCTGATACTGGCGTTATTTTCTTTATGGGGGCTGCGGAAAACCGGGTGGAAGAGTGATATTCTCTGGATCGCTTTCTGGGGAGGTATCTTCACTATTGCTGCGGGACTACTCACAGGGGGGATTTTCGGCGATCTTTTCAGGAGCGAGAACCCTTTTGTTAAAGTAACATTTCTTCAGAACATACGGGAGTTCTTTATCTGGTTTGATCCAATGATTGAGCCTATGATCTTTTTCAGGCTTGTTCTTCTGCTTGGCGTGATACATGTAATCACAGGACTCATTATCGGCGCTCTCTCAAAAATGAGGCAGGGGAGATTTGCAGACGCTCTCTTTGACAATATAACGTGGCTGGCGATTATGGTGTCGCTTCTTGCAATACTCTTCGCGTCTGATCTCTCTGTAAGGATGGCCCTTGTCAATGCCCGTGAACCGCTTCTCAGCAGCGCGGTGATTTCCCCTGCTGCTGTTATAGCTGGAATTGCCGGGGCCCTTGTTGTTCTCTTCGGGGGGAGAGACCAGGAATCGGTGTTCTTCAGGTTCTTTATCGGTTTCCTCAAGCTTGTGGTATTGAGCGGAGTTTTCTCCTACCTTGGTGATATACTTTCGTACATAAGGCTCATGGCACTGGGGATGGTGACGGCGGGGATTGCCACTGCAATAAATACAATCGCATTTATGATGAGCGACATACCTGTTGCGGGATATCTCCTTACTGCTCTTGTGCTTGCCGCAGGTCATACCTTCAATATGGCAATCAATATATTAGGCGCTTTTGTTCATACGCTGAGGCTCCAGTACGTGGAGTTTTATTCAAAGTTTTTTACAGGGGGCGGTGTGCCGTTTGAGCCCCTTTCGTTAAACAGCAGATATGTTAAAATTATAGATTAAGGAGTGAATATAATGGAAGGACAGATAGGTCTGGCAATAGCAATATCAGGGGCTGCAATGGCTGCACTGGTTGCGGGGATCGGCTCTGCTATAGGGATAGCACTGCCGGGACAGGCTGCGGCAGGTGTGTTGAGGGAGGACCCGGAAAAGTTCGGGAACCTCTTTCTTCTTGTTGTGCTTCCCGGTACGCAGGGATTTTACGGATTTATCGCCGCGTTCCTTGTTATACTGAAATTAGGCCTCCTGGGTGCTGATGTGATTAAGCCTGGTATATGGGAAGGGTGGCAGATATTTCTCTCCTGTCTCCCCGTTGCATTCGCCGGACTTGTCTCTGCCATACACCAGGGGAGGGTCTGCACTGCCGGGGTTCATCTTGTGGCGAAATATCCTGATCACGCAATGAAGGGTGTAATATATGCGGCAATGGTGGAGACTTATGCAGTGCTTGGACTCCTTGTGACATTCTTCCTGTTAAACGGTATAAGGCTTCAGGGGTAACATGGGTAAAGTAAAGGATAAAATACTGGGTGATGCTGCTGAGAAGGTAAGGGAGCTTAAGGATGAGTATCTCCAGAAAGAGGAGAGCCTCCGCGCTGTTTATGAGGAGGGCCTGAAAAACAGCGCAATGGAGAATGAGAAGAAGCTCAAATCACTCTATGACAGCGAAGTAAGAAGGCTCCTCGCAGTCAGAAAACTTGAACTCCGCAAGAATATCCTCTCCGTGAAGAGAGAGATAATCCGGCAGTTGGCTGAATCAGTGAAAGAAAGGATACAGGGAGACCCCGAGTTGTATAAAAAATTTATAGATAAAGCTGTCCGCAGCGGCGTGAAGACCGGCACTGAAGAGATTGCTGTATCACTGAAAGACAGGGCTATGTTTACTGATGAATTTATGCGGCACTTAAACCGCATTGCATCAGAAATGATCGGCGGCGAGTCATCACTCCGGCTTGCGGATGATGAAACGGATATTGAAGGTGGAGTGTACCTCCGGAGCGGAAGGGAGAACTTCAATGCCTCAATCACTGTTTCTGTTGAATCAGCAGTTACTGAATCTGAACCTGAACTTGCTGTGATTCTCTTCGGAGGTGAAAACTGATGGCCTCCACAGGTAACAGCTGGTTTCTCTTTGTAACAGGGATGGTGCGTGCCCTTGAAAACAGGATGTTAGGCAGGGGGAATATTGAGGGAATGCTCCGTGCTGAAACAGGGGATGATGTTCTTGGACTGTTGAGGAATACACGTTACTCGACATTCCCCGATTTAAGCAGGGAGCCTTTTGTTTATGAATCACTGGTAAAGAGTGCAAGGGAGCAGCTTTTTAATTTTATAGATAAGTATTCAGGTGACACAGGCGCGGGATATATCTTCAGGGCTGATTACGACTACCACAACATGAAGATTCTTTTACGAAGAAAAATTACAGGAGAAGAGAAGGGTGATCTTCTCTCCGGTCTCGGGAGTGTCAGTAGTGAACTTATGGAGGAGATATTTGAACATGAGCTTTACGACCTCCTCCCCGCTGTGATGCGTGACTCTGTTTCTGCTGCAATAGAGGCTTATTTTACACATAAGCGGCTCGCTTTAATTAATCCTGTTTTTGACACTTTCCTTTTCAGGGATCTCCTTGAATCAGAGGCCTCAGGGAAGAGCTGGCTTATCCGCAATTATATCCGCAGGAGAATTGATGCCGCAAATATTATGACTATCCTGCGGATGAATGGAAGTGAAGCGGGAGATGACAGCATGGAGTATCTTTTTATTGATGGAGGTTTCATTGACACAGGTTTATTCCTCCGTGGTGATAAAGAATATTTAAAGCTGTTACAGGAGATTGCGGTGAAGTATGACCTCACGGGATTAAACGCATCATTGAGTGACAGGAGCAGCATGCTTTACGCTGCTGAGCGTGAATGCCGTGCAATGATGATGCGTGAACTTGAGACGGCTGACTTTATGATTACAGGAGTTGAACCTCTCTTTGCTTACGGATGCAGGGCTGATGAGGAACTGAAGAATATAGGGATGATCATCTCTTCGAAGTATCCTGAATTCAACAGGGGGATAATCGAGACAATGCTTGCGCGTGGAGGTGAGTGATGGAGAACAGGGCTGCAGGCGGAAGAATAGGGGCCGTGGGATCATCTGAACTTATGCTTCAGTTCCGCGCCTCAGGTGTCATGGTGAGATATGCCTCCACTGTTGACGAAGGGGTAAAGGGTGTTACGGATCTTGTAAGGAACGGCTGCATGGTTGTATTTGTGTCCGATGAACTCCTTGAGGGGATGAAAGAACTCCTGTCGCATTACTCGGCGGAACCCTGGCCTGTAATCACAGGTTTCCCGGGGAGAGGGCGGGGCACGGCAAACTCGCAGCAGATAATTAAAGACCTTGTGCGGAAGGCTGTTGGTATAGATATAGCAGGTGTAACTGAATGATGAATAAAGGTATAATAACAAAAGTTTCAGGCCCCCTTGTGGCAGCGGAAAATATGACAGGCGCGAGGATGTATGACGTTGTGCGCGTTGGAACAGGAAGGCTTGTTGGTGAAATCATAGAGCTTAAAGGGGATAAGGCATCAATACAGGTATATGAGGATACAGCGGGGATAAGCACAGGTGAGGAGATTATTATTACAGGGCTCCCCCTCTCTGTTGAACTGGGACCGGGACTCCTTGAATCTATATTTGACGGGATACAGCGCCCCCTTGATAAGATAAGGGATCTGGCGGGTGATCATATACCGAGGGGTATTGAACTTGCGTCACTTGACAGGGACAGAAAGTGGAACTTCGTGGCGGAAGTTTCCGAAGGGGCTGACGTGAAGAGCGGTGATATCCTCGGATATGTTCAGGAGACAGCCCTTGTTAAACACAGAGTCATGGTGCCCCCTGGAGTTTCAGGTAAAGTTAAAGGGATTAAAAGCGGGGAGTTCACCATTACAGATACACTCTGTGTTGTAAAAAGCGGAACTAAGAGTACTGATGTAACTATGCTCCAGGTGTGGCCTGTGCGTATGCCGAGACCCAATGTGATGAAGCTCCCCCCTGTAGATATGCTTATCACCGGTCAGCGTGTAATTGACACCCTCTTCCCTGTGGCAAGGGGGGGCACAGCGTGCATACCTGGGCCATTCGGATCAGGGAAGACTGTTGTGCAGCACCAGCTTGCCAAGTGGTCTAACGCGGATATAGTTGTCTACGTGGGGTGCGGTGAGAGGGGGAACGAGATGACAGATGTACTTCAGGAGTTCCCTGAACTGAAAGACCCGAAGACCGGTGAACCCCTGATGAAGAGGACAGTGCTTATAGCAAATACATCCAACATGCCTGTTGCAGCCCGTGAAGCTTCTGTGTACACAGG
>DAISJZ010000075.1:0-16889 GCA_036821145.1 Spirochaetota bacterium
TGAGGAAGAATCTTCAGCCTGGGCGAAAGGGGGCGTTTCCTGTATAGTTCAAGAAGCTTTGCCGGCGATGTCTTTTTCAGTATATACCTCACCACTTCACCGGGGAGGGAATAAATGTTTTTTCTCCAGAAGTCGGAGGCAAGCTTCAGCTCCGCCTCATCATCAGTGGCAATATCCGAACTGAAAAGCGCGCCGCTCTCAAAGGCATTATCCGCAAGCACCTGCTGACAGAAGGAGTGAATCGTATAAACCGACGCTTCATCAAAACTCTTAAGTGCACTGCGGAGCCTCTGCACAACACCCGGATCAGTTTTAAAAGGGGCCATTATGTCAGCAACAATCTTCTCTTCGATTATCCCTGTTTCGCAGAATCTCAGGGCTTCGCTTATAACATTCCTAATCCTGAGACGCAGTTCCATGGTTGCAGGGAGAGTAAATGTTACAACAAGCACCTGGTCTATCCTGAGCCCCATCTCAACGATAAGCCTGAGATAAATCATGGATATGGTAAAAGTCTTCCCTGTACCGGCACTTGCTTCAATAAGATTTGTCCCTTCAAGGGGCGTTACTGCCGCGTTGAATTTCTCCATCACTCTCCCCCCTCCTCGTGCTCAATCATCGGTGAATAGACTTTATCCGCTAAATCAATGAACTCTTCACTTAACCGGTATGACTCCCCGAATATCCGTGCGATGTAAGGATCGTTCAGGTCGCAGACTGTGCCGGTGTTCCTGAATTTTCCCGCAGCGCTTTTAAGTGCGCTCTCCGGGTCTTTTGAGCTTACCTGAACCGCATATTCATACGAACTTCCGGGAAAAAGCGGAACAGCTTCCGTCATTCCGGATTCATAAATACTTATAAGAGTTTCAAGCACTGTGCGGCTGTTATCAGCAAACCTGTACTTTATGTTTTCACCGGAAGCGAAAAACATTGTGCAGAATTTATCGCTGTACCTCCCTGTGGCGCAGGCAGCAAGGTGATAAACCCATCCAAGGAGCCTGTCTTTCGGCCTGAGCCTACCCCCCCTGTAAAAAATAAATCTGCCGTCATACACCGGGTTGCGGAGTTTAATTTTGTAACCATTAATCTCAATGAGCGACTCTTCCATCGATTTATTAACCAGCAGCGGGGAAACAATATCGTAAATTTTTTTTATCCTGCTGTATGATTCCCTGTAAACAATTCTCCCGGATTCTCCATGCGGGAGTATACCTTCTTTTCTTATATAATCAAAAGCACTCTCTTCTGACATATCTTTTTCAAGCGAGGCCAGAATCCGCTCCTCAAGATTATATCGTTCAAGTGTATCCGGTATGAACGGCTCATCATCCCTGAAATCATCAGTAAAGTATTCCAGGCTTACATTAAGCCTTCGCTTTATTAAATACTTCGCCGGATTAACAAGAAACCCGGCCAGGTCATCTACTGTAAGAACTCTTTCATCCTCTGTGAGACCGGGGAGCCCGCCCTGGAGGAAGGTGTACTCAGCCCCCCCTTTTTTGATATATGAATGCGCACCGTCCATCCTCCCCCTGGAGTAGGAGAAGTAACCTGTCCCCCTGGTGAAATACACAGGATTATATGACTGTATCTTCTGTTTTCTGAATACAGAATCTCTTATCCTTTTCCCGCTCTTTATCGAAAAAGATTCATCAATTACCTCCAGCAGCTCACTTACTACGATTGAAGGATTCTGGTCAGTGTTTGTTGTAATATTCTGCCCTGTATAACTGATATAAAGTCTATCCCTGGCGGAGATAACTGTCTCAAGGAAGAGGTACCTGTCCTCATCCCTCACAGACCTGTCACCCGTCCTGGGGAACTTCATCATAAGATCAAAGCCTGAGGGCCTTGCTTTCCTCGGGAAAGAGTACTCGTTCATGCCGATAAGACAGATCACTTTACAGGGAATGCTTCTCATGGGGAGCATCTCGCAGAAAGTGAGATTACCGGTGATAAAATTTCTCCCTGCCGATGCAGCAGAAAGCTTCTGCTCAATAAATTCCCTCACAGGTGAAAGCCCTGCAGTGCTGCTGAATCCTGAAGCAGTTTCAATCTCCCTTAAACGGGCGGCAGCAGCTGTAACCTGGAGCAGATCGTCAGAGGACACCTGATCAGGCTCAAAAAAAGTTTCAATGATCCGGTTAATCAGAAGCCCCCACCCGTCCGGAGTGTGTTTTTCTCTCAGTTCATAATAAGTATCAGAGAGGAGCCTGAAGTATGAAATAAACCGCCCCAGAACCTGCATATTTGCGCCCTCTATCTCCCTGTACGGCAGTATTCCCAGCGGTGTCACATCACTGCATCCCATAACCGAACCGAGCAGCATCCTCTCAAGTCCGAATCTCCATGTGTTGTCATATATTTCAGGGAGCCCCAGCTCCCCTTTATGCTCCGCGTCTATGCCCCAATATACGGCTGTATCCATTACCCATCCGCATATACTGTCATAATCATCACCGGAGAGTGAAAACTTCCTCAGCACATCAGGGCACTGGAGAATCCCCATCACTTCTGAAGATGTAACTCTCCCCTCCGGGAGCGACATTATCTTCATAAAGGTATCAACTGCCCTGCTGGTATTCCCGATCCTCCGGTCAACAATCCTGTAAGGTATCCGCGGGAGCCCATCCTCCCTGCGATCAAAAACCCCCTGTATAATGCTGCTGAAGCTCTCAATGTCAGGAGTCATAACAAGCACGTCACCCGGGGTCACACCGCTTCCATTGTCAAAAAGGTCGAGAAGATAATCATGAAGTACCTCCACCTCCCGCATAACAGAGTGACAGGAGTTTATTACAACAGATAAATCAGACTCAGCCTGTTTATCAGTGAGGATAAATGCCGGAAGCTCTCTCCCTTCCCCTCTCCTCTTCATCCTGAAAATGTCACCCTGTATTACATGAAGAATAGAATCGTTTCCCGGATCAATTAAAAGTTCCTCATCAGGGGAAAACCCTACTGACATGTCAATAAAACGGAAAAAGTCCCTCCCTGCACGCCCCATCGAAGAGAGCATCGGGTTACCGCGTTCTATATGAAGCTCCTCCTCATAATTATCAGCAATGATTGGCACCCTTGAGATATACCTGGTTATCTCCTTTTCACTCATTGTATATATCCAGTACTCTTTACAGGGGTTGAGCATATAGAGAAATACATCACAGAAATTTGATGCAGCACGGAGAACATTCAAATGGTAAAGCGGCAGATATGATATTCCGAATACTGATATCCTCTCCGGAAATCCGGAGGGCCTGCTTATTGAACCGCCGGTGATTCCGCTGAAAAGCATATCAAGGAGCATCGGAGGGTGATGACCATTCATCCCTTCCGTAAGTTCACGCCATAACAGGGGCTGCCACTCATCAGCTTCACCGGATTCACCTTTGCCCCACCTGAGTATCATATCAGGCCTGAAGGTCATATACTGGTCAAAGAGGTCTGTAATTCTTGACGCAAGCTGGAATTCTTTCATACCTGAATCATCACCGGAGATATATGCATGGAGCTTGCTGTAATCTGCTGAACCGGTACTATCACGTAAAACCTTCATGGTCTTCCATGTCATAATGTCTTTTTCAAAAAATCTTTCATCACCCATACCGGGGAAAAAATGCTTCATAAGTATTGATGTCATCCTGTTGGGGAGCACATACTCAAAGTCAGCCCATATCCCTAATTTGCCTGCAAGCTGTATCGACAGCCACTGCATCATCCCCATACTCTGAAGTACAATGATCTCCTTTGTCATAGGGGGGAGAGGCTCATCCCTGAAAAGAGAAGCGCACCTCTCCGCAAGCAGTTCAAGTCTGTTTCCTGAAACAAGGTATAATCCCGGCATAGTAATCTCCCTTTAATTTAAAAAACCAACACTTATAGACAGCATATTTCAAGCAGAAAACATAGCCCTGCAGGGTCTATGTGAGATAAAAATTTATTGAAAATTAAGATGTACTGTTTTCACCTGTCTATAATAGCAAATAAACCGATGATTGGCATAGTGTCATTTCGAGCAGATGTGAGTTCTTCGGCAAGCACAGGAACCGGAATCAGGGGTCAGTGAGCCTGCCGAACTGCTCATTCGCTATCGCTTCTTCGAAATGACGGGTTGTTCTAATTCAATAGTAAAATGCTATAGATCAAATCCAAAATACAGGACTATATATGCTACCCTTTAAAAGCAAGGAAAACAGGCTTAATTACAATCACATTGCCGCTGAAAACAGTTTCAACAATCTGCTCCTTATTCACGACAACGGCCAGTCTTCAAAAATTTTTGATTCTGAGCTGCGGTTCTATTCAAGCTATTTCAATACAGTGACAATTGATCTGACCGGTCACGGAAAATCCCCCAAAGGGAACGACATATATAATAACTTCTGGGTTATGAATGCAGCTGCTGCAATCGCGGTTTGCGAAAAACTCAAAATGAAAAAAGTATCTGTTATAGGTATAGGGGGGGGAGGAGTAGTGGCGCTGAACATGGCTCTCCTTAATCCCGGCCTTGTAAAGGGTATACTTGCTGATTCTCTCCCGGGCACAGACCCCGATGAAAACTATATTTCAAGCCTCATTGAATACAGGGAAAAAGTCTACGGCAATGAGATGAAGCAGAAGTACCAGAATATAAACGGATCAAAGTGGGAGAAGATTCTCACAGAAGATACTGAGATGCAGATAGATTTCGCTGAGCGGGGCGGAAAATTCTACCACGGAGAGATCTCCTCAATTCCATGCCCGGTGCTTCTTACAGGGTGCCCGGGCTATGATCTCCTCCCGGATATTGAAGAGAGGATCAGGCATACCGCTGATAATCTCAAAAAGCCGCAGACACATTTTTTCAGTTCCGGGAAGTACCCCCTATTCTTAAGCAGGAACGACGAGTTCAGGACAGTGTCGCTGAATTTTCTGATGGATTGACCTCACCCTCCTAACCTCCCTCTCCTCAAGGCGAGGGAGGAACAAGGCAAAGCAAGGGGTCGCAGGACACCATCCGGGCGCGGGACACCACCCGAGAACAAGGGGTTGTAACCCCTTGTGTTATGCCGCACCACCTTGCCGTATACCGCACCACTCGTCGTATGCCGCAAAACAACCGGTACAAAAAAAACAAAGCAAGGGGTTGCAACCCCTTGCTTTGTGTACCGGCAAATTATTGTATACCGGTAAATTTGTGTGTACCGACAAATTGCCGGATAATAACCCGCAAACCGGCGTGTTCGGGTAAACCATGTTTTTCCCTGTTATTCACAACGTACCGTACGACATTATAATAATATCTGTCTGATGTTATGTATTCTGCACCGTATTTCTGTGTCCATAAATGAAACTCCCTGTGGGGTTCAATACCGCAATATTCCCTGTACCGCTGTGCGGATTTCCCCTTTAACAGCCTTATAATACCCGGCAGTTCTTTTTCTGCGCATTCAATAACAAGGTGAACATGATCCCTGCAGATATTATACGCGTGCACCCTGTAACCCTTATAATTTACTATCCGGGCAATGGTCATTGTTATAAATAATTCTGATTCGCTGTCAAGCAGCAGAGGGTCACCGCGCCATACTCCGTATTTAATCATCCTCTCCGAAACTCGTGAATTATGAGTTGCCCATATTATATGATATATTTTCATATATATATAACGATGGCGGGGTGTTTTTTTTAAAAATTTTTTTATTATTTTATTTTTTTACATGCGGCAATTAAATATAAAATACGGCTATATGTACATATAATACAGCAAGCAAGGGGTTGCAACATGGAGCAAGGGGTTGCAACCCCTTGCTCCATTCATTCCGAAGGTATAATCATCTTCCCCGCCCTCTCATAAAAAACATAATCCCTGAACCAGCTCATCATAACAAGAATCTTGTTTCTGAAACCGATGAGATAAAAGATATGTATAAAGAGCCAGAGCACCCATGCAGCGAATCCTCTGAACTCAAAACCCGCTGCTTTTGTAATCGCTGAATTTCTCCCGATAGTTACCATTGAACCGCGGTCACCATATCTGAATGGTTTAAGAGTCTTACCATTAGTCAGCCTGATAATATTTAACGCAGAGTGAATCCCCTGCTGAGTGGCTACAGGGGCATTCATAGGGAGAGGGTTACCGTCCTGCGCAAGGTATGCCATATCTCCGCATATGAATACATTATCGCAGCCGGCGGGGCGCAGGTATTCATCAACAGTTACCCTGTTATCTTTCCTGTCAGCAATATTGATGTCGCTCCTGATGCTGACACCGCTGACACCGGCTGTCCAGAGTATTGTGTGAGACCTGATCTTCTCAGTTCCGCCTAAAATTATCTCACCGGGTTTAACTTCCTTCACAGAAGTATTCAGATATACAGAGACATTCATCTTCTCCAGTTTTCTCTTTGCGTATTCTGCGGACTTCGGGGAATACGTGCCAAGAAGCTGACCTGCGGCATCAACGATCACTATCTTTGCATCACCGGATTCAATATGCGGATAATCTTTCTTTAGCGGGCCGTTAACAAACTCGGCAAAGGCGCCCGCGAATTCAACACCTGTTGGCCCCCCTCCTACAATTACAAATGTGAGGCATTTATCTTTTTCAGCAGGATCTTCGCACATGGAAGCCCTTTCAAACATCCGGAGAATATGGTTCCGGAGCCTGAGCGCGTCATCAAGGGTTTTAAGAGTGAAGCTGTTTTTTTCTGCGCCTTTAATACCAAAATAACCTGATGAACTGCCTGGTGAAAAAATCAGGAAATCATAATTGATATCACCCCTGTCTGTGACAACAGTATTCTTTTTAAAGTTAATTCTCTCAACATTTGCCATGAGAAAATCTAAATTGGTTTTTTTTCTGATAAATGTTCTTACGGGATAGGCAATCTGGTCAGGTTCAATCTCCGCTGCTCCAACCTGGTAAAGAAGGGGATTAAATGTATGATAATTATTCCTGTCAATAATCGTTACACGGACATTACGCCCGGAAAGTTTTTTCGCGGCAAAAAGACCTGCGAAACCCGCGCCGATAATTACTATATGTTTCTGTTCACTATTCATATTATATCTCCTGACATATTCAATATTAAAAATATGGTGAGAGGAATCAATTAAAATAATCCCCTGAAGTGTCACTGCTGCGGATAAAACCGGGTTTTCTCCGATATATTGCTTTACAACGTGATAAAACTGATATTTCAAGTTATAGAATAATTACCAGTCGGTTCTTTGCCCCCTCCGGGGTGCAGGGGCCGGGGAGACCCCATGGCAAAAGACTACAACCCGGAAATGCACACAGCTGAACATATACTTAATGCTGTAATGACAGAGCTGAAAGGCACGCGTTCATTCTCCAACCATATTGAAAAGAAAAAATCTAAATGCGACTTCAGGCTTAAGCAGCCGCTGACTGATGATGAACTTTCCTCCATTGAAAAGAAAGTTAATGAGGTAATAAGTTCCAGGCTCCCTGTGACATGTTATAATCTCCCCGTTGAAGAAGCAAAGGGAAGGTTTAACCTTGAAAAACTTCCGGAAGATGCGGGCGCAAGTATAAGGATAGTGAAGATCGGCGGTTTTAACGAATATCCCTGCATAGGTGAACATGTTGAGAACACAGGCGAGATAGGGAAATTCAGAATTGCTTCTTCTGATTTTAATAACGGGGTGGTCCGGTTGCGGTTCAGGCTCGATATGGCGGAGTAATCTACTCCACCTTCAGTTTCTCTATGACAGATTTAGCGTATTCGACATTTATCTTCAGATCATTTCTCTCCCAGTTTACGACTCCGCGGGTTTTAAGCCTTGCAATCATTCTGGATATGGTTTCAGGGATAGTTCCGATTGCCTCTGCAAGTTCAGCCTTTGAGAGATCAACCTGAACTTCAGGCTTCAGCCCGTAATGCTCTTCAATAAAAAGAAAAAAACGCTCCTCCACATCATATGCATTTAAAAAAGCCACCCTGTCAGTAAGATTTCTCAGTTTCTTAAAAAGATTCCCCACAAAAAATCTCATGAAAGTTTCATCCCGGAAAAGATCCAGAAAAACCGAACGCTTTATAGTGAATACAACGCTCTCCCTCTGTGCAACAGCATTAACCGGGTAGACCTCAGAATCGAAAAGAATAACCTCACCGAACATCTCACCAGGCCTTATATGCCGCAGTACAACCTCCCTGTCGTTATCAGCAGACTTGTAAACCCGCACAAGCCCCTCTATAAGGAAGAAAAACCTGTCCCCTTTATCCCCCTCGAGGAAAACAAACTCATCTTTCCCGAAGTTTTCCAGCCTTCCGCTCTTTTCAAGCCTCTGTATAAGCTCTGCGGGGAGTCCGCCGAAAATAACGCTGCGCGATAGAGTTTCACCGGAACTGCTCATTTTTTTCTCCTCACTTGATTCAGATCAATGTATATATTTTTAACTCATGTTACATTTATCATGTCAAATTAAATATGGTGCTAAACCTGAAGTCTCTCATAATAAGTTTCCAGTATACCCCCTAAATCCCCCAGAGGGGGACTTTAAAGGGAAGATAGGAAATATGTCATTCCAGACATGTAATCTTTGCCCCCTTTGGGGTGCGGGGGCTTTGACACAGAGCGAGAGGGGCCGGTGAGGCAAAAAAGGCGGAGAATAAAATGAAACGTAACATAATAAAGATCGATGAAGAAAAATGCAACGGATGCGGCCAGTGCGTAACCGGCTGCCCTGAAGGCGCTATACAGATGATAAACGGGAAAGCGCGCCTTGTGAGTGAAAACTACTGTGACGGCCTTGGCGCATGCATAGGAGACTGCCCTGTTGGAGCAATCTCTGTTGAGGAGCGCGAGGCCACACCATACAGCGAAGCACTGGTCATGGAAAACATGATACGTCAGGGTGAGGATGTGGTACGCAAACACCTTGAGCATCTTCTTGAACATAAAGAGATGGAACTTTATGATGAAGCAATAGATATTCTCGCAGCGAAGGGGTTCAATATCGAACCTGAAACTCCCCCTCAGCCCGAACACCATCACGAATCACACAGCCAGGACCGCGGATGCCCCGGAAGCATGAACAGGGTTTTGCAGAAGAATATTGGACCTCTGAAAAAGTCTGAAACTCCTGCAGGGTTCTCGCGACTGAACCAGTGGCCCGTAAAACTTAAACTCCTGTCACCGGACTCCCCTGTATTCAGCGGCGGAGTTGATCTCCTGGTGTCAGCAGACTGCGCGCCATACGCCAGCGGCAACTTCCATGAGGAGTTCCTCAACGGCAGAATAATGCTTACATTCTGTCCCAAACTCGACCCGTACATTGATGAATACAGGGAGAAGCTTGCTGCAATACTGACCAACCATGACATAAAGAGCATCACAATTGCAAGGATGGAAGTTCCATGCTGCGGCGGAGTAACAGCACTGGTTCAGGAGGCCCTTAAACGCAGCGGGAAGAACATCCCCGTTGAGCTGCAGATTGTGAAAATAGTTTAATCGACGTCATTAAAGCTCTGTTCTTAAACTGATTCTATAGTTGAGATTTCTCAGTCGCTATCGCCTCTTCGAAATGACTTATGGTTTTACAATGTCATTTCGAACCCCTTCAATTTTTCGGGTGAGAAATCTCTATTGCTTAGTTTTATAATTGCAGAAAGTTCTGTTTCTAAACCGATTCTGCAATTCAGATTTCTCAGTCGCTATCGCTTCTTCGAAATGACATGTTGTGGCCGCTTATTAGTTATGAAACACTATAAAACCCGGCTTAAAAGATATACCATCAATATTATTTCTTGACCTGATTGAATTTATCGAATAGCTTCTTTTCTATAAGAGGAGTATCAGATGACAAAAGAAGAGAGAAGCTGGATTCTCTATGACGTTGCAAACTCGGCATTTATCCTTATAATGGTTACAGCAGTAATGCCGATCTTCTTCAAGGAGATTGCTGCTCAGGGTCTCACAGGGGCACAGTCAACTTCACTGTGGGGATACGCGATCTCATCAGCAGCGCTCATCACTGCTCTTGCAGCTCCCTTTCTCGGAGCCCTTGCTGACTATAAAGGGAACAAACTGCGGTTCTTCACAGCATTTCTCCTAACAGGTGTTGCCGCAACAGTTGCGCTCACTGCTGTTGACACAGGGGAATGGCTCCTCTGCTTTTTTATATTTTTAGCAGCAAAGATATCATGGTCAGGCACAAACATCTTCTACGATTCATTCATCACTGATGTCACGACCCCTGAACGCACAGACAGGATATCTTCATCCGGTTACGCATGGGGCTACATCGGCAGCACTGTCCCCTTTATTGCAGTAATAATAATACTGATGTCTGCGGAAGGGGGGAAACCTCTCCCGTACCATTACAGGATCGGATTTATAATAACAGCAGTCTGGTGGCTCCTCCTCTCAATCCCCATGCTTAAAAATGTAAGACAGAAACATTATATACCTGAGTCTGAGTCTCCCCTTAAAGAGAGCATCGGACGCCTTATCTCAGGAATTAAAAACGCCGGTGAATACAAAAACGCCTACCTCTTTCTCCTGGGATACTTCTTCTACATTGACGGCGTTGACACAATAATAAGCATGGCAGGAGCATACGGAATAGACTCAGGCTTAAGCACTGTCACGCTGATATCAGCAATCCTTGCCATACAGATACTCGCTTTCCCCTTCGCGATTCTTTACGGCAAACTTGCGGAGAGATTCAGTGCGAAAAAGATGATCATGGCGGGCATAGGAATTTATACAGTAATAACCTTCATAGCATTCTTCCTCCCCGGAATACAGTCGCAGGAGGGGAAGACAGCAGTTTTCTGGTTCCTGTCATTCCTTGTGGCAACATCAATGGGGGGGATCCAGGCGCTGAGCCGTTCATTCTACAGCAGGCTCATACCTGCGGAGCGGTCAGCCGAATTTTTCGGACTCTACAATATATTCGGGAAGTTCGCGGCAATATTAGGCCCATTCATGATGGGCCTTGCAACGCAGCTTACAGGAAATTCAAGATACGGGATACTCTGTGTAATGTTTCTCTTTTTTGCAGGGGGTACAATACTATACAGGGTAAAGGCGGAAAGTTAAATCTTCAGATCTTTGTGAAGTTCAATTAGTTAATTGTTTTAACAAATCTGCTTTTAAGTATAACCGGATCATTAGTAATCAAAGGGATATCTAGATATCTTGCGGTCCCGGCAATTAAACGATCATGAAGTTCAGGGATGTCAGTAATCTCAAATGCAGTTTTAATAATATCTATTGAAAGCTTCTCTTCTAAATAATTAACGGAAACACGAATAATATTCTCCATATCGTTTATTGATACTGGTATTCTGGACTTTTCATGCAGATAACCGATTTCAAACAGAACAATTGATGGTATAATAATAATGTTTTTCCCTTTATCAGCATCTTTAAAAATAGAGGTTACTTTAGAGGAGATGACTTTCTGTCCATTGATGAACTTTATAATTGCTTGAGTATCAGTTACATACTTATTCATGATATATCTTTCTTTCTTAAACTATTATCTTCTTTTCTGCTGAGTTCCTTAAGCTCCTTCTCAATTTGCTCATAATCAATTTTAGCATTTTTATAAAGTCCGCCGATTTTTGTTACTCTCTTAGCCTCATCAGGAAAAATAATGATAACCTCAGTTGGAATATCTATTTTTGGTTTTATGATTGGTTCAACAATCCCGTTATGATATATACCCTTTATTGAATTCATTATTATTCTCCACTTAATTAACCATCAATATTATATTAATGAATAGAATATATTAGAGTCAAGTCTTTTTAAAAACGCATATCTGCTGATATTGATTCAACTTCAATCACGCTATCATGCTTTTGTCATAATTTTTTAATTTACAAATAGAACCTTTCCCGGTAATAATACTCAAAAAAAGAGTTTACCGGTTCCAGGAGTATTAAAATGAAAAAAGCAGTCCTTATAATGTCTCTGATAATTGTGACCCTCCCCCTCTACGCTGATGACCTTTATCTGCATGACAACAGTATAATAAAAGGTGAAGTTACCGAATTCACCGCTGAAACAATAAGATATAAAACCGCAGAGGGGCAGACTGCTGAAACATCTAAAGACCTGGTTGAAAAAATAATATATTCCAGCGGAAAACAGGTGGAGTTCACTGACAGGATATTTCTTAAAGACAACTCTGTGATCTCCGGAAAGGTGACAGGAACCAGCGGTGATTATACTGAATACAATCCCGCAGGCCCGCTTCTTACAGACAGGGTGCTCACAGCAGATATCATAAAAATAGTATACAGCAGCGGAAGAGTTGAGGACTTAACCCTTAAAAACGGAATCCATACAATTTATCTCACCGACGGGAGAACTCTGAAAGGTAAAGATATCACTATTAAAGATAAATACATTGAATTCAATAATGAATCCGGGATTAAAGAAACTTACGGAACATCTGTTTTAGATAAAATCGTCTATAGTAATGGTGAAATAAGAACATTTAAAAGCGCGGCAGAGCCGGAAAAAACAGCAGCAAAAAGAGATGCTGAAAAACCATCAGCCCCTCCATCCGGAATGTTTTTGGAGTTTGAATGGGGATGGAACGGTTACACCGGGCTTGGCGCCAGGTTTGATTATATGATACTTGATGATTTTTCACTGAATGGCGGACTCGGTGTCGGTTTTTGGGGATACAGAATCTCCGGCGCTTTACGCTACTACCTGGACTACCCCTATGGCACAGCTTTCAGCCTTGGCGCTGCTTATAACTCAGGCGGGGAGCTGAAGAGTGATTACGACACAACAGACAGTTCGGGGAATGTAACGACAGAGAAAGTAACCTTCGATTTAAAACCTGTACTCTGCATAAATGCAACAGTTCTATATTCATTCATGGTGAACGGAAAAGACAAAATCTATATTGAAGCCGGTTACAGCTACGCAATACAGGATAAAAAATACTCCTATAAAACAGATAACAATGCCAAACTTACCGGGGAATCTGAAGATATCATGGATATAATGGCACCCGGAGGGATAATACTTACTGTAGGCTATGCTTTCATGTTCTGACATCAACTCTCTAATTTCAAAAAAATCCTGAAATTGTTATTGACATAAGTGTTTCTTTTAATAGAAACGTTTCTATATACAGAAACGGCTATCTGCTATATAACAAATAATAAACAGACAGGGTTATAATTATGACAAAAATACCTTACAAAACATACCTCACTGAAGACGAAATGCCTAAACAATGGTATAATATACGGGCGGACATGAAAGAGCAGCCCGATCCGCTCCTTAATCCCGGAACTCTCAAGCCCCTGAACACAGAGGATCTTTACCCGGTATTTGCAAAAGAACTCTGCAGGCAGGAGATGGATTCCACAACCAGGTATATAGATATCCCGGAACCGGTATCGGACTACTACAAAACATACAGGCCATCCCCCCTGATTCGCGCCTATAATCTTGAAAAAGCGCTGGATACGCCTGCAAAGATATATTTTAAATTTGAAGGGAACAACACTTCAGGGAGCCATAAACTGAATGCTGCTGCGGCCATGGCATATTACGCAAAAGCAGAGGGACTCACCTCCCTTACAACTGAAACAGGGGCAGGCCAGTGGGGAACAGCACTCTCCATGGCATGCGCTCATTTCGGACTGGATCTTACAGTGTACATGGTGAAAGTCTCTTTCCAGCAGAAACCATTCCGCAAATCGGTAATGGAAACTTACGGAGCAAAAATTATCCCCAGCCCTTCCGATACAACTGAAGTGGGTCGCGCTATCCTGGCAAAAGATCCGAAAACAGGGGGGAGCTTAGGCTGTGCGATCTCTGAAGCTATCGAAGTTTCAATGAAAGATGATAAATGCCGTTATGCGCTGGGTTCTGTTCTTAACCAGGTATTGCTTCACCAGTCTATTATTGGCCTTGAAAGCAAAATCGCCATGGAAAAGCTTGGAGAATACCCTGACATAGTTATAGGATGCGCCGGCGGCGGTTCAAATCTTGGCGGGCTCATGTCGGCATTCATGCAGGATAAACTGACAGGTAAAAGTAATTCACGTTTTATCGCGGTTGAACCTGCATCATGCCCCTCACTGACCCGGGGAAAATACGCTTATGATTTCTGCGACACAGGGAAGATGACACCCCTTGCAAGGATGTACACATTAGGGAGCGACTTTATCCCTTCACCGAACCATGCAGGGGGGCTCCGTTATCACGGTATGTCGCCGATTCTTTCGAAGCTTTATCATGACGGATACATGGAGGCAGTCTCCGCTGAACAGAACCAGGTATTTGAGGCAGCGACAAAATTCTGTAAGCTTGAACAGATACTCCCTGCACCTGAATCCTCTCATGCCATATACACGGCAATACAGGAAGCGCTCAAATGCAAAGAGACCGGTGAGAAGAAAACCATTCTCTTCGGCCTCACAGGTACAGGTTATTTTGATATGAACGCCTATATGCAATATAATGAGGGGACAATGTCAGACTATATCCCTACTGATGCGGATCTTCAGGTTGGTTTTAACGGGCTCCCGAAAGTGGATTAATTATAAAGACCCGGATTATCATACACATCTGACATTAAACGGGCTGCCCATTGGCAGCCCTGTTTAATTTTCTGTAAGATATTAATTATTTCTTATCTTCCGGCTCTTCATCTTTAACAGATTTTTTGAATTCCTTAATTCCTGAGCCGATGTCCTTTGCTATCTTCGGGATTTTCCCTGCGCCGAAAAGAACAAGAACAATAAGAAATATTATAACAAGTTCTCCTATCCCCGGCATCCCGAAAGCATAATTCAAAGTGATGTTGCTGTACATATAAAACTCCTGGTCATTATCATAAACAGGTTTTTTTCACCTGCATTTCCTGCAGAAAATGCGCTGATTAACCGATTGAGGCATTCTTAGAACAGGCATACAAAAATATCAAAGACTTTTTTGCTGTTTTTTCAGTAAAAAAAGGGATTCTTTTGATTTGACACCCGCGGCATGTTATATAAATTTACATGTATAATCACTTAATGAGGTTAAAAAATGGAATGGATTATTGCCCTCCTTACACTTACCTTTCTTGAAATTGTACTTGGAATAGATAACATAATCTTTATATCAATACTTACTAACAAGCTCCCGGAACACCAGAAGCAGAAAGGGAGAGTATTGGGCCTAACCCTGGCCCTTTTATTCAGGGTAATACTGCTGTTTTCACTTACCTGGATGGTTAAGCATCTTACCAGCCCGCTGTTCACCCTTTTATCACAGGACTTCAGTATCAGGGAGATAATCCTCATTGCCGGAGGTCTTTTCCTCCTGGCAAAAAGTACAATGGAGGTGCATCATAAACTGGATATTGCGCACGGGGAAGATGAAAAAGTTGCTGAAGTCACAAGCTTTACCGGCGCAATTATACAGATAGGGCTCCTTGACATAGTTTTCTCATTTGATTCAATACTTACAGCAATAGGCCTTACTGACATGCTGCCGGTCATGATTACAGCAGTTGTAATCTCAATGATTATAATGATGATCTTTTCAGGAAAGGTGGCTGACTTTATCCATAAAAATCCCACCCTTGAAATGCTTGCCCTCTCTTTTCTTCTCCTTATAGGTTTCATGCTGGTTGTTGAGGGGTTCCATTACGAGATTCCTAAAGGTTATATATACTTCGCGGTTTTCTTTTCACTCTTTGTTGAAGTACTGAATATGAAACTAAGAAAGAAGAAAGAAATGGAATTAATCTGACCGTTCCCGCACTGTTATTCTATTAAAATTTTACAGTTTTCAGCCCTCCCGGATTGTTTATTTCAACAGCTTTTTTATCCCCGGAAAAATCTGATAAATATTTTTCCGGGCCTCAGTTAATTATTGACTTTTTTCACGGTAATTCCACTTAGTCAGAATTGAAATAGTTTCATGTTATCACTATTAGGAGCAAGTAAATGAGTAAAACACCAGATGGCCTGGTAAGCCGGGGTGCTTACATGAGGACAGAGGTTAACGGGCAGAAATACTACGGAAAGCATTTCATGGCAACAGCCGTAGCATGCAGCGATAACCTTCTGGACCTTGAGTCTGTATCCCGCTTTGTAAAAGAGATGGTTCCCGCTATCGATATGGTTCCTTATGGAGACCTTGTAATAGCAAGGTTCGGGGAGGGTATTGAAGAGGGTATCTCTGCGGTACAGCTGATTGTGACAAGCGCTATCACGATACATACCAACGATATGTATCGTGACCTGTACCTTGACGTTTTCAGCTGCAAGTGGTTTGACGAGGCGATCATCGTTAAGATGATTAAGGAATTCTTCTCTCCGGAAGAAATTAAGGAAAACGTTGTGTTAAGGAGATAATGTCAATGCTTGACGACCCTGTTCCAGACCGGTTTTATCCGGAATTCTATCCCAGATTTTCCTATGAACCTACAAGGGAGAGGTTTGAAATTATACAGACCTCCGAAAAAGGGGAAGGAATAATATCTCAGGCCAGTTTCAGGCCGGGCGAAATCGTATTTAAATTCGCCGGGGTTCTTTTAAGCGAAATTACGCTTTACACTCTCCAGATGAAACCTGGAAGCCATCTTCACGACCCGTTCTTTATGGGGAAAGTTCTTCACAGCTGCGATCCCAATATGTCATGTGACATGGATACGCAGACATTCACGGCCATCAAAGAGATAAAACCGGGCGATTTTCTGACAATGGATTACGAGACAACAGAGGATGAACTCTTCCGTTCTTTCGAATGCAGCTGCGGCGCGCCCAACTGTAAAAAACTGATAAGGGGGAAACTGTTCCGCTTGCAGCATATGCAGGAAGCTTCTGATCTTCAATATGCTGTAGCGGGAACCTGACAGTTTTTTCAAAGAGGACAATTCACTAAAACAAAAAACGGCGTTTTAAAAA
>DAISJZ010000076.1:0-16819 GCA_036821145.1 Spirochaetota bacterium
AATGAGCTGATAATATCGCCGAGTCTTGTTAGTTCCGTCGCTGTAGTAATATCCCTTTATGAACAGACCACATCTTCCATAAAGTTTCAGGTGTAGGGAACTCCTCGTAAATCTGCGTGGCAATATCCCACCCGGCTTTTTCAAGGGCAGGTGTGATAAACTTGGTGCAGATATCGCGTTCTGTAAGTTCTTTTTTTAATCATAAATTTATACCTCTCCCCCATCTCCTCAAGGAGAGGGGGGATTAAGGGGTGAAGTCTCACCGGCAAATTATCTTATACAAATATTTGTATATTTTTCAAGCCCTACCATGCCAAAAAAGAGCAGTTGCTCACCTGTCACGAATAAAAAATCATAGTTATTAATAAACACAAAATCCATTCTGTGCAGCAATGAATATAGTAGATTACCGCCAGCGCGGGAATGACAGTCAGGCTGATTGTAAACAGAAAGGGATTACCCTGCTCAAAGTGATGCGGTAATTATATATATGCTGAATGAAATTACATTCCCCATTTTAAAATGATTTTTAACTCTTCCTCACTGAGTTTTTTAAATTTAGGCATTCTTCCTGATTGAACTGCATCTGTAATCATGCTCTTCCTTGCACAGATTAATTCTTTAGTCTCAAAATCTTTTTTGTGGCATAATGAACATTTATCAGTAATAACATTGAAAGTCTGTTCATCCGGCATCTTTGTGCATGTTTCAGATGGATACTTCTGCAGTTTTAATCCGCTGCATGCTGAAAGAATTACAGATGCAATCAGCAGTATAGTTAATGATATGTTTTTCATATAATCTCCTTAATAAAATCATGATATCAATTTCCATAGAGCATTGCAATGTATTTTTAACAGATCATCATAAGGTCTGTTAAAACAGCAATTATCAAGATAAATTAAGATCACAGCGTCATTATCTCTTCTCTTCCCTGAACTCCGGCAGGTCGATGCAATAAATATTAATTCTATTTACCTTCAACTGAATATATATTCAGTTGAAGACTATAGTCCGTTGACACTTCCCCATAATATGATATAATTCTTCTTCAATAAAATAAAAATCAAATCCCGGAGAGGCACCCATGGAAATACACTCCTTCAATACAACAGATGTTGAATACAAGCTTTATAAAATAAACGGGGCAATAGAAGCCATGAAGTACGCGGTTGAGGGACTCCGGCTCCGCATGCAGATAAATGATAAAGAGCTTAACGGATTTTATACTGTGCTTTCTGATGCAGCAGAACGCACAACAGATCTCATTAACAGCTTTAAGCCTTTACTTACAGGGAGGGATGAACGGATAGTGCTGCTCTTTACAACACAGGATACCCTGGAGGAGTAAAGATAAAAAAAATACTTGACACTGCTTAAGAGCAGGGGTGTATAACTCTCCCCTATAAAGCGGTATTTAAAAAAATGGCCAAGGTAAAATTCAGATCTCCCATACAGTCCATTCATGGACGCCTCGGGAATGTTATATTTTATAATGTAAACGGGAATAATTATGCCCGCTCCTGGTCCATGCCGAAAAATCCCCGAACTGAAGCACAACAGAAAAACCGCCTGAACTTTGCAGATGCTGTCAGGCTATGGCAGGGACTCACAGATACAGAGAAGGAAAAGTATAACCGCATGGCCGCAGGTAAACCTCTGAGCGGCTACAACCTGTTTATATCAATGAAAATGAAAAATATCACCCCTGAAGTTTTAAAAGTTTCTCAAAGGGGACTTGTAAAGGAATGCTATATATACACTACCTATATACAAGCAGTCACCTCCGTTTCAGCTCCTGAAGGTCTGTTTTTAAATAAAAAGTATCTACGTACCGGATCAGAACATAGCGATACCCTGTTAAAAAAACCGCCGGGGGGTTTATCCCGGGCTGCGTAAGGAATCTACATCGTATTCTATGTATTGGAGGGATTTTATCTCTTATTCATTCTGCGGTTTTTTCGCGAGGAGATCTGATCGTTTAAGTTCAAAACCGATCTTAATAAAATCAGGATAAAAAACAACTTTCAGCGGGTGTTCCTCCCCTGAATAATTTTTCAGCAGGTTGATAACAAGGCTAAGGCCGAGCCCCGCACCTTCAGTATTGTCATCATCGTCAGCTATGAAAGTATCGTTATCAAGCCTTTCCGGATTTATTTTTTTCAGAATCTGTTCTTTTTCGATATAGGTCACATTCTGATCATTTGTCACCCAGATCTCAACAGCTTCTTTCGATGACTGGAATGTGATTGTAAAATGTCTGTCATCTTTTTTCGCAAGGGCAAAAAGGTTTTCGTTGCCGTTCTCATCAATTTCAAGACGGAACAGTTCAAGGAATTTTGAATAATTCCTGTCAGCTGATACACCTTTTGGAGATGTTACATATTTATCAAAGAGGAGTTTATAATTAGCTTTACCAGCATTAATGGCCAGTTCTTTGAGGCAGAAAAAAATCTCACCTGCATATAGCTGCAGATTCTGGCGGACAAGAAGTAGATCGAGAATTTTTCTGATTAATTCAGCGCTTTGAGGATCAAGGTCATAAAGGCGCATTGCAATCCGCCATTCAAGATCTTTGATTCCCATCTTTTTGCTGATTGCAGTAATATCATCAATCAGCTTTTTAACATCAATTTCATTTCTGAGATCGATTATTCTTATTTTTTTCAAAACATTGATTTCATGTTCATAAAAGGGATCAAGAAAGAACTGCTTCATTTCAGGATCATAAACCCATTTGTTAAGTTTAAGAAGAGAGAGAAACTCATCCTTACCCCAGATGGCGAGTGTTCTGTCATAGAAGTGTTCACCCTCATATCTCAGAAGAATCGAAAAAAGTCTTACAATATCCTCATCTTCTGAACAGAAATACAGAAGTGTATCAGCCGCTGTCTGCCTGGGGATAGGTATGCTTGGCCTGAAACCTGATACCCTGTAGAGATCAAAAGAACTGTCAAACATTCTGCCGAGATATTCAATCTGCTTGGTGTTGAGAGAATTTATTACAATTCTATGAAATGCTTTATTTATTTTTGTAACCATTCTTAAACTCAATAATTTTAATACAAATATGTTCTATAATAAGTTTAATTTATTACCCCCGTGGATATTTGTCAAAACCTTATTATCCTAAATTGGAGTAAATCTTAAATTAAATAACCGGATTTGTTTATTTTCAGTTTTGTTGATTATTATATGAATTAAAGCAATCTTTACACAGCGGTGAATTTAACGTTGCAGGAGCTTTCCGGGCACAGGAATGACAATAGTTTTCCTCTATGTTGCTTAATGTTTCTTTTTTTACCTCATTCATACATTGCCTGCAGTAAGGCCTGACTAAACTGAAAGTTATGGGCATTGCGCATCTTATACAGAAACCGTGATATGCTGCGGCAGTTTGAACAGGTTCAGCAGCACTGCTCCCCTTTTCTGAAATCAGTACTATTGATGATTCGTGAAAAGAGTTATAAAGATTAAGTACATCATTATAGAGAACTTTGTCTTCATCTCTGCTGATTGCAACACTTATATCCCCGTTTTTTTTCTCATGATAATTGTGGAGATCAGCAGAAGTGATAATCATACTGTTTTCATTAAAACAGCATTTCGAATTAAGTTCAGCGCAGCAGCATATTTCAATTTTTTCAAGTTCAGAGATTGCTTTTTTTTCATAAGGTTCAAGTTCATCGCTGCTGAAAATGATTGTTATCTGTACCCCTCTTCCGGAGGCGTCCTGAAGTAATTCGTAAAGCGGAGCTGACAACCTGAAAACAGGAAGCATTATGGAGAGAGTCTCCTCCGCGTTTCTGAATATCTTTTCAATAAAGTGAGATGTCTTTTCTGAATCAAGTATTACCGGCATATATTCCCCATAGCTATAAACAACGGGAAAGTTCTATTGTGTCAATTATTTACTCATGTGAGAAAATAATTTTTATAATAACAGGTTTGTATATTATCATAAATAATTTTTAAGATTGTCACCCCGGTTTTGCAAAGCAAATACCGGGGTCTCATACCTGATATTTATAAACTCATACTATGAGATGCCGGTATTTTTTTTACAAAAAAACCGGCATGACAGAGAACATGTAACCGGTTTAAATAAAGAATACACCATCAGACATCTTTCCAGTATTGATCAACAGTTGCTTGAATTCTGTTTATCAGTGTGAGGTTTTTTTCAGGGATGAAGAGATGCTCAAATCTCCCCTGGAGTTTAAGGTATTCTTCAACAGGTAATCTCTCTTTTAATATTTTTGTATGAGTTACTTTTTCATCCTTATATTCCTTTAAGGGCCATGTGCCGGTTTTCACAGCGAGTTTTCCGATATTAACTGTCTGATGCGGTTCATAATGCCAACCAGTGGGACATGGAGCAAGTGTGATGAACATTTTCGGGCCCTTTATTGTCATAGCTGTTTCCACTTTACGGGCAAGGTCCATAGGCTCTGCTGCAATTACTGTAGCAAGATAAGCCGGTTTATGAGCAGCCCATATTGAAAAGAGATCCTTTTTATTACCGGTAAAGCCTGCTCCTGATGCACTTGTTGCTGTTCTCGCTCCATGAGGAGTGGCTGCTGAATCCTGCTGCCCGGTATTCCCGTATCCTTCATTGTCATAGCAGAGATAATAAAAGTCAAGACCGCGGTCAATTGCGGCAGATGTGGAAGACAATCCCATGCCGTAAGCGGAACCGTCGCCTGTAAGGACTACGACTTTAAGATCTTCATCTGCAGAGAGTTTTCCTTTTTTAATCAGTATATCAAGGGCGTCTCTTATCCCCTGTGCCCCTGCTGAAGCAGATGCCATTGCAGTATAAAGCCATGAGCCGCTGAACGGAGTAAAGGGATATATAGAGAGCAGGGTCATACAACCCGCAGCATTCACAAATACTGTATTTTTCCCCAGTATATCGCAGAACAGTTTCACTGTTTCAAGGGCGCCGCACCCGGCACACATTGAAGTTCCGGGCGCAAGATTGTGCTCCCCGGCCAGGTCTTTAATATTTTTAATTAACTCTTCAGGCATAGAACACCTCTATGGATTCTCTGTTCCCGCGATTATCTGTACTTTTTTAATCTGCTCAAGCTCCTCAACATTAAACAGAAGCCGTGTTTCAGGGGTGGTGCCCTTTTCAGCATGTCCCTTCATCTCATCTGCAATGGCAGTGAATTCTTCAATAGTTATATCCCTCCCCCCCAGGCCGCCAATGAAGCTCCCGATGACAGGGTAATCCCCCTCTGCTCCATATAAAGCTGAAGTAATCTCAGTATAAAGGATACCCCCTTTACCGGATGAAATGTTCTGATCAATTACAGCAGCTCCCTTAAACCCTGAAAGCAGCAGCCGCAGCTCTCCGGATGGGAACGGCCTTATAATCCTCGGTCGGATTAGACCGATTTTCCTCCCTTCATTTCTAAGATGATCAACAGCCCCCTTCCCCTTTGTTGAAAAAGATCCTGCCATGATAAAACAGTACTCCGCGTCGTCAGTTCTATAGGTTTCAATGACATTATATCTTCTTCCGAATTGATTTTCAAATTCTTTGGCAGCTTCATTATAAACATCAATCGCTTTCAACGCGGCAAGGTGCGCCTGGTACCGGAAATATGAATACATGGAACCCCCCAGCACTATTAGTCCCCTGGCCTGTGGTGTTGCTGCATCATAACGGTCATTCAGCCTGTTATATTCACCAAGATAGTTTGTTACAACATTGTGATCCGGAATTTCTACAGGCTCCCTTGTGAAAGAGAGGTAGAAGCCGTCGAGGTTAACCATTACCGGCAGTCTGACCTCCCGGTTTTCACTTATTTTATATGCCATAATTATTGAATCAAGCACCTCCTGGCATGTTGCACAGTGTATCTGTATGCAGCCGCTGTCCCTTGCGGCAAGAATATCATTATGATCGCATTCAAGCGTAATTGGTGACGCAAGGCCTCTGGATACATTTACAAGAACAAACGGGACACGCCACCCCGGTATGGCAAAAATCATCTCCATGCCGTACATAAGCCCCTGGCTTGAAGTGGCTGTGAAAACGCGGACACCTGCTGTTGCCGCACTCCCTGCTGCTGTAATCATTGAATGTTCTGATTCGAATACTGTCATTCGTGCATCCATCTCCCCTGTATGAATCCATTCCGATAATGTTTCAATTATCTCTGTCTGTGGTGTTATGGGGAATGCCGGTATGTAATCCGCGGAGGAGAGCCGTGCACCCCAGGCTGCAGCGGCATTACCGGTAATCAGTATACGCTTTGTCATACGGTGTTACTCCTGAAAGATTTCTCATCTTCTTTTTTTATTGCATGCGCGGGACAGATCTCCGCACAGATCAGGCACCCTTTGCAGTGAACATAATCGATGACAGGGAACCCGTTTTCGTTTTCAGTAATAACGCCATCCGGACAGTAAATGTCACATAACATGCACCGGCTGCATTCATCATAATTTATAACCGGACGTACTGTTCTCCATGTGCCTGTATTACTTTTAATACTGTTTGAACTTTTACGGATAACAGGCGTAGCTATTGAGGAATTGTGTAAAGGTAAAACAATTAACCGGGGGTCTGACAAATTTATCTTTTCTTTATTTTCAGTAACAATGCCTGAAAAGATCTTTAGTTTATCAAAAATTTTTTCAGCTATTGAAATATTTTCATTAAGCAGCCCTGCTTTTACAGGATTAAGTTCAAGTTCAATGCTTTGCAGAAGAGTGTTGAGTTTTATTACCCCTGTTAAACAGGCTGAGGCTGCGGAAGTTATTGTACTCAAAAAGTAATGTGAGTTTAAATCAAAATCCGGAGGATTGATGCTTATTACTCTTTTCACTGAGGTTATCAGTTTTTCAAGTTCAGTAATACTCTTGTCTGAAATTATAAGTATAACTGTATTTTTATCTGCTCCTTCAAGAACTGTTTGAGGGGTAACCTGAAGCAGGGTTTCATCAGCAATGACAATGAGATCCGGTTTGTGAATTTCACCTCTCTCATAAATAGGATTATGATCTGCGCGGACATAAGCAAAAACAGGCGCACCCCTGCGCTCCGCTCCATATTTCGGCGCATCCTGTACCTGGTAACCTTCGATGAAAAAAGATGAACCCAGAATACGGCTTGCTGTCTTCATCCCGTCACCACCGCGGCCATGAAATCTTATACGATACATCCGCCCCTCTTAAACTGCTTATTTTGTTTAACTAAAATAATATAATTTAAGAGAATGAACAAATATTATTATTCTTTTCTCCCCGCACTCATAATCTCAGCAGCATAGTTCCAGTATGAATTTTCACCATGTTTTATTTTCAGGTAATACCACCATTCAACGCCCCACAAATAACAGGTATCAAATCTCGCGCGGAGAGTGTATTCTATATTCTCTCTGAATTCATCTACTGTAAATGCGGCTGTCTGTTCTGCCGGGGTCATCTCATAAATCTGCCTGTATGTCCAGGGTTCAACGCCAAGCTCAATTATGACAAATTCCTGATCTTTTTTCCCTGTAAAAAATTTGACTATATCCTCTTTCATGGGATAAAATTCAGGAGTCAGGGGATATATCATCTGTCCGAAAAACCTGCTGTATATCTTCCTGTACAGTGTTGTACCGAAAATATCTGAAATGGAAGATGCCCTGTACCAGTCGCCGAACTCCCCTCCATCTGTCATCACTATTTTCCGTGAAGGATCGAGCTCACGTACAAGTGCTGCCTCTTTTCTAAGGAGTTCACTGTCAGATGGAGGGCACTCGCCGAAAAGAAGATACGGCTCATTCTCCACCTGCCAGTATTTAAGATTACTGTAACCTTTATAACGTTCTACAATTGTCCTTAGATATTTAGGAAGATCCCGTTTTGATTCTGCCCACAAAGGGATGTGACATTCAGGCCACCGGGGGACTCTCTGTCCGATTGCAAGAATAACCGGAATTTTAGCATCTCTGCATATATTCATCTGCGCGTCAAGGCTGCGGAAATCGTAAATCCCTATCTGTTTTTCAATCCTGTCCCAGTAAGCAACAAGCCTTATGCCTGAAGGCTTCAGTTCCGTGACTATCGCACGGAGAGCTTCATCTCGATCAATCTTAAGTTTTTCCGCCATAAGTTCAGAGTATGTTACACCCCAGGATATATCTTTTATATCCGGGACAGGGAGTGATTCATAACTTCTCTGAAGGCCGAGGCCGCTAAGGCCGATGAGTATCAGCAGTGTTGCTGTAACTTTGGAAAAAAATCTCCAGCCGCGAATTGTCTCTTTCAGAATATCGGGCCTCAGTTTAGTGATTGCGTAGGCAAGTATAAATACAATTATATATCTGGCGCCATTTATAGATTCAACAATAGCGGGGTGATTCTCAAGTTTTATGGCGTAGAATATCAGAAGGGAGCCGGTTCCTGCAATACCCCTGTTTACAAAATATAAAATTCTTTTATCCCTGGAAGTATCTCTCGATTCAATGAAAATATTCCTCCTGAGATACGGCACCCCGAGCATTGCAATACCGATTATAAGAGTAGCGCTTTTCATTAACGCGTACCCTGTTGCAAAATTTTCAGTATTGTGAAAAACAAGTTTTTCAAGTATATTTGTGCTCCCTGTAAAAGCTGAAGCCACAAGAGTCCAGGGTATAATTTTTAAAATCTTTGACCTGTCCGAAAAAAACAGGATAAAGCCGCCGGTAATCAGGAGAGAAAAACCTGCTGCTTCAGCAGCATTTAGAGGTGAAAACTCCAGCAGACTCCCCGCAAGATAAGTAGCAAGTGGCGCAAACCCGCCGACCACAGGAACAGCCTCTGTTGCTTCACCAATTGATAAAACCTTGTAATAACAGATCAACATCAGGAGAAACGATAAGGCTGCAAGAAAACAGAGTCCAATCGTTGTCAGTGATGGAAGCGTAAACCCGAAAAAAAAGAATACAAGGCCGAAGCTGCTCATTATTGAAATCCAGAAAACATAGGGGATAACCCGACGCTCACCTGATTCACCGAAAAAGATTTTATCCACCACAAGAGATACACCTATAAAAATCTGTGCGAGGAAAGCAACAGTTACTCCGCTCATATATCGAGCCCTCTTTTTATAATATTTCTGTAAACATCAGCACTGCCACGGAGAGTCCGTTTCATTGTTCTGCGGTCCACTGATATAAGGCCGAACTTCGGCCAGAAACCCTTGTCCCATTCAAAATTATCAAGCAGTGACCAGTGAAAATATCCACGTACATCAATTCCATTTTCAATCGATTTATAAACTGCTTTAAGTGTCTCTGTAAGGAGCCAGCCGCGATGTAAATCATTTTCATCCGCCAGTCCATTCTCGGTAATATATACAGGAAGGTTGAATTTTTTTATTTTATCAAGAATATAACTTATGCCGGCAGGATAAAGCTCCCACCCCATATCAGAAACCTTTTCATTATCGTTTTTATTCAGGCCGTATCTGATCCTGTTGTGAAAATAGTAGTTAATCCCTATAAAATCAGAATGCCGTTTTACCCTGCTTATGAAAAACATATTCCAGAGATAAGCGGCAATCCGAACCAGTATATTATTTATAACTCCGCCCCCTGATTCGAAGTAAGTCATATTGCACGCCGGGCCCGCTGACGCGGATGCATTTTTTTCTTTTATTTTCTTATAAGCTGCATTATGGGCCCGGATTAAAACTTTAATCGCGCGGTAATAATTTAAAACACCCTTTTTCTGCGGGGTCCATTTACCCAGCATATAGCTGTTCAGGGAATAAATCTCAGGTTCATTAATCGTAATATAAAATGAAATATCTTTCCCGAATGATTCTGCAAGTTTTGACGCGTACCTGCTGAAATAATCCGTGAACCGGGGATTCATTATCCCCCCGTCATCAGCAAGCCATACCGGCAGGGGCCAGTGCCAGATAGTAATAAAAGGTTCAATATTTTTTTTGCGGAGTGTCTTAATCACTTTAATATAGTGTTCTATCTCTTTTTCATCCCATTTACCATCTGCCGGTTCTATTCGGGACCACTCAATTGAAAACCGGTATGAATTGAGCCCGATTTTTTCAGCATGGGTAAAATCCTCTTCAAACCTGCTGTAGTGATCAACAGAGTTCCCTGAAATATAGTTTTCCGGGTTGCTCCCAGCTTCATAAAACGGATCGGAGAGTCCGCTTTTATTGGAAACATATTCAGCGGCAAGCCTTTCAGCGTTTTTCTTCTCCCACCTGCTCCAGTCATTATCACAGTTACCTTCAACCTGGTGAGAGGATGTTGCAGCACCAAAATAGAAACCCGCAGGGAATTTTTTCATCTATTCTATTATCCTTATTAATAATTGTATTTATAGAAGTTAACGGTTTAATCAGTCCTCAATGTCATCTCCGCGCAGGCGGAGATGACATAGTACCAGTTTTATGAGATTCCGGCACTCCGTTATCACTACGGCCGGAATGACAGGGGCCTGATTATTTCGTGAAATGCTATAATATTACTCATAAGAATCTTAAAATGTAAAATCTTATTTGCTCAAAATAAAAAAAACCCCGCTCGTCGCGAGTCGGGGTTGGAATGAAGGAAGCAACAATTACTGTTAAGCTATTTTATTTGACCGGCGCCAGATTTTATTCTCCTGGGCCGCTTTTATAAGATCATCCCTGAAATCAGGGTGAGCGATATTTATAAGACGCTCCGCCCTTGCCCATGTGGATGCACCTTTCATAACAGCAGAACCGTATTCTGTGACAATCATATGCACTGTCTGCCTTGGAACAGTAACAGTAGTGCCAAGGGGAAGAATGGGGAGTATGTTTGATTTAATCTCACCATCTTTTGTTGTATATGATGAAGGGAGGCATATCATGCTCTTCCCCCCTTTTGACCAGTATGCTCCCTGCACAAAATCGAGCATACCGCCATTGCCTGATATCTGCCTGAAATCGCTGCTTTCAGCATTAACCTGTGAAAATATATCCACCTTCAATGCCTGGTTGATAGAGATTAGTTTATCTATCTTTGCAAGGTTTATCGGATGGTTTGAATAAAATACATTATACGAAGCAAGTGCTTTATTGTTGTGAACAAAGTCATAAAGTCTTCTGCTTCCAAGGGCAAATGTATAAACAATTTTACCCACATCTGAACTCTTTTTAAGTCCTGTCATTCTTCCTGATTCAAACATGTCAACATATGCATCTGAAAGCATCTCTGTATGCCCCCCGAGATCCTTCAGATCAGTTTCACTTATAAGCTGACCCAGTGCATTAGGCATACCGCCTATTCCAAGCTGTATGACACATTCATCTTCAATCTGTTTGAGAACATGCTGCGCAATCTGTCGATCTATCTCTGAAGGCTCCTTAAGAGGGAGTTCTCCAAGAGGTGAATCCTCATGAATTATATAATCCACCTGTGATATATGAATCTTTTCTTTTGCTCCCCCCAGAGCAACAGGCATATTAGGATTCTCTTCAATAACAAGGACTTTCGCATTTACAGCCTGCTCATAAGTACATGAATTGCTGAGTCCGAAATTGAAATAGCCGTAATTATCCATAGGTGCAGTCCGCACAACCATGAAGTCCCTTAATGGTACACCGAATTTTCCGCTTGCAGCATCATTAGGACAGCTGTACATCTCCGCTTCACCAAGAACCGGCGGTGCATAAAAAATATTCTGTGCACCTTTACTCTGCATAATTCTTGTAAGTGGGGAGAAATGAACATCATGGTAAGTGAATGTTTCACCAAAGGGATCTTTTAATATAACTTCCGGCACAGGTAGTACAGTGACACAGCTTTGAATAACTATATCACTTAATTCTGTTTTTCTTGCGGCAAGTGCCCTGTCAAAAGCTACAGGTTTGCCGTTAAAGAAACCGTAATCGATAAAATCACCCGGTTGAACCAGTTTTGCAACATCTTCAGGTGAACTCAGTTTCTCCTGATACATTTTTTTGTACTTTGGCATAACAGTTAGCCTCCTCTTTAATTTTTTTTTATATTTTATAAGTTAACATTCATTTTATTTTTATTATTCATAAGACACGTTCATAAACACTTTATGCAGGAATGAACTGACGTGTCAATTCAAATACAGCGTCCGGACGGTTTTTTTTAATCAAAAATGCTTATTATTCTGCTTCTAAAATTGAGTTGCGGAGTTCTTTTCCGGTCTGGCGGAGAATATATGCGGCAAATTCATCAAGAGAATTATATAAAGGATCTTTATTTGTAGTTTCAGAATGAATATTCTCTGCTTCAAGCAGCACCTGGTTTGTATCAGCCTGTTTAATAATAATTCTGATTTTGAACTGATATTTTATTATATCATTAACTTCAAAATCATCTTCACCAATCATGAAAGGTAATTTTTTTCTTTTAATAAAACCATAAGAATAAGATTCTTTATATAGAGGCATGCTGTATATAATAATCATGTCACCCTTTTCTGAATATAAAGAAAGCCTGTCTGATTTAATAGCATCAGGCGCTGCTGCTTCTATTTCTATAAACCCGTTTTTTATGAAAATACCTGCATTAACAAGGTTTTCCTTCAGAATATCATAACTTAATTTTTTAATATGAGAAGAAACTGCAGTATTACCTCTGCAATAAATTATCACTGAAGTGCGGTTTTCTTTACTGAAATTGTTTTTTACAGTAATTTTAGAGACGGAACATGCCGGATGTATGAGGAAAATTAACGAATAGAGTATCAATATATTATTTAAGGATTTCATAGCCCTTTCCGGATCTCTTAATGTTCAGTTTACCCTCCGCCTACCGGAGGAAATATAGCAACATCATCACCTTCATTTATAATTGAGTCCAATTCGGCATGTACTCCGTTTATAAATAGTATGGCAGCATCCTTTTTATCAATTCCAAGCTGTTCTACTACATTAAGTATAGTTGTACCTTCAGTAAAACTCATCTCTGAAATATCAAATCTTCCGTTTCGCAATGTGGCGAATAATTTAATTTTTGCCTTCATATCTTTTTATACGGGGAAACCTTTTCAGCAGGTATAAGATATTAAATATTTTTCATCATCGAGCTTTTCTGTCTCTGATGATGTTATTATTTCATTATCAAGAGTTAACATGAATTTTTTGCCTGCAGTTTCGCATTTACTGATTATACTGTGGATTATATCTTTATCGAAAATTACCCCTTCCACGGTAAATCTTTCCCCGTGGTCCTTGAGAATGGAATTAAAGAGTTTCAGTTTAACATATATTTCTTCACCTTCACTCCCCTTTTCATTCCCCTTTTCAGTTATACTTTCTCTCATGGGAGCATAGGGGCTCCCTATTCTCATCATTGCTCCCACAATCCCCGGCATTGCTCCGGAAACAGCCACTACTGATCCTTTATAAAGCTTCACAGTTTTAATGTCATCTACAGGATTGCCGTTGTGGAAGATAGTTTTAATTTTATCGGAGATATAGTTTTCAGGTATATTGCAGTATTCTGTAAGGAAAGGGAGAATCCCGATGCCGGAAAGGGTTTTCACATAAAAGCCGTCCTGAAGCTGATAATAAATAATATCCGCTGCTTCAGGGATATCTGCTATTATTAAATGTTTTATCATAGAATTTTATTTATGCGGCAATCTGTTTCCGGATTGCCGCATTTTTTATCACCAGTTAAATAAACTGTCAAGTTCCTTGTCACTAACTTCAAATACTTTATCGTGAGGAGGAAGCTTTTCAGTATAGAAATACCTCGGTAGCCTGTCATGAGCCGCTGTAAAACCCGCTTTTTTATTAAAATCACGCTCTGCGGAGAGAACTTTTTTACCAAGCTCGGCAACTCCATCAGCATCAAGGCTCAACCCGTAAAAAGCATTCAGCATATCTACAAGAGCCTGGAATGTCTCCGGCTGATCAAGAATCGCAAAAGCAATGAATAGACACATCCCTGTTGAGTCAATAGCTGCAGTTGCAATCTGGAGGTTTCTTGAAAGTTCTATCTGACCTTCAGTTTTCAGCGGATCAACAAATCCTCCGCATTTAAGGATGTTTGTTGCAATACAGTATCCAGCAGTATGGTCTGCTCCCATTGTGCTGGTTGCATAAGTAACACCTATACCCTGGATTGCTCTCGGATCATAAGCAGGCATAGCCTGACCTTTTACTACAGGGGCACGCTCCACACCAAAAACTTTAGCAGCAGTTGCAGCTCCGCTCCCTATAATTTTACCGAGATAAGTTCCCTTCCCGACTTCTTTAATAAGGTTAATTGCCCCTTCTTTGTCACCGAAAGGTATTATCCCTGCTTCCATTGCAACACCGATAGCGGCACCCATATCAATTGTATCAAGACCGTAGTTGTCATCAAGAAAATCGAGCATGGCAATTGTATCAGGATCATCTATACCGCAGTTTGCGCCATGGGCCCAGGTTGTTTCATATTCCGGCTGTTTGGAAACGAACTTACCGTTTTTATCAACATAGGTTCCTGAGCACTGAATAACACATCCCCTGTGACAGCCGTGAGTCGGGTTCCCGCCGCGCTTGGTTTCAATGTCAGCAAAAGTTTCACCGCTTATTGCTGAGGCTCCTTCAAAACGGCCTGATTTGAAATTGTTTGTGGGGAATCCGCCTGATTCATTTATTATATTAACAAGTACATTTGTTCCATACGCCGGGAGAGCCTGTCCTGTTACAGCATGAGACCTGAGGCCCTCTACCCATTTTTTGTTGGCCTCCCTGAATTTTTCAGGATCTTTAGGTTCTCTGTTTTTAACTCCTGCATCATCCATGATGATAACTTTAACACCTTTAGCACCCATAACAGCGCCTACACCACCGCGTCCGGCATGTCGTGTGGGCCTGAACTCCATATCTGTTATAGCAATTGATGATGCTGAAAGCTTCATCTCTCCTGCGGGTCCGATTGACATGCATGTAACTTTGTCTCCATACACGCCTTTTATTTTATCTATCAAGTCATAGTTGGGTAGCATTTTATATTCATCAGCAGGTTCAATTTTAACTCCATCCTTATTAATAAGGATTTTATAAAGTTTTCCTTCAGGAGCAAGACCTTCGAGAACAATTGCCGCATAACCAAGCCTTGCAAGAACCTGGGCAGCCTGGCCACCGGAGTTAGCTTCCTTAATTCCCCCTGTTAGCGGGCTTTTACATCCGACAGAAATTCGTCCGGACATAGCTGCAACAGTGCCGCTAAGGAGTCCCGGAGCAATTACAAGTTTGTTCTCAGCACCAAGAGGATTAGCAGTAGGTTCGACTTCTGCAGCTATCATAGCCGAGGTCAAAGCTCTGCCTCCAAGACCGGCATACTGCCCTAAGTCATCCATCTTCATTTTAGGACCGCCGGCTGCACCCATATCTATACGCAGAATTTTATCCATAATACCTCCCCGCTTAGTATTTTATTTTGTTATTAATAACAATTAATACATTTTACGGAGAATATTTCAATATTTATTCAAAAAAAAATAAATATTTTTATCAATGTGTCATTTTTGACATAATTGATTAAGCTACAATCTGTTTAATGAAGTACCTTGAAAAGCTACAAATTATTCATTTTTAGAGCTTTTTAATGATTTATTGGAGATTCTAACCCGGGAATTGAAATTACGAAGGGGTGGAATGTTTTAAAGAAAAGAAGTCAGTCATACAGTGATACAACTGACCACGGTTTAAAGCATATAAATTTTCTGCTCTTTACATTTTACAACTTTCCCGAAAAGTGATGAGCTCTTTATACCTGCTGATTTCAAATCATCAAGAAGAAATTTGGCTTCCTTTTCAGGGAGGGAGATTAAAAGACCTCCGGATGTCTGAGGATCGAAAATAACGTCCTTATAAATCTGTTTTACATTTTCAGAAAAATCACACTTTGCAGAAACATAATCTCTATTCCTGTAAAGCCCCCCCGGAATCAATCCCATATCTGCGGCGTCCTCAACGCCTGGAAGCAGGGGTATCGCTTCTGAATTAATCTCAATTGAAAAATCATTTTCCTGCTGCATTTCAATAAGATGCCCTGCCAGGCCGAATCCTGTGACATCAGTACAGGCATTTACATTATATTTTAACATTATTTCAGCAGCATATTTGTTAAGTGTTGCCATTGAGGAGATGAATTCTTTTACATGTTCGTCCTCAAACATGTCTGCTTTAATAGCTGTGGCAACAATCCCCGTACCGAGAGGTTTAGTCAGAATTATCGCATCACCTTCTTTGATCGTACAGTTTCTCAAAACTTTATCAGGATGCACAACACCGGTTACAGAGAGACCGTATTTCATCTCAGGATCATCTACACTGTGCCCGCCAAGAAGCTGTACGCCGGCCTCATTCATTATTGACTGGCCCCCTTCAAGTATTGTAGCAAGTATATCGAGAGAGAATTTTTTTGTGGGGAAAGCGACTATATTCATCGCTGTAAGAGGCTTACCTCCCATTGCATAAACATCAGAAAGAGAATTACATGCGGCGATTCTACCGAAGCTGTAAGGATCATCGCATATCGGAGTGATAAAATCCAGTGTCTGAACAAGCGCAAGAGTATCGCTGAGCCGGTAAACTCCCGCATCATCTTTACTTCCGGTACCCACAAGAACATTGCTGTCAGCGGGGATAACCATCCCGTTCATTACCTCGTACAGGTCCTCCGGACCTATTTTAGCAGCTCACCCTGCGCCTGTAACGGATTCAGTGAGTCTCATTGTATTGAGAACAGGGAGTTTACATGAATCACTCAAAGATTTCTCCTTTGAAATTTATAATCATATTATATCAGATCTCTTCAATTTTATCAAATTCAACTTCATTTTCTTCTATAATCTT
>DAISJZ010000077.1:0-11632 GCA_036821145.1 Spirochaetota bacterium
GCATCAAGCCGTCTGCATCCCGCAGGATTCTTATCATTACATGGCCACTGAATACCCATGGAATCAATAAGTTTAGCATAAGTTAATCCCGCATACTCAGGAGTGAGAGATGTTATCTCTTTAAATACATCCTCAGCAGAACTGTAATTCCAGTTCTGTGATGCTTTTGCTGCAATCATCGGGAAGAGTTTCCATCCCGGCATTGCATTCTCAAATGGTTCAATACGTTTCTGTGAGAGCTGAACCCTTCTCTCTGTATTAGTATAAGTCCCATTGTCTTCTATAAGAGCAGCCATTGGGAACACCACGTCAGCGTGTTTAATAAACGGATTGTCATAAGCACCGAAGTAAGCAACGAAATCCAGAGATTCGATCTCTTTTTCGTATCTTACAATACCTTCATCGTGATCTGCCACAACAAGAGCTTTGAGCCCTGAATTTTTATCAGCAAGAAGATCGTAAATATCTTTTCCTGCTTCTTTATTCAACGTTGTGCCCCAGGCTTTCTCGAATTTAGAAGCAGCGTCAGAATTAATCTTCTGAAAACCTGTAAGAAGATCCGGTGCTGCTCCCATGTCATATCCACCCTGCAGGTTAGCTATACCTGCTATAGGATTAACACCGCAGTTTTCCTTCCCGATCTTACCAGCCACAAGGAACAGGTCATAGATGTAGCTCACTGTATCCTGATCGAGCCCTGCAATCCCTGTTGACCAGAAAGCCATTGCTGATGAAGCTTTGCATAGCTCTTCAGCGATTTCAGATATTACTGAGTATTCAACGCCTGTAAGTGCTTCAATATCAGCAGGCTCAAGTGAATTTACTGAATTTTTGAAAGTTTCTACACCTTCAGTGAATTTACTGATGTAATCTGAATCTGCCGCACCTGATGAAAAAGCAGCTTTAGCAAGAGCCCCGAGGATAACCTTTTTAGATCCCGGTTTAATCTGAAGATGCACATTACTCAGCTTCGCGATCTGGGAACTTCTGCTGCATATAGTGACGACTTTTGTTCCGGACATCTGCGCTTTGTGAATTTCACTTCCGATTATAGGGTTCATCTTGGTAATGTCCGAACCTACAACCAGTATGAAATCTGTTTTCGCGATCTCCTCAAGAGAGCCGGTCATCCCTGCGAATCCGGTACCCTCTGATAATACATTCAGGCTCGCTTTATGGCCTGATTCTGAATCAAGGGTTATATTATTTGTTTTAAATACACCCCTTGCAAGTTTCATGAAAAGATAGTTATTTTCATTTGACGATCTCGGTGAAGCGAGGAAACCTATCTCTTTGTTTTCTTTCCCCTTATAAACCGACATCCTGTCCATCATGAAATTAACTGCCTCTTCATAGCTCACTTTCTTTAATGAGCCGTCAACCCTTATCATGGGGGCATCTATCCGCTGATCTGTCATCAGCCATTCATGGATATGCCATCCCCTGACACACAGTCTCCCTTTACTTACCGGGTGGTTCCGGGAGGAATATACCCCCGTGATCCTACCATCTGTTATCTTGAGGTAGTTGCCGCATCCGGTTCCGCAAAAATTACATACTCCAGACTTATAATCCATATCCAACCTCTAAGTCAGTATTCTTGATTACCTACATGGAAGAACGGTTTTTTACCGGCGTGAAATACTGGTGTTGTAACCGCTCCAACCATATACATTACATTTAACTGATTAAGTCTGCTATAGAATACGTATAAAATAAGGGGATTGTAAATAGGGGAAAAATCTTTTAAACACAAGGGGGAATTCCCCTATAGTCATGAGGTCTTATTCATAATCCAGTTTACTGCGAATTGAATTAATTCTGAAGAGGAGCTGATATTAAGCCTGTTTTTTATCTTTTCGCGGAAGTTTTCCACGGTTTTTACACTTATATGAAGCTTGTCTGCTATATGTTTGTTACCCAGTCCATGCCCGATCAGCTGAAAAATCTCGAATTCCCTGTCTGTAAGGGAGTCCACCAGTGCTGAAGTATCATCCGATTTCGGGGAATACAGCTTATCAAGAAGTTTCTGTTTAAGTGTATCACTCATGAACTGACGCCCTTCAAGAACAGTTCTTACAGCATTAACAATTACCGCGGGAGACTCATCCTTCATTACATAGCCCCGGGCTCCGGCCCTTATTGCCCTTTCAGCGTAGATAGATTCTTCATAAATTGAAAGAACAAGCACGGGAAGAGTGGGATACCGGTCTTTGCAGGCTTTAATAAGATCGATTCCGCTTGTACCGCTGAGTGATATATCCACAGTCATAATGTCAGGCCGCAGGCGGCCTATAAGTTTAAGCGCCTCCTCCGCGTTACCCGTTTCTCCTGCCACTGCAATATCTTTTTCTATCTCAAGAATCTGCTTAAGCCCCTGCCGTACAACAGGGTGAGAATCAACAAGCAGTACTGATGATTTGGCTCTGCCTTTCCCCTTTTTAACTTCGGGCCATTTTTTATCTGAATCAGGATTAAGTATTTCACCGCTAAGCTTAAACCTGCATGAAATCGTGACACCGCCGCCCGGGTTGCTCTTCATTTCACTTGAAGCCCCCATCAGCCACGATCTGTATCTTATCATGCTCTGGAAGAGCCTGTTTTTCTCTTTATCTATCGAATCGAAATCACTTCCATCATCCATAATCTCGATAATACCGATAGCACCATCTTTATGAAAGGTCACAACAATATTTTTAGAATTGTTTACTTCAATTGAATTATATATCGATTCCCGTATTATATAATAAAGGTTAGAGAGCTCAAGCTTACCCGTTACAGCTATGCTGTTATCCCATTTAACAAGTACACTTGCGCCTGAACACTTTTTAACCTCATCCCTCAGGCTTTCGACAGCAGAGAAAAGACCTCCGGGATCGATTTCCACAGGGCAGAGTTCTTTTGCAATTTCACGGGTCTTATTGATCGCGGTACTGACAAGGGCAACAATATCATCAATATCAGAAACTGCTTCCGGCATATTTTCGCTGATTTTAAGTTTAAGGAGTTCACTCCTGAAGGAAATTCCGGCAAGGTGCTGGGCCAGCCTGTCATGAAGATCCTGCCCTATCTTCAGTCTCTCAGCTGCGTTTGTCTCCATCACTGCTTTTTCAAGCCGCTTACGCTCTGTTATATCAATCCCCACAAGAAAAACAAAATCGACCCTGCCGTTAACTTTGATTACAGGTTTTCCGTGCCACTCAACGAGTATCTCTTCACCTGACTTCGTATAGATTGAAGTTTCACTTACAACTATCTTCTTTTTCTGAATCATCTTCATGAAATCCTGCCGCTGAATTGTCCTGTCAGATTCATGAAACAGAAGCTCTATGTAATTCCTCCCAACCACCTCGCTGAGGGTATAATTAAGCGCGATGAGCATGGTTCTGTTTACAGACATGATATTCGCTGCTGAATCAATAGCTATATAAAACGCAGGATTTATTTCATCGAGATTCTTGAGAAAATCCTTACCTTTCCTGATTTTTTCCCTGGCACGCTGTTCCTCTGTAACATCACGCTCAATAATTGAAGCGCCTATAATCTCCCCGAGTGAATCGCGGATAGGAACAATTTTAAGTGTGATATATATCTCTTCACCGGTTTTACTGACACTTACTGTCTCATAATGATCAATCTTCTCCCCTGCACGAATCCGTTCAAGAAGATAGGGGAAAAAATCGGGCTGATGTGGAGGGATAAGCATAGAGTATGATGAACCGGCGATTTCCTCAGCTGAATATCCGAAAATCTTGGCGGCACTGCTGTTCCAGCTTACAATCTCCCCTCCAAGGGTAACACCTATTACAGCATCTTCAGACTCTTCTATAAGGAGAGAAATTAGTCTTTTTAATTCATCACTGCTTCTCTTTTCTTTAACATCACGGAAAACGCTCAGTATGGCAAAATCATTATTAAATTCAACAAGCCTGCTGCTAACCTCAACAGGTACGATGTCACCCTTTGCGTTCTTTATCGATGTTTCGATAATCTTTCTGTCCATGGAGGACATCTTCATGATACTGGATGAAATATCAGTTACTGACTGATAGTTAAAAAAATTCAGAACGGATTTCCCGATTACCTCTTCTTCAGCAATACCGAAGTAATCCAGGCCGCTCCTGTTTATTTCAAGGATTCCACCCTCAAGATCATGTATTATTACAATGTCGCTTATGCTGTTAAAAAGAGAACTGTAATTGTTTTCCTGCCTCTGTAGATTCGCCGTGCTGATGGCAAGGTTGTTTTCAAGAACTCTGTTATTCAGGCGCAGAAGATCCTCAGAACTTTTAATGCGGAGCATGGCTTTCATCTGTGCGGCAAGTTCAATCTCGTCCACAGGTTTAGCAATAAAAGCATCCGCCCCTTTCTCAAATGCCGCGGCTCTTATCTCCGGCGTTGTATCTGAAGCTGTAATAAGAATTACCGGGGCTATTGCAGTTGCCGGATCAGACTTAAGTTTTTTGCAGACTTCAATACCGTTCATAACAGGCATTATATAATCTACAATAATTACATCCGGTTTATGTTCCGCAGCAAGTTCAATACCTTCAGAGGGTGAAATTGATGAAATGAGTTCCGCATCGGGAAAATAATTCCTTAAAATCGCGGAAAGAGTAATCAGGTTATCCCTGCTGTCGTCTATTATCAGAATTCTGATCATTATCTATTTAATCCAGCCCCTGATTTTAGCAATAAATTCATCAATATGGAACGGTTTTATAATTATATCATCAAAACCGGAGTTAATCAATTTTTCCCTGTTAAATCCCAGATCGTGTCCGGTAAAAGCAATAACTGTAACCGACTCCCGTGTAAAAAAATTTCTTATACTCCTGACCAGTGAAAGCCCATTAATATCAGGAAGGGAAAGATCAAGCAGTATTATATCAGGCCTTATTCTTTCGAGCATATCAATACCTTCGCTGCCGGTACAGGCATGGACAACTCTGCATAAACCTTCAAACTCATGTTCAGCAATAGCTTTAACAGGGATCAATGTGTCAGGATCATCGTCAATAACCATGAGAACAAATTCACGATTATCCGCTTTTTCAACCTGCGGAGATCCGCTTTCCATAACCGTGGTTTGCGGAGATACGGGAATTTTAAGAAACCAGACTGCCCTCCCGTCACCTATCTGACTGAGTATACTTTGACCGCATACAATTGATATAAGTTCATCAGCTAATGAATACCATAGCAGCGATGTTTCACTTAAAGAGGCTGAATCAAAAGGCTTTGCTGAACCTTCGTGAAATTTGAGTTCCTCATCAGTACCGATCCCGGAAACATTTAATGAAATATTTTCAGAATCTGAAGAGATACGGAAATAAAGAGAACCTGTATTATCAACAGAAAGTAAAAACTCGGTTATACATGAAATTATTTTTTTAAAAGATTCAGTGTCAACCGGGATTTCACTCTCTCCCTTTTCAACAATACAAAAGCAGCTGATACTGCCGGTGTTCCTGCAGGCAGATATGCTATTTACAGAGTTTTCAATAACTGTTTTTATTGTAGCAGGAGCGTATGAACGGATAACTTTTCCATTTTTATTTCTGTTTATATAAGACAAATAATCGACAAGTGTAAGAATTTTCCTGCCGTTTCTCTCAATCACTTCAAGGTATTCCCGTTCATCGGTGTTTAATGCCCGGAGTTTCTCCTTAAGCATTATTCCTGAGAGATTAATCACCGGATTAAGGGAATTCTTTATCTCATGGCTTATATAGGATATAAGCTCAGCGCTAATTTCTTTTTTTGTTTCCACATTTTTGCCGGTTAATCAGAGATTAAGACTTTTCTTTATCAGGTAGAGTGTATTATAAAATACACTTACCCCGCCGGTAAAGCGTTCTTTTATAACGCTATTCGGTAATGTATCTATTACGGATTTAATATCTTTTACTTTATTGTCAAGACTCTTATAAGTATCAATTGTGCTTTCACGTCCGGCAATATCCAGAACTTCAGGCATGAATTTGGTTACTCCTGAAGCTGAAATAAGCATTTCCCTGTAAAAGGGTTTAAGTTTAATATCGATGCCCGCGAGAAGGCACTCTATAATTGTTATTCTTACAAGTTTATACCCGGTAACGACCTGGACTGAATCCCCGTGATTAACAGATTCCGGGTATAGTGAACAATAAACTTCCCCGAAATTCATCATTTCATCATGGTCAAAAACAAAGTCACCATTAAATGGTTTTATTGCCTCCAGGTATTTTTCCGGAGTAACTTCCGTTTTGAGTATTTCAGCTACAGAAGGTTTCATCTTCACCAGCCGGCAGCTTTATTGTAAAAACAGTACCTTCGCCAGGTGTACTTTTAACAGATATACTTCCATTATGCTTCTCAATAATACCATATATAACCGAGAGTCCGAGGCCTGTACCTTTTCCCGGCTCTTTTGTAGTAAAAAACGGATCAAATATTTTATCCAGATGCTCTTCAGGTATACCTGTCCCGGTATCCGAAAAAGATACATAAACCATTTTCTCGGCAGGATTATATGATGTTGAAATCGTCAAATCACCACCTTCCGGCATAGCATCAGCCGCATTAACAAGGAGATTATTAAAAACAGATTTCATCTGATCCAGATCAACATTGACATGTGGAATATCCGGTGAGAATGATTTAATTATATTAACATTCTGAAAAGTTATATGCTTTTCGATAATTCTGACTGCCGTTACAAGGGCTTTATTAAGATCAAGGGGCTGTTTTTCAAGGCTTGTTTCACGGGCAAAATCCAGTACCCCGCGAACGATCTTTCTGCAGCGCATGGTCTCATCAATGATTATCTGCAGGTCATCAATATACTGACTATCGGCAAGATCCTCTTTCAGCATGCTGCTGTATGTAAGTATTCCGGTTAAGGGATTATTTATCTCATGCGCAATACCTGAGGCAAGCCGCCCGAGAGACGCAAGCTTTTCAGACTGGGCAATCTGGTTTTGTGCTGTTTCCTTGATTCTGCAGTCCCGTTCATAAATTGCATCTGTCATTCTGTTAAATGCAGAAGAGAGATGGGAGAGTTCATATTCACTGAACTGCCGGAGTTTACTGCTGTAATCCCCTTCTGCTATAATATCCGACATTTCAACAACCTCATTGATCGGTTTTATTATACGTTTTAAAAGATATACTGATACAAATATCGCAAAAAGTGATGTAATTATTGTTATAAGCAGAACATAAGATGCGGTATTTGTCTGCATCCATCTGTAATTGTCAGAGGGGACCCCTACATAAAGAATCCCGACTGTTTTACCTGTTGTATCTGCGAGAGGAGTATATCCGGCGATATACCATTTATCAACAACAAAAGCCCTGTCTATCCACATTTCTCCGTTTTTGAAAACCCTGTCATACACCTCTTCAGAAACAAGCGTACCGACAGTCCTTTCCCCTTCACTGCTTATAACGTTAGTTGATATCCTTATATCTTCGAGAAAAATAGTAACAGTTCCAATCTGTTTGTTTTTCTGCAGCCTCCCCCCTTTTCTGAAAAAAAGAGTCTGTATACGGTCAACTATTTCAAAATTATTATTTTTTATTGTAGCCCCGTAAAGTACTCCAATGACTTTATTATTTACCAGAACCGGAGTAGCTGTGTTAAGCACAAGAGCTCTCTCTTCGTATTCCTTTTCAGGTTTACGCCCCTTTTCTGTGGGGATTATCTTCACAAGAACCTTTTCAGCTATCTCCTTCCCCTCTCTGCTGATGATCTCATGAGAAAGGATGCTTGTGCCGGAAATCTGTTTCCCTGTTTCAATTGCCTGCCTTATGGGGTCTATCTGAAGGACATTGTCCCCCTTAAATCCTTTGTTGTTTATTCTTTGAATTACTTTTCCACGGGCGTCAGTTATAATCAGTATATCAATGCCGAGATAATCCTTTACTTCCATAAATTTATTATACAGGAATGTCCCGTTTTCACTCAAAATGGCTTTTTTCATATATTCAACACGTGACATATAACCTATTGCCATTTTGTTCTGATAAAGCCTGTTATAATAGAGATACTCAGCTGTGCTAAGATCACTGCGAACAGTTTCGTAGGCCTGACTCAGAAGGCCTTTATAGATTGTCTGATAACCTATAAAAAGAGATGAACCGCCGGTAGCGAGGACAAGAAGAAGAAATCCGAAAAGGATCTTGTTTCTTAAACTGTTTCTGAACTTTATTTTCATAATATCCGACCCTTTCCACATGACCACATAAAACAGTGAAATAAAGTAATTGAAAAAGCCACATTTTAATATTACATGTATATGATTTTAACAGTCAACAAGAATAAAGTCACTTGACCTCATGATAAAACCGGATAAAAATGCATTTTATTAAAAAACTGCCGGTATAACAGTTTTTAAAGAAAATATTATAGAACATATATAAAAAAAATAAACAATTCATACGGGGGACAATCTCAAATGGCCGATTCGCAGAAATTACCTCTGATTTATCCTGATTTAAACATTAACGATGCTGATTTTAAAGATGAAAAAACATCAATAATTCTGGAGCATATTAACAGTAAAGTAGCCTCGCAGGAGACTCTGGAGGGGATAATTGACTTTCTGTTTATTAATATACAGGAAATAATACCCTGCGACAGAATTGCTCTCTCTTTCTTTGAAGAGAACGGTCGCAGACTCACAGTTTATCACGTTAGAACAAATTATACCGGAATTCAGATGGATAAAGGATACAGTGCTGATATAGATAACAGTTCACTGGAGAAAGTATTTGCATCAGGAACACCGAGAATCCTTAACAATCTTAAAGCTTACCTGGAAGGTCACCCTGCAAGTGAATCAACTGAACTGCTTTTGAAGGAGGGGATCAACTCCAGCATCACCTGTCCGATATCAGTGGAGGGGCGGCCCGTGGGGCTGTTATTCATAAGTTCAAAAAAGATTGAAACATATAATACCAGCCACGTGCTGATGAACCTGCTGATTATAGAGAGGATAGGACAGGCTGTTGAAAAAACATACCGGATTCAAAAGCTCACTGAAGCCATTAATTCATACATGGAGATGCTGAGCTTTGTAAGCCATGAACTTAAAAGCCCGCTGGACTCGATCATCTCTCTGGGCAACACACTTGCCGGCGGATACTTCGGAGCAATGGATCCCAAACACAGGGATTATGTTCAGAGGATGGTAAGCAAAGCCAAATTTTTAAGAGAGATGACCTCCGAGTATCTTACCCTGTCCCGGTTTGAAAATGAAAACATCGGTGCATATTTCCAGGAGTGCAGTTTCGGAAAAGAAATAATAGAAGAAACAGCCGAAATCATAGCACCTCAAGTTACTGAAAAAAAAATGACAATAAATATAAATATGGAATCAGAAGTTACAGTGGACTGTGATAAAAATCTGATGAAAATAGTAATGAACAACCTTATGAGCAATGCCGTAAAATACGGAAATGAAAACGGACATATTGATATAACTGTTTTTTCAGATGATTTGCATCTGAATGTCGCTGTCCGCAACACCGGGCCCGGATTCCCCGAGGAGGCTAAATCAAAATTATTCAGAAAATTTTCCCGCGTTGAAACTGATGAACTTATGAAGCGCAAAGGTACAGGCGTAGGACTATATACGACATGGAAAATAATCCAGATGCATAAGGGACACATAAAAGCTGAATCAAAGCAGAATGAATGGGCTGAATTTTCATTCTATCTGCCGTTAAAACAGCAGATAGAAAAATAGTACAGATCCCGTTTTTATTCATTATATTATCTTAATGAAGGAGTTTACAGTTCCCCTATGATGATTGATACCTATAAAGAGAGAGGAATGATTTATTTTGCGGAATCCGTTAAAGACGGCAGGGCAACCACTTTTGCCAATACATATATTCTCACAGCAGGAAACCGTAAATACATAATAGACTCATCATGCGGGAAAAAAAGACTCATGCGGATTAAACGTCACCTGGGACACACCGGTGATTATTCAATACTCTGCACACATTATCACAACGATCATATTGCCAACAATGGGAGGCTCGCCGGGAAAAACTCCCCTATCATATACCATGGAAATGCAGTGTCAAAAATTAATTATCTGAGAACAAATGCCTCGGGACAGATCCTCAGGATGTACAGAGATATGTCTAAAGAGGGGTTTTTAAAAAGACTCGGTGTTTTTAATGATTCTATAATCAGACTCCTTATGAAAAGAAAAGTGTACTCAAAATACATAGCAGAACCTCTTCTCTTCACAGTATCATATATATTATCCCTTAAAAGCATAGGGAGGATATATTCAGGCAAAAAACATATAAAGTTTCTTAAACCTGGAGAACTGACCGAAATCAATTTCAACGGGATGAAAACAATGGGATGGGTATTAGACGATTCTTTTTATGCCCTGGAAGCCCCGGGACACTCAGACTGCCATACAGTTTACTATCATAAAAAAAGCAGTATACTCATTGCCGGTGACGCGCTGAATTATCTTACCCCCAATGATATACAATTCGGTACACTGAAAGAGACAATTGAATCACAAAAATTCCTTCTCAATCTTGCGCGGAGAGAAAAGATCGATCTTCTATGCCAGGGGCATTACCCTCCGGTTGAAGGTAATGAACAAATTATCAGCTACATCACCGGAATTATATCAAAACATGAACACATTTACAGCCTCACATTAAGTTTCATTGAAAATACCGACCCGGATCTCCCCTTCGATGAACTCTATAAACAATACTGTGCTATAGATGACCCCGAAATCAACCGTTTAAAAAGAATCACATTCCCCCGCTCCACACTGGTATTTCTCGATGTGTATCTTTTGAAAATGCTTGAAGAGTCCGGAGTGAAAACCGGCGAAGATATCCGGACAGGATAAAAATGAATCAAAAAGGTTTTGAAGATGATTAAATCCTTAAGGGAAGAACTCAGGGAACTTAAACTTGATATTCTTTATCAGAACTCATTTCAGAGTGTTGTGCTGCTGATAATCCTCGCTTTTTTTATGGCTTTTTTTTACAGGGTGGAGTACGGCGAGGTTAATTATTACCCCGGTGTCAACAGTGTATGGCTTCCTTCAGCGATTTCTGTTTATTTATTTAAACTATTAGTCTCAATTTTTTACAAAAGAAAGACCTTTAAAACAGGGGATGAAAAATTCTGGCGGGGACTCTTCTATACAACAACTTTTCTAACCGGGTTAAGTATAGGTTCATCGGTATTTTTTGTTTCCGGCATGAGCAGCGATGTGAATAAAATTTTCATACTTCTGCTGATAAGCGCAACATGTTCAGGATCTGTCAGTATTCTTGCCACAAGTATGCTGTCATTTGTAATCTTCAATTCCCTGTCTCTTCTTCCTTATGTTGTTTATTATCTTGGTTCAGATATAGATGATTTTCGTATTGTGGGTTACCTGATTATTCTGTTTCTGACAATAATTTCAATTACTGCATACAGAATAAACCGGAGTCTCAGTAAATCTCTGAGCCTTAAAATTGAAAACGATCTCATCATAGAAAAACTGACACAAACAGAAGATAAATTTGCCAAATCCTTCTACTCAGGCGTAGCGCCAATGGCAATGATCGAATACAGCACAGCAAAAATAATCGACGCGAACAATGCGTT
>DAISJZ010000077.1:11732-16480 GCA_036821145.1 Spirochaetota bacterium
GCTGAAGCCAAAACTAAATTCCTTGCATCTATGAGCCATGAAATCCGTACACCGATGAATTCGATTCTGGGAATGACTGACCTTGCTCTTCTTACCGGAAATGAAACTGAAAGACGTGAATACCTTGAAACAGTGAAAGACTCCGCTGAATATCTTCTTATTCTCATCAATGATATACTTGATCTTTCAAAAATTGAAGCCGGAAAAATTGATATAGATTTAATTGACATTAATATTCACACTGTTATTGAAAGCGTATACAGACTCATGAATATACATGCTGTTAACCGTAAGCTTACCTTCGGTATGAATATATCAGAGAATGTTCCGCCGTTCATTAAAAGTGCTCCGGAACGGCTTAAACAGATATTAATTAACCTCATAGGTAACGCCCTTAAATTCACACCCCGGGGCTCAGTACATCTGAATGTTAATATTTCTGATGGCACGGGATATCAGCATTCACAGGATTATTCAGAGTTTCTTGAATTCACTGTAACAGACACGGGTATAGGAATTTCTGAAGATAAGCTCGGGCTGATATTCGAAAGCTTTACACAGGCGGACAGCAGCACATTCAGGAAGTTCGGCGGAACCGGGCTCGGTTTGTCAATTTCGAAGCAGCTGATTAAACTGATGAATGGGGATATCCGCGTAAAGAGTGCACCCGGACAGGGGAGCTCTTTCAGCTTTATTATACCTCTTTTCATCGGTGCAAAACCTCTGGAACAGGGCAATGAACTTCTAAGCAACGAATGTGCGGATGTAAAAAAAGTCCTCATCGCTGAAGATAATGCGCTTAACAGAAAACTCATTGAAGCATATATGAAAAAACTCGGCCACGAATTTGCTCTTGCGGAAAACGGTGAAGAGGCTATTAAACTCCTTCAGGACCACTGTTTTGATATTGTTTTAATGGACCTCGAGATGCCTGTAATGGACGGGTATGAATCAATGAAACATATTCGCGATGGAGCTGCCGGAGATGAAAACCGTTCTGTTATAATACACGCAATGAGCGCCCACATCATGAAGGACACAATTGATAAATGCATCAGAGAAGGATTTAACGGTTATATTACAAAACCTGTTAATATCAAAAAACTCGCGGCACTTCTTGAATAACCAGGCAGATCTGAACTTTGTGAATATTCACTTACCATAAAAAACCTTCAGTTTAAACATATTAAAATAGTTGATTTCATTAACAGATTTCAAAGAGTATGTATTTATAATCCCACATAGAAGCATCAGGAGAATAATATGAGTTATGAATTCTATTCAGTTGAGAAAAAAGGACCCATTGCATGGGTATGGCTCAACAGACCCGACAAAAAAAACAGTATGAATCCCCCGGCATGGACTGAGACAGTACCGATTTTTAAAGACCTTGATGATGACGATGATATCAGGGTTGTGATTATGGCAGGCAAAGGTTCCTGTTTCTCTGCCGGAATAGATCTTCTATCAATGATCCCGCTTTTTAGCGAACTGATGGAGAAGCAGCAGTTCGGCGGAATAAAACGTAAATTCTTTGAAAAAATTGAACTCCTCCAGAACGGCATCTCTGCCATGGAGAAATGCCGCAAACCTGTAATCGCAGCGATCCATTCCTACTGCATAGGGGGCGGCCTTGATGTGGTGACAGCCTGTGATATAAGGTTATGCACTAAAGATTCAATATTCTCACTCAGAGAGGCTGCAATAGGATTTGTAGCGGATGTGGGAGTCCTGCAGAGGATACCTCAGATAGTCGGCCAGGGAGTAGCAAGAGAGCTTGCTTTTACTGCCAAGGATATTGACGCGCAGAGAGCCAGGGAGATAAACCTCGTTAACGGGGTTTATGATAATTACGAGGAGCTCCTTATTGAAGCTGAAAAAATGGCTCAGCAGATTGCGGACAACTCGCCTCTTGCAGTACAGGCATCTAAAGCAGTTCTTAAATACGGCATAGGCAAATCAATCGAAGATTCGCTGAAATTTAACGCTGCAGTGAGCAACTACACCATTCCGTCAAATGACCTGATGGCAGCTGTTGAATCATTCGCGAAAAAAACAAAACCCCAGTTCCCCGGGACTTAATATTCAGTGATGTTATCCGGCAGAATTATAACCGGGTAACATCATTCAATTACTGACTTTCACCTGAATTCAGAAATTACAATCTATCTGTATACCACGATGATAAACCCCTCACTTTACCTGTTTTAATAATTTTCCGTAGTATTTTAAATCTATTATTAAATTTAAATTATCCAATTATAGAAACTGTTTGACAATTGACAAAAACTCTGATATAAATCCAAAAAAAGGAGGCAAATATGAGGTCAGAGAAAGGTTCAAGTGAAAGATGGTATATTCAGGAGATGACATGTCCCGAACTCCTTCATAGAAATGCTGTGATGTTCGGTGATAAAAGGTTCCAGTGGTGGCGCAGCAGTAAAACGGAAACTGCTGAAAATACTTATGCTGAAGTCTGGCGGCTTGTGAAAGAGCTCTCATCAGGACTTATTGATGCAGGTTTTGAAAAAGGTGACCGTGCCGCTATAATCAGCCAGACAGCACCCCAGTGGGTTTGGGCTGATTATTCAATACTCTGTGCGGGGGGAGTTACAGTATGCATCTACCCTACCCTTTCTGAAGGTGAAATAAAATTCATACTGAATGATTCAGGTTCAAAGGTTATCTATGTCCAGGATGAAATTATGCTGAAGAAAGTCCTGGCAGTAAAAAATGAAACTCCTGCTCTTCAGAAAATCATCATGATGAATGATACAACATCTGACCCGGGTAACAGTGTGACAAACTTTGCTGAAGTCAGGAAAACTGGCGTATCACTCCTCGCAAAAGACCGGAATATATTCGAACATAGATGGAGATCTGTTGAAATGACAGACTTCATGACAATAGTATACACATCGGGAACAACAGGTATGCCGAAGGGTGTTGTGCATACTCACCTCAGCTTTAATGCAGCCTGCTGCCGTGACCTTAAACAGGTCCCCTCCTGTAGAGATGATGAAGTGAGCATGGCTTTCCTCCCTCTTGCACATACTTATGAGAGAGAGTGCGGCCACGGCATTGCCATGCTGATTGCAGCTACCATTTCATATTCCTCACCATTCACTATAGTTGAAGATCTTCAGGTATTCAGGCCTACTATTTTTATGTCAGTACCCCGAATTTATGAAAGGATCTACATGGCAATGAGGGAGCAGACTTCAAAATCCCCGTTAAAGAAAAAGATATTTGAAGGGGCAATAAATACAGGCCTTAAAGTTGTGAATGCACGAAGCGACAGGAATGGATTCATCGACATGCGGGAGGGGATCGACTTCACTGAAGGCCTGGGATTCTGGCTTAAATTCAAGTATAAGCTGTTCGATAAAATTGTTTACTCCAAGGTAAGGCATCTTCTGGGGGGTAGATACAGGTTCGCTTTCTCCGCTGCCGGGAGCCTCCCTGCAGACCTGTGCCGGACATATATGGCTATGGGTATACGTATATTTGAGGGATACGGTGCGACAGAGACATGGAACACCATAAATCTGAACTGGGACAGGAAGGTTCTCCCGGGTTCAGTGGGGCTTACATGTATAGGAGTTGAAGGGAGAATAGCAGAAGACGGTGAATGGCAGGTTCGTGGTGACAATATATTCTCAATGTACTGGAACAACCCTGAGGCAACAAAAGAGGCTTTTACCGATGACGGATATTACAAAACAGGTGATATTGTTGAAGAGGTTGCTGAGGGCTACATCAAAATTGTAGACCGCAAAAAAGGCCTTATGGTTCTGGATACAGGGAAGAATGTTGCATCAAATAAAATTGAAAGCAAATTCTCTCTAAGTAAATGGATCGATACAGTTGTACCGGTGGGGAGCGAAAGAAAATTCGTTGCAGCACTTGTAATACCGGACTTCGATGCTTTTATCGAACTTTTTGAAAAAGAGAAGATCGAATACGACAAATCTAAAGTTATCAGCATTACAGAGCCAATGCCCATGTGTGTTGCTGTTGGCGAAGATTTTATTGAAAAAGAGATCCTTAAAAAGATGATTGATGAGGATATTCAGGCCGTGAATAAAGAGCTTGAAGAGTTCGAATCGATCAAGAAGTACACTATTCTTACAAGAAGGCTTACAGTCAATGATGGCGAGATGACACCGACACTTAAAGTTAAACGAAAAGTAGTTCTTGATAAATATTCAAATCTTATTGAAGATATGTATAAATAATTGACTTATGCGATGATGCCGGTTCAGGGAAATATTATTAAATACCGGTTAACCGGCATCATCTGTCCTTTTGTATTAATTTTATCATTTACGCAAAAACCTTAAAGGATTATTATTAAAAAAATTTCTGTTTATTTTAACAGGAATTTTATTTACAACATGCATGAAAACTAAAATGAAATATCTATTATTAGTATTTATTCTATCAATAATAAACTTCTCTCCTTCAGAATCATTTTCACAGCAGGTAAATATCAGCAGCAATAATACTCTGCAGTCTGAAATCAGCAGAAGATCTAAATCAAAATTTTTCCCTCCCGGCATGCTTACATGTCTTCCCGGTTCAGTAAACAGTGACAGTGATTTAGAGAAAACAATAAGGGGTGCGATTCTTGAAAAATATTCAGAGTTAAAACCGGATGATATTATCAGAGTAATAAATACTGAGCCCGGATGGAGAATTCTTCGCAATGAATTCACCACTTTTGTAACCGGAAGATATATCTTCGT
>DAISJZ010000078.1:0-16413 GCA_036821145.1 Spirochaetota bacterium
CGGGATTCTCCCCTCCCCCGTCAGAACATGAGAAGAAAACTGAAGCCTGTACAAGTATGAATAATGTAAAAACTAATCTTTTCATCAGAAATAAATGTAATAAAAATTCAGTGTATTATGACAAGGGAAATTTACCGGATTATATAAGTTTTTGGACAAAGACCAAAAATATTATTCAGAGCCAACCAGCGGGAAAAAACACTTGCTTTTTATTTTATATATAAATATTTAATAAATTCTCAATTTATATTTAGTAAAAGGTACCGCAATGAAAAAAGTATTGTCACTTCTATTGTTATCAGTATTTGCTGCATCCTTTATGTCATGCAAAAGTTCAACCATCATCAGATCAGACCCTGAAGGTGCTGATGTTTATATCGACGGGGTTCACGTAGGGAAAACCCCTTATGAATATTCAGATATATATCCTGTATTTACTGAAACAAAACTTTCCATATCAAAACCGGGCTATACACTTATAAACACAAATCTTAACCGCGACGAAAAGTTTAATCCGAAAGCCTGTCTGGGATGTATATTTACTTTCCCCTGGTGGATGTTTGAATATCACCCGGCACGCAGCTATAAGCTTGAGCGGGAAAACAGCAGAAACGATTAAAATACTTTTAGTCGTTTCTGAATTTATTATTTGACTATACTCCTGATCTGTTTATAATTCAGTTCTAATTCCCGTTATAGAGATAATTATGAAAAAAATATTAATTTTATTTATCATATTAATTGCGCTTCCATTAGCTTCAAACCTGAAGGACTCGGAAAAAAATGAATCTGAAATTAAAGGATTAATACTGAATATTAAATTCACTGTTAAAAACGACAGAGGCTCCGCAGAACATTCAGGAAAAATGTATATTAATAATTACAACCAGATCCGGTATGACCAGATTATTCCGCAAAGATGCTCTTTCATAATTAACAACGGATTCTATCAGTACTATGATTATAAGGAGAAAAAAAAGTTTAAGTCAAAAATCTCAGAGATGAGTTTTGACCATCAGGTGATTGTTGATCAGATATTTAATTTTGAAATAATATACCCCATTGAATACCTGAAAAGAAAATTTTTCTTCCCCACTGATAACTCAGGTGAAACATTATGGGGACTCGCAAAAAACAGTGAAGAGAGCCGGGTCAAAATCACCTTCGCTGATCAGACTATAAAACAGATCGATTTTTTAAACAACAATACTGTGACAAAAAAAGTTACGTTTACTGATTACAACCATGATCATCAAATTTATTTTCCCAGGAAAGTGAAAATTGAGATTTTAAAAGAACCATATTTTACTATTGATTACTCAATAAGTTCGATTAAATACAGTCAGAATGTCTTAAAAAGGATAAATGAATCATTATAATATCCCATTCTTCTTTTTAATTTTTATTTGTATATTATTTACTACCTCCTGCTCAACCGGCAGCCGGAAAACCGGGCCGGCTGATACCCCTTTTTATCAGTCAGGCATCCTGATTGAAGAAAGGCATGAAGGGGGTTTTTTTAAAACATCATTATACCCCCTTTACAGATTCTATGACATATTCATCAGTCCCATAGATAACCGTAAGTGCATGTTTACTCCAACATGTTCAAGTTACTCAAGACAATCAATGCAGAAACACGGATTTATGAAAGGCTATGTATTAACATTTGCCCGCATAATAAGATGCAACCCGTCAGTTTTTATACTCAACCGATATCCCCACGCTGAAAAAAACGATACATGGAAAGCTTATGACCCTGTTAAATAAAACACTATATACACTTACTCTGTTATTTTTACTTCTTATCCCCGCTAAGCTTTTCAGTAATGACAACATCCGGGATAGAACCGAGTTTACATCTTTTCTTTTCGAAAACGGTTATTACAGGGAGGCTGTACCGGGTTATCTCCATTTATACTACTCATCGGGATCTAAAAAAGAAAAAGCTCACTTTGCACATCTTGCAGGAAAATGCTATCTCGAAAATGGTGATTTAAAAGAAGCCGAATATCTCTTCAGGTCATTCCTGAAAAATGATTTAATCTCAGATGTTCTTGATGAATCATTTTATTTCGATTTTTCCCGTACTTTATACTTCCAGAAAAAATTTCACGAAGTGCCTTATGAAATGGAGGATACAGATTTTTTTAAAAATTCAAATCAATTGAAAGAAATAACGGCATGGAGCTATATCAACACCGGGAACTGGGATAAAGCTGATTTCCTCTTCAATGAAATCAGCGAAACTGAAAAAAGCAGCAGAATAACAGAAGTTAATACTTTACTTAAAAACAGACCGGATTTTACTGAAAAATCCCCGACAACAGCTGCTATTTTAAGCGCCCTGCTGCCTGGAGCCGGTCACGCTTACTCAGACAACTGGAACAGCGCCATTGGTGCATTTACAGTGAACCTGATTTTCGGTTCTCTTACCGCTTTTTCCATATATAAAGAAGAGTGGGTATATGCCGCAGCTTTTGGCATAATGGAAGCCGGCTGGTACTCAGGGAATATTGCAAGTGCCTATCAGGAGGCGGAAATATATAACAGAAACGAAGAGAATAAATTTAAACTGAAACTTTCGGCCAGTTTCCCGGTTGACTTTCAGATTAAAAGCCGTTAGTTTATTAACACGCTGTCTATAATTTCATCAATTTTTTTCTCATCATAATCCTTCTTTTCCATATCCTTTGTTTTTTCTTTTATCTTTTCCCTGGTAAATCTTGATCTTACATAATCATTATTCAGCTTTTCAGCTTTCTTGTAATAATGATACGCTTTCCTGTAATCTGTTAAATGGAAATAACACACAGCAAGATTTGATAGAGCTTTTACGTAATCAGGGTCTATTATAATTGCCTTGTTTAATTGTATTATTGCTTCATTGTATTTTTTCTGGTGCATTAATGAAACTGCGAGATTATTGTAATAATAGTGAACCTGGTTGTTTCCCGCAATGGCCTGCCTGAAAAAGATCTCGGCTTCTGCCGGTCTTTTGTCAGCAAGCATCCGCATACCTGCAAGATTTTTTGCCTCGCTATTGCTGTTAATTGAGAACCCGGCCTGCAGAAATGATAACAGAAAAACAATGGTCCAGATAATCCTGTACATTAATATTTTCTTCCGGTATTTTTCATTTAACATAAATGCTGAGTCCCTGTTTTTCCTGAGGCTTATTATTCAAAGAAAAGTGCTTTTCAAATAATTATTTCTTGATTTATTTTAAAAATTTTCAGTATTTATTTCTTAACTTTTTCAAATAAAAGAATTTATTTAACCCCTGCAGGGATATATATTTTTTCTTTTATTCACTTAAAACTACATTTTAAACTATTACTGAAAAAATCTGATTTTTTCTAAAAAATTAAAAAGAGGAACCAATGAAAAAAGCAACTATTTTATTAACTCTCTTTCTCCTTGTTTTATCATGCGGCACAACCCAGCCTGAATATTCAGGAAAACCGCAGACTATTGCGGTTTCAACAATAATAAACGGTACCGACCAGAAAATCTCTGCCAGCATATTAAATGTTATGACAGACCATCTGATTACAGATTTAACAAAGACAAACCGTTTCATTGTAGTTGAAAGAAAGAGGCTGGATAAAATAATTAAAGAGCACGAACTTGGAATGACAGGCCTTTTAAAACAGAATGACGCAATACGTATCGGGAACATGCTGCAGGCTGAGTATATTGTTCTTGTTTCCATTACACAGCTTACCCATGATATAAAAAAATACGATCTTGATCTTGCGAAATATTCTAAAATAAGCATTTCCTTAATGCTTAATGCAAGAGTAATTTCCGTAGATAAAGGTACTGCTGTTGCTGCGGCAAGTATAACTCATAGTGCAACAAACAATTCAGTAAACCTTACTCTTGATTCGGAAATGCAGTACGCTTTCGGTTCAGATGCCAACAAGCTGGACCCTCAGATACAGGAGGAACTCTTTGAAGCTGTGGAAAAACTTGCATCAGCAGTTTATTCGAAAAATTTTTAAAATTATTCAGCTTTATTAACAAGGATTTTAAAACATGTTAAAAAAATATTTATTCCTTTTTTCTGTTTTTTTTATCTCCTGTTCTTCAGTACAACATGAAGAAGTAATCTACAGCAACACTGAACTTCATGATGCTGTTAAAAACAACAACATACAGGAGATAAACAGGCTTTTATCAGAAGGGGCACCTGTTAATGTGAAAGGGGATAAAGGCTATACACCTTTACATTTAGCTGCGATTAATAATAATCCAAAGCTGATTCAACTGCTGATAAACAAAAAGGCGGATATTGAAATAAAAAATTACTATGGTTATACCCCTCTTCACATGGCTTCAACATACGGCAATATCGACGCGATGAAAACATTGATAAAAAACAGAGCGGATCTTAATTCCAGAAGTAATTACGGGTTCACCCCTCTTCATAATGCAGTTTATTCTGAAAAACTATCAGCTGTTGAATTGCTGGTCAAATCAGGCTGTATGATTGATGTTGCGGATAAACAAGGCCGAACGCCTTTATTTTTTTCCAGGGAGAAGAATAACGGAGAGATTGAAGCTCTTCTGATAAAAAACATGTGACAGATTAAGTCTGTCACATGTTTTCCTTAAATGCTACTTAGTTGCGATAGCTGTCCCTTCAACTTCATATTTGTGATAGAAAGGATAAATTTTGTAATAAACAACGCCATCTATAAGTGCATCTGCGCCTGGCTGCTGCTCAATTGCTCTGTCAAGAGCTTCTTTAAGGTTAACCGGTATCATACTGCATGAACCGTCAGAACCTTTAACTCGCTGCATTTTTTTGCCTCTTACATCACAGTTTTTAGATGAAATAACTGTAAAATCAACAAGTCTGTGTGTACATGCTGTTGATAGGAAAAGTACTGCACATAAGCATATTGCAAAAATGGTTTTAAACTTAATCATTAACCATCCTCCTGTTTAGTTTTCATTATAAAGTAGTTCATACAATTTTTAATGTCAATTATTAATTCCACAACACTATATAAAAGTTTAAAACTGTGCAAACATCATGCCCGGCTTTTTTAATTTTAATATTCAATCATATTGAACTTTTTACTTGAATTTTAAATCCTTCATACTTAATCATTATGAAAGAGATAAATTAATTTATAAACAATTAATCTGATCATGTTGTCAGGATGATCAGTAATAATAGCAGGCATCTGATTCAGGCTGCAATACTGAATCAGTATACTTTAATAAACAGGTTTAATCATATGTCAAAAAAACAGAACCCTCCAAAGAAAAAGATCGTGAAAAAAAAGGAAGCTGAAATAATTGAAGCTTCACTTGAACCGGCTTCTGAAACAGCAGAACAGCACTCTGAACAGGCCGTTGAAAAACGTAAGCCTTCAAAAAACGAAAAGAAATTAGAAGCAAAGCTGAAACGCAAGTCACGTCCTCTACCGCTGCGCATCCTTATTCAGATCGCTAAAACTCTCTTCATAAGAATACCTCTCACACTTGTGGTTATAATTGCTGCTGTTCTTCTTTTTGCAAAAATTTACCTTACACCGGGAACAGTGGAGAATCTTGCAAAGAGTTCATTTAATGGCATGTCCAACGGTACGCTGGAACTTAAAGTTGAAGATTTTAATCCATACAGCGGCTTTGCAATCAACAATATTGTTGTACGGAGCGGAGCTGATTTTAATAACGAAAAACTCTTTGAAATGGAGAGAATTGTTTTCAGGTACGGCTTTTTCAGAATTTTCACAGGGAGCATAAGGTTCCCGGAGATCGGCCTTTACAAACCCAGGGTTTACCTCACAGAAAAAAACGGAGTCTGGAACGCTGCCACACTTATGAAACCTTCAGAGAAAAAGCCTGAACCGGAGAAAGAGGAGGAGAAAGAGCCATCAGAACCTTCAACAGGGGATATTGAACTCCCCATAGCTGTCGACTTTCTCTTTAACTTTATCCTGGACGATCTCCGTGTTTATGTAAGCGGGACAGATATGAAAGCTGACATGACAGGCCTCACATTCAAAGCTCTCATTGATGTACCACCCTTTAAAACTATACCAAGGTCCGTTGAAGCTGTGCGGATACTGAAAACCATGAAGTTCGAACTTAACCCGGAAAACAGTATGAACGTGAAGTTCTACTCAAAAGCTGCAGCAACAGAACCTGAACTTATACTTAACTGGATGCTGAACTTCAGCAATGGGGACACACCTCAGTTCAGCAGCACACTGAATGCAGGAGCAAAGAGAATGCCCCTCAGGCTGCAGAATAAATTCCTCTCCCCTTTCAGTTTTCTTATTGCTTATGATATTTTCTACAATCCGATAAATGACATACTTAAAATAAATTCTTTCTCTGTCAGTTTTCAGAACAGCAACTGGATCAGGCTTTCAGGGAAAATCAGCAGCGTCACAAAAAACCAGGCGCTCGATATAAAAATGGATGAGAGCCGCATCCCGCTTGGAGCCCTGTACCCCTACTATGTAATAATGACAGGGGACAGGTCAATGAGATGGAACGGGGAGATTTCACTTGCCCCGCTCTCTGTTCGCGGTACAGCAAAGGCCCCGGAAGTTGAAGGAGCAATCAATCTTAAAAACATCTACTTTAAAAATCCCGGAATTGAGGCAAGGTTTCCACTCCTCTCTCTCGCGTACTTCATGAGGATGTACGGCAGTTCAATGGATATCGGCGCTGACCTCGGGATCCCTCACCTCACCTACATTATCGAAGGGAGCAAATCAGGTGACAACGGAGTTAAGCTATCCGCAAGGGCGTCGGGGATTAATAACTTTTCCCAGGTGAAGATAAGCGGCGTATCCTTCGATTTCTACAACCCGTCGGGAGGGGCAAAGGCGATCTCCATGAATCTCGGTGGATTTGTAAATCTCGGCAAGTCGATGAGCGGGAACATAAACATTGACAGGTTCAGGATTAACACACTTCCACTCCCTGCAATGGTTCCCGGGAGGTTCAAAAAACAGGTTGCTGACATACCTCTGAAAAAACCTGTTGATTTAACTTTAGGTACAGAGTTCTCCCTTGCGGGGAGTAAGACATCCGCTGCTCTCAATATGCTTGCAAAGATACCGGATTACGGAGTAAACGACCTGGCTCTTGACGCATCAATTGAACAGGATGCTGAGGCGAAAAGACTCCGCATAAACAGGGTAAACCTGGGTAGCAGAAGCATGAATCTACTCCTTGCTGCAAACGGAACTCTTGATATGAAAAAAGCTCCGATCTCCGGCTCTGATCTCCGCGTATCACTTGAACTTAATAATTCAGCGCTGCGGAGCATCTTCGGCCCGTGGAAAACTTCAGGTGTGATGAAACTCTCAGCACAAATGAAAGGGGACCTGGACACAGGGAAAGCATCGGGGAACCTTGTATTCAATAAATTCAATGTCCGGAACGATGAAGATATGCTTGCCCTTGCCGACCTTGATATGAACTTCCCCTTTGAATACGAATTCAAGGCGCGAAAGGCGGGGAAATCATATATCTCTGTTACGCAGAAACAGGTTATTGACAGCGAATATTTCAGTGAAAAACCAAATTTCACAATTAAATCCATAAGTGCAAAACACCCGGCAAGGAAAATTCCCTATGAATATATGAAAGGGTTCTCAGCCTATATGATATTCAGCGACAATGTATTCAGGATATCAGACCTTAAAGCTTCAATTATGGATGGCTCAATATACGGAAGGTCAATACTCTTCAACCTTGCTGACTTCAAGCCGGAAAACATGGAGTTCAGCCTTATACTTGATGCATCAAATATCAATATAGCCCGCCTTGATGACCCTGACCCTAAGAAGGGGGGGAAAGACGCTGAGCTTTCACTTAACGCAAACTTCTCCGGCAAAGGACTTAACATAAAGAAAGAACTCACAGCTTCAGGTTATGTCAATATCTACAAAATCGGGGCCGACTTCGCGAACAGGCTCATGCGGGGACTATCTGAAGAGCAGGGGAAATCGAAGTTAGGTGCCCCTGTTCAGTTTGCCGTGGACAACTCCATGCTTATCAGGGGATTTGACTTCAGGCTGGATAAAGGCCTTGTTTACACCACAGTTACATTCACAAGAAAGATGCTTAGTCTCTTTGTTACAGTTGATAATTCGCAGGTATCATTTGAGCGCATACCTATTCAGGAATATTTAAGAAAAGTTTCGGAGGCAAAATAAATGAAAAAAAATCTATTCGCTGCAATTATAATGACCCTGGTTTGCTATTCTCTCACAGGGTGTAAATCCACACCAAGCTGCCTTACTGTTGTTCCGCCGGAGATAAACCTTACTGGAGAAAAGACTGTTATTGAAAGGCAGATTGTCGGTGAATACATGGAGCTTGAAAAGGATGCGTGGACAGTCTCCTCCATCCGGACAACTGTAGGGAAAACCGAAGGGGGTGCCCAGGGGAGCGGAGACCCGGAGATTATCAAAGCAATAAAAGTCCGTGAATTTCACGCGGGAAAGATCAGGGAGTATAAAACAGAGGCCGCAGTAGGTGAAACCGCAACGGGATATGTATCATATATTGAATCTTCCAGATACGAATCATCTCCTGAACTGAAAAAAATTCTTCTCACCGTTATTGATGAGGAGAATAAAGCCCGCAGAGACATATTCGTGAAGACCCTGTCAAAAAGCGGAGGGAAGGAACCTTCAAAAAGTGAAATAGATTCCTTCGGAAAAGTATTTTCTGAAGAGCAGAGGGCCCTTGCTCAGAAGGGTGACTGGATTCAGGACAACTCAGGGAAATGGACCAGGAAAAAATAGTTATGAACATGAAGATTCTCTTAAGATATATATTAACAATCTCAATACTTTTACAGGCTGCGGTTTTTATCTCATGCGAAAATAAAAAAATTGCTGATGTGCAGTTCAGCTATCGCGGCATCATTGACAAGGAGTACAGGTTCAACGTTGGCCGTGTTATCCCTGTGACAATAAGCCAGTCAATTGAGACTGACGGGGATATCTCCGCAGACGGAAATTACTTTTTCTACTCATCCAACATGGATGGCGGGAACTTCGATATTTACCTGAGGCTCATGGGCGACATTACAACAGTACGCCTCACAGCGCACCCTTCGAAGGACACAAGCCCGGTTTTCTCTCCCGACGGGAAAAGACTGGCCTTTGTCTCTTTCAGGGATGACCCCGAAGGTGATATTTTTATTCTTAAATTAAAACCGGAAGAACTGCTGAAGAGAGCTGCTTCAGGAGAAGAGATCCCCCCGCTTGACAGCGAAGCTGTGAACATTACAATTGAAAAAAATCCTGACACCGGCGTTATTATCAACAAAAAGGATTCAAGCCCCTGCTGGAGCCCTGACGGTAAACTTATTGCATTCTCTTCTATCAGCAAAGGAGAAAGCGGCATCTGGCTTATGGATAGAGACGGCGGTTCTCAAAGAAAAATCTCATCAAAGGACGGTGTTTATCCTGCATTCTCCCCTGATGGTAAAAAGATAGTATATGTATCATATAGTGAAAATATTTACGGGGACATCTATTCTGTAGAAATAACATCAGGCAGAACCGAACGTCTCACTGCCGGTGATTCTATAAAACTGTACCCTTCATATGCAGGCGGATCAGATAAAATAATATACTCCTCCATTGAAAATGATACAAACGGCAGCGGCGGGCTTGATCTGCAGGACAGATCTGTAATAAGATTTCACGATCTGAAAGAGAAACTGAGCTACCCTCTTACAAAAAAATCCGATACATCATTCAAGGCTAAATGGCTCCCGGTATTGAACACAAGGGATTATAACGGGGTTATAATATATACTGACATAAGCGGTGAAAATATAAACCTGAATATCATCCCTGAGTCAGGTATTATACCAAAAAAACTTAATGCAAAACTTCAGTATCAGCTCTGTGAAACATATATCTCTGAATACGACGATGAAGAGAGATATGCCATGGCCCTTGATTCCGTTTACAATTTTTACGGGAAATCGGGTGATAACTCATCCCGGGCTTATGTTAACAGATCGCTGAAAGAGGCTGTACTGTATTACCTGTCAGAGAAAAACAGGGCCTCAGCATCTTTCAGCACCGATATTCTTAAAAAGAAGGCAGCCGCAAATGATCTTTATGCCGCATTTCTGATTGACCTCATTGAGAACCGGAGATCTTCTGCTGAAGCCCTGATCCGTAAAATGAGTGAGGATAAAAATAACAGGTACTTCGCCCCCTTCGCCATGGAGGACCTTGGAGACCTGACTCTTATTTCCGGGGAAAAAAATGGAGCTGTATCACTTTACAATGACCTGCTGAAAAAATTCCCTGAATTTGAAAGAGCAACAGACGTGCAGACAAAAGTTTCATCAGCCGGCGATGATCTCCGTAAAGGGAGACTTTCAGAAGCTGCAATAAATATTTTAAACAAAGGAAACACCAACCAGAAAATCAGTGTCACATCAGATCTGATTAATCCGCTGGAAAAAGCGCGGCTTTCTGCAACCGAAGTATCAGAAGCTCTCCGGAATATCGGTACTTTGAAAAACAGATATACACAAGACAAAAAGGTCATGGCAATACTGACCCTTTCCGCAGGTATTATAAATGACAACTCCGGCAAAACAGTCAACGCAAGAAAAGAACTTGAGGAATCAATTAAACTCTCTCACCCCAATGACCTGACATACTATATTGCGAATATCAGGCTTGCTGAAATGGAGAGGCGCCTCGGAAGAAATGCCGAAGCTGAAAAATATTACAGCGCAGGTATTAACCGCTATTCACGGAGATTTAAAACCGAAAATTTCCGTGATAAGCTGTTATGGATTATCAGCTATTATGAACAGGCTGGTGAAAGAAGCTCGTCAAAAGGGGACTTTGCCTCATCATCTCAGATTTATGACAAGTATATCAATCTCATTACACTGATGCACAACAAGCGCCTCTACCCGGAGATCTACACTGAGTTCGCACCCAGAGCGCACGTTCTCTATATTGATGCTTACACTGAATGGAAGGGTGAAGAGGGGATCAATGAACTGGAAAAAAGCTACAACGTAAAACTCCCTGTACTGAGGATGGACTTTAACCGTGCGGCTCTCTACGGCCTTGCCTATATCTACACAAAAAAAGCAATGCTAATTGATTCACAGGCCAGGGCCCTGATCACAACTGTTTCAAAAGACAGGGTATTTGAAAACCTCTACCTCGCGGATAAACAGATTGAATGGGCCCTCTTTCTCGATGATACTTTTATTGAACCATATCTGCTGAAAAGCTGGATATACCTCTTCATCGATCTTCAGAGAAAGGAATTCGGCGACGACATAGAATCAGCAATCGGGGGATACTTCCCGAAAAGATTATGGGAAAAAAATATACCTCTACTTGATAAAGCTCTCAACGCGAACAATGAAAAACTCTACCCGGAAAACGAGGGGAATATCCACATAAACTTAGGGAACACATACTTCCTCCTGGTGAACTACCCGAGAGCTTTGAATCATTACAAAACTGCGCGGAAATTCAAGAAGACCTTCGGTTCTGATATTGAGAAAGCGCTCTTCCATTTTCATACAGGATACACACTATGGCAGAATGGCGAGGTTAAAGAAGCGCGTGAGGAGATCAGCCAGGCTTATGGAATTTACAGCGCCCTTGCTGCAGGGTCAGCAGTGAAGTATAAAAACCAGATCCTGGCCCTGTACAGGTACTTTGCACTGTTCAGCAGGTACGAGGAAAAATTTAATGAAGCAGTTAACTGGTATAAAAAAATTCTGAAGCACGCTGAAGATAATAAAATTGAAATAGATAAAGCGCGCTACATGCAGGAGATAGCCTTCTGCTATAAGGAACTTGGAGACTACGATACAGCAAAATCTTACATAGACACAGCGGACAGGCTGCTGCGGGACTACCCGGATGACACAAGAAAATACTACCTGCGTATAAAACTTTTCGGAATCGGACCGTTCCCTGTATTCAACATGGGGCCTGACACTGCTGTTATCGGAGACAACAAGATCTTCCACCCTCTGGACACATGGAATAAAAAGCTCCTCAGTATTTCAATGCTTGAGGATATCTCCGTAAAAAACAGTAATTATGCAGGTGCAATAACGTACCTCAGAAAAAAAGTTTCACTCCTTGAAGAGTCCGGCACTTCAGTGGCCGTTGAAACAAGAATCAGGTCACTTAACAATCTCGGCTACTACTACTTCAGATCAGGGAATATAAAAGAAGCTGAAAAATACTTCAATGAAGCAGGTGAACTTGCATCAGAAAAAAATAACCTGCAGGGGATATTCTCCTCAATGATGAACCTTGCAAACCTTTATGCCATGATGATTGAAGAGGGGAAAAATGAAGGGCACAGCTGGATATCTGATACTGAAAAGTTTTTATCAAAGATCGAAAAATACAGAAACAGCTATTTTGACATGCGCTTCACCCAGGAGAAAGAGTCACTTAAAGCCGCGGCAGAGGCAAAAAAATCAGAGGTCACCCCTGAGCAGATTGAAAAGCTGAGGCGCGACATAGAAAAGCAGACATCTGAAATTTACTACTCCCTTGATATCTCAATAGCAATGATGAAGTTCTACAGGGCTGAACTCCTTTATTCAGCAGCATCTGCAAAAGGGGATAATCCGCAATACAACCTTTACGCGCATAACAGGGATATTTATAATCTCTACACTGATGCTCTAAGGATGTTCGAAGGTGCAATTTCCGCTGCGGATAAACAGGGGAACAGGGAACTTAAAGTCAAACTCCTTGTGAATGCCGCGCACTGCTACGAAAAGATCGGGGAACATGAGAAAGCTTATGTAGCTCTCATAGACGCCAGGAATATTTCAGAACAGTACAGGTTCGGCTGGACAGGGATAAACGCAAATTTCGCCATAGGAGCCTATCTCGCTGACTACGGGAAAGAAGTTGAAAGCGGCGACTCCAGGGCCCTTGCTGAAAAATATATGTCAGCAGCAGTTTCACGAATCGAGGAACACCCGCTGCTCTATACTTCACGCGCAGGGAGGATCAATAAAATATACAGCAGGTACTCTGAATTTCTTATTAATACAGGGAGAGGAGAGAGAGCTTTCCGGCTGATGGAGAAGCTCTCCCGTGTTGTGCGAATCACTTCAGTAAACTCACTGAACCCGGTATTCAGCGATGAATACCACAGAAACCGTTACTTCACTTATGTTTCTGAGATCGCGAAGTTGGGAGAGATACGTGAAAAGAGATCTGCCCTGCTCGTTTCAGGCGCTGCACCCCTCTCTCCTGAAGTGGAGGAGCTTAACAGAAAAGAGAAAGCACAGGAGGAGCGGCTTTCCAGGCTCTTCCGCGAGATAGAAAAAGAAGAGAGCCGCATTGCACCGTATCTTGAACTCAGTGAAGCGGGGCTGAAAACAGGGCATGACATATACTCTTTCATGGAGACCGGGAAAGGGATCTATTCATGGAAATTTTCAGAAGGGCGAATAAGTTCAGGATACCTGAAAGCTGATTCTGCTGATGTTGTTTCATCACTTATAAATGAAGGCTCAGCAAAAAAAGGGATCTTAATACTGCTGAATGACACATCATTGAAACTTGTCAAAAAGCACAGAGCTTCAATCACAGGAAATTTCTCTTTCATTAATACAATAGACAGGGCTGAATTTTTTTCAAAAGGGAGTTACCCTGCAGGTGATATAATCTCTTCAGTAAAAGGGATAGAAAGCCCCTCAGCAGATGTAAAAGTCGCAACACTGTCGGAGGATACAAGGCTTTCAGACTATGCAGTTATTGTAGATTCACAGGATAACGCCAAGATCATAAACAGTGAAAAACTCTTCTCTGAGAAAGGGATAGCCCCCCATTGCATAATAATTGCGGGGGGAGCGGAGAACGCTTCACAGCTTTCAACTATGCTTGAAGCGGCCGTGTATTCAGGCACAGGTAGTGTCATATATTCCGGAAGCAGCGACAGTAAAAATATATCATCAATTATAAATGCACTCTACAGCGGCAGCGGGGATAAAATCCCGGGGATTATAAAAACAGGGTACATCAACGCGCTCTCTGACAGAAAACCTGCTGACAGCAGAAAAGAAGCAGCATCTGAATTTACAGCTTTTAACGAAGCTGTAAACAAATCAGACTTTGACAGCGCTGCTGTTCACCTTGCAAGATGGAGAGCAATGTCGCAGGATGAAAAATTCAGGTACACAGGATCAGCATGGCTCCTTAATCTTCTTAAAGGGGACTATGCCGCTTCAATTAAAATTCTTGATTCATATAATGCAGCAACCCCGGAGGAGGGAGCCGCAATTTTATTCAGGAGACTCTATACCTATCTGCATAAGGGTGACTTTGCAGAAGCAACAGTTCTGAGAAAAAAAATCACAGGGATGGAGAAGTACAGAGACCTTGAATTTATAGATGCGATTTTTGAAGCTGTGAACGGCCGTGATTCCGCGCCGGAGAGTCTCCTCAAAATAGCGAAACCGTACAACACACTGGTCCCTGCAGAAAGGTACCTGGTACTTGCTGCGGAGTATATATACCTCTTTAATCCTGAAGCAGGGTCCCGCGTAATCCGTTTAACGCCCATGAAGCAGATCTCTCTGAATGAGAGGATGATGAATTTTGTGATCACAGGGGATAAACCGGGAACCGGGATATCTCCAAGAGTTGACCGCATTGCAGGCCTCGGCGCAGCAGGGAGAGCCGCAGCGGATGAAAGCATGAAACTGATTAAATCAGGCGACCAGTTCGACGCACTATCTGTTTTCCCTCCGCTTACTGTTCTGACAGGTGGACTTGTTAAGGATAACACTTTATCATACATTTCGTCCCTTGATCTCGAAAGGATTGCACCTGCTGCATACCCTCCGTCAATAATAGCCCTGCTCCAGAGATGCTATGCCTCAATACCTGAAAACGGAACAAATGCTGACAAAATAAAGATCCTCCGGCTGATGAAAAAAGTATCATCCGACTCCTCGGTTTTCCATGTGATCAGGGAATCGATGTACAGGATTGCCGTAGAGCTTATGATATCAGGTGACTACAGGGGAGCATACAATGAAGCATCAGCCGCGGATGAAAGGTTCAGCTCCGGCGACAGGGGCTATGCGGCAATGCAGCTCATCCTTGCCAATCTCCTTATCCGTGGAGAGGATTACAAAAAGGCTGAAGAAAAATGCGGCATAGTAAAAAGCTTAAGCTCTCTTAAACCGGAGGAGAAGTATCTCCTTGATCTGCAGCTCTCCATGCTGGAACTGAACAGGCTCCGATCCCTTAAAAAAGCCACACCCCGGGATGCAGCTGAATTTGAAAAACTCTTCACCTCGTCACTTGCTGTTCTGAAACTCAATCCGGGGATACTTAATATACACGGATACAGGGAGATGACAGTGAGCGTCTTTGATGAATACATCAATTACAAGATGAAAACCGGGCAGCATTCAGACGCCCACTTCTACAATGAAATGAAGAAGCTGATTATATCATCATCAATCACCGGTGTAAACCTTGTGAAATCCGCAGGGACAATAGACATTACTGCAATTCAGCAGGCGATGCCGGAAAGGTGCGGCTATATCAATATATCAAAAGTCAAAAACGATATATTTATCTGGATTGTTGACAATAAAATGAAGAAAGCCCTATGGATAGAGAACGGGTATAAAACACTCTCCGAGATGCTTTCGAAATACAGTCTTTCAGCACTGAAAGAATCTGATGTAAAAAAAGCGTCATCAGACCTTGCTGAGTATTTTCAGCCCCTTGAGGCATACTTTAAAAGCAGAAAACAGGTTGTTTTTTCAACAGATTCATTTACTGAACAGATTCCTTTTGAAATTATCGGCAAGGGTAAAATGCTCTCTGAAGAGGTGAAGATAAGCTACATCGCGTCACCTCTGCTGCACTCATCATCCAAAGGGAGCTATGCAGCACCTGTGCGCTTTATAGGGAAGCCGGGTCAGGCATTCCAGCCGCATGTTGAAAAGGTGGCAGTGCGTGAGTCGGGATTTAAAAGTAAGGATGCGGATTCAGTCTCAGGGGGTGTTGCCCATATTACAGGTGAGATTTCATACAGTTCTCCTGAAAAGGGGTATCTGCTGGACGGCAAAGGATTTGTTTCTGCCATTGGAACTCCTGATTTTCTTTATGCTTCAATTGGTGAATTTCACGGAGCAGGGCCAGTTGATTTTATTCTTAATACAAAGGGTGCGGGAGTTAAAGCTGCTGTTGTAAACACTTCACCTGTAAGTGAACTTAACAGGGGGGTCTTTGCAGGGGAATTTTACAGGTCAGTTAACAGCGGCGGCACACTGATTGATTCATTCGCATCAGCCGTGGAGAAGACTCGTAACGACAGCAGGTACAGGAGCCCGGCAGCATGGGGGGGGTTCAGGCTTTATATTTATAA
>DAISJZ010000079.1:0-16258 GCA_036821145.1 Spirochaetota bacterium
GCAAGCTCCCTCATGTTTACATCATCAAAAGGCTTTTCTGAAAAAATTTTTTCAGCAACATCAAGAATCAGGTTTCTCTTCTGAAGTTTTTCCTGCTCCTTCAAGTCCATGAATCTGCTTGTTTCTGTCATTTTACTACCTGCGGATATTGATTATTATAATTAGAATTCCCTCCGCGCATAAATGGCAAGAGAAAAATCATTTTTTATAAATTCTATTTAATTTACTGAATATTATTTGACTATTTAAACCTTATTTATTACATTAAACATTGTTCAATAAAAAAGACAGCGTTTAACGGGGGCCGCTATGAAAATACATAAACTGAAAGGGTATATAAATACACTTTTCATTGCTGAATATGAAGACTATCTCCTTCTGCTTGATGGCGGTTCACCGGCTGATGTTGAACTTATAGAAAACTACTGCCAGAATGTTTTACACAGGCCTGTCTCAAATATCCGGCTGGCAGTGGTAACTCACATGCACCCTGACCATTCAGGAGCAGCTCCAATTCTCCGAAAAAAATACGGCACACGGATAGCTGCCTACAAAAATATTGACCAGTGGTATTCAGGGCCCACGGGGTGGTTTCAGCATAAACTTGACTGCCTGATGGCGCAAATTGTTGCCATGAAGCAGAAGACTAAAATCAGGAAAGTTTTCAGTAAAAGGATCACAGGGCCGGACTACCTTGTGCATGACATGGAGCCTCTCCCATTCTTCTATGACTGGCGGGTTATCTATACGCCCGGGCACACAAGCCATGATATTGCGGTTTATAATGAAGAGATGAAGATCCTCTACTGCGGAGACAGCATAATTGAAGTCAGGGGGAGGTTTTATCTTCCGCTCCCTGTAATCTTCAGGAGGAGGATGAAAAACTCATACAGAAAGATGGGGGAGTTAGGCGCTGAGCAGATACTTATTCCTCACGGAAATTGTATTGATACTGCTGACAGCAGGGAACTTTTTAGCAGGATGGAAAAACTCCTGGAGGAGCCCCCGAACAGAATAAGGCGCAGGGTGCACTATTTTTCAGTGTGGTCACCTGCCATATGGAAACCCACCATAAGGAGGCTGCTTTTTCAGTAGAAGATGAAGAGTTTCATCAGGGGAGAGCCACCTCGTGCCTTACGCGTCCCGTGAAACCTGAGACCTTTCTGTAGCCTTCATTTTTAAGCATAGAAACAGCGGCATCGTATCCCCTGCATACATCATCCGGCGAGTGAGAGTCTGAGCCAAGTGTAACAGCGACATTTTCCTCGAAGAAAATTTTAATTATTTCTGCTGATGGATAGATCTCTTTTACAGGCTTATATAGACCGGAGGTATTAACCTCTGCCGCAATTCCGTATTGAGACATCTTTTTTGCTATTCGCCGTATAACAGGGGATATGTCACTCACAGCCCTGTGACCGAACTTTTTTATTAAATCAAAATGCCCGATTATATCGCAGAAACGTGAATCGACAAGTGATTCAACAAGCGAGTAAAAATCGCTGTATATATCATCAATGGGGCGTTCATCATAGCGCTCCCGCTGGTCCGGATTATCAAAACCCCAGTCCCCCATGTAGTGTACTGAACCTATGATGAAATCGATCCTCGGGTCAGAGAGATAAGTATGTTTAAAAGTTTCAAAACGGGGGAAGTCCACCTCAAATCCAAGCTTAACCTCAATGGTATCTTTGAATTTATCTTTAACAGCAAGAACATCTTCTATATAAACTTCAGCCTCTTCTGGGAGCATTGAGATCCCCTCCCGGAGATGTTCAGGGAGAGGGGCATGGTCAGAGAACCCGAATTCTTTCACACCGCTTTTTATTGCCGCAAGAACATACTCCTCCATGCTCCCGTCGGCATGGCCGCAGAGTGTTGTATGATTATGATAATTCACCATTTTTTCAGTAACCGTGCCTGTAATAGAAATAAGATATGTCGTTAAGAGCGATATACTCCCTGTTGCTGATGGTATCCCGTTTGATAAAAAACTTATCAGAATCACCCTCTCCTTCAGGGGTGATGACAGCAAGTATATTCCAGAGCCGCGGGATCTTACCGGATCCGGATGAGCTTTTTCTGTCAACGGAATCCTCAATAATTTTGCTCCCCATGAGATGTTCAAGACTCACTGAGATAAACCTGTCATTGCCGCTCTTCTCCTCTGACTGACCGCCGGGGTGAGTGAGATAGAGTACAAGTATTTTTTTCTTTTTAAGATATAGCGCGGCAAGTTCAACATTACCCGCTTCAACATACCTGGGACGGAGAACAATCTTCTCCACTTTTTCAAGATCTCCTTTATACGGGTAAAATGAAAGAAGAAACCTGAGCCTGTCAGGAGTCATTATCAGAGTCTGGTTCCCCGGATAACCAAGCTCAGGATAGATTATATCAATGGAGAAATCTCCTGTTTTATACCTGTCAGTTATATAAAGAGTGCTCCTGCTGTCAGAAACCAGCGTGTCAATATCAGAGACAAGATCTGAATCTATCTCCAGAATCTCGCTGTCAATCCCCTGCCTTGATGCACCGCTGCAGTTGTAATATTCCCTGATATCAAACATCTATTGCGCCTCTTTATTTATTTCCGAAACCCATTATCTCACTGATAAGAGTCCAGGCTTCCTTTCTCTTCGCATCATATTTTGTCAGAGAATCATTGTTCCCTGTCCTCACATATTCCATAAGGCTGTTCCCCTCATCCATGATAAGCTGGAAGCACTTCATCAGTTTGCGGACAAACTCCATTTCGCCCTCAGGTATATCGCCTCCATCGATCATCTTCTGCAAATACTCCTTCTGTACCCCTGCCTGTGCAACAACAGAACTGACAAAAGAGGTTGTCTGATCCTTTGAATAAACATTCTTAGTAAAGGAATCAGCAATCACCCCTATGGAAAGATAGGAGAGATAGAGATTCGAAGCAGTGGAAGCCCCTATAGCCTGAAGCTGAAGGTCGCTGGCCATTGCCGATGTTGAAATAACAAGACTTACTATAAAAGCCGCCACTCTCTTTTTCATCTGATTCCTCCGGTTATTATTTGTTACGCCTTACCGGCAGAGCCGAGTACATTTATATTCTTATGCTTATAAAGCTCCTTTAATGCGTCCCTTGCAGGGCCTAAATACTTGCGCGGGTCAAACTCGCCGGGGTTCTCTTTCAGCACTTTTCTGATTGCAGCAGTCATCGCGAGTCTTCCGTCAGAGTCAATATTGATTTTGCATACAGCGGATTTTGCCGCCTCCCTGAGCTGGCTTTCAGGTATGCCGATAGCATCATCCATCTTTCCGCCGCATGCGTTTATAATCTCAACAAGATCATGAGGGACAGAAGATGAACCATGCAGTACTATGGGGAAACCGGGAATTTTCTTTTCTATTTCATGAAGTATATCGAGCCTGATTTTCGGATCTGTGCCGGGCTTGAATTTGTATGCACCGTGAGATGTTCCGATTGCTATTGCTAACGAATCAACACCGGTTTTGGAAACGAAGTCCTCAACCTCTTCAGGCTGTGTAAATACATGCTCCTCTGCGTGAACATCATCCTCAACTCCCGCGAGAACTCCAAGTTCACCTTCAACTGTTACGTCATGTTTGTGAGCATAAGCCACAACTTTCTTTGTGAGCTTCACATTCTCCGCGTAAGAGAGGTGTGACCCGTCGATCATTACTGAGGAGAACCCTGTGTCAATGCAGCTTTTGCAGAGTTCATAAGAATCGCCGTGATCAAGGTGAAGAACAATGGGTATTTTCTTCCCGAGATCTTTTGAATACTGCACAGCCCCCTCGGCCATATACCTGAGAAGAGTCTGATTGGCATACTTGCGTGCCCCTGCAGATACCTGAAGTATAACGGGCGAACTTGTCTCAACACATGCCATTATTATAGACTGAAGCTGTTCCATATTGTTGAAATTATAAGCGGGGATCGCGTATCCCCCTTTAACCGCTTTTTTAAAAAGATTCCTTGTATTAACCAGTCCTAAATCCTTGTAGCTTACCATTTATATTCCTCCATTAATAATTACTGATAATAACAGACTTTACCCTAAACTCAATTTCACGCCATGATGCCTGCGGGAATTTTTACAGGAGCGGGGCTCTCTGAATCCTTCGAATTGATGAGTTCTGAGGCAAGTCTTTCTGATAAAATAACAAAATATAATATCTCTAAAGGGCCGCCCTGTCAATTTAATTTTTACATACGCCGCCGTGTATCAATTAATAACAAATTCATCCAAATGAATCAAAAAAAAGAGAGGGATAAGAAAAAAAAATAAATAAATCTTGCGTTACGGAAGCTTCATAAAAACATGAAAAAACCTCACCCCCTTAATCCCCCTTTCCTTTAGGCGAGGGGGAGATTATTAGAAGGTATTGAAATGAAAAGCTCCTCATATAAAGCTAAAGTTGCCCTGCTTACGGCCATGGTTATCTGGTCAACGTCATTTGTTGTTCTAAAGGCCGTTTTCAGAACATACGATCCTATGTTTGTAATATGGGGGAGGCAGATCCTTGCCTCAATAGCGTTTCTTTTTGTAATAAAGAGTCTGTGGAAAAGATGCAGATACAACCCCGGCGACATTAAATACCTCCTGCTGATGTCGCTTTTTGAACCCTGCCTCTACTTTGTTTTTGAAGCCATGGCCATTGTAAACACAACAGCTTCACAGGCGGGGATGCTCACATCGATGCTGCCGCTCCTTGTGGCGGTTGCGGCTTTTTTCACACTGAAAGAACGGACCACTCCCCTCACATGGTTTGGCTTTTTAACAGCAATAGCCGGAGCTGTGGTACTCAGCGGCTTCAGCGAGGTAACTGAGGAAGCGCCGAATCCCGTTCTTGGGAATTTCTTTGAATTCATGGCGATGGTCTGTGCCACAGGGTACACCATCTCTCTTAAAAAACTGAGCGCAAGATATAACCCCTTTTTTCTCACAGCAGTACAGTGTTTTGTTGGCTCGGTTTTTTTCTTTCCACTTATATTTATTTCCGGGAAGGGCCTGCCTGCTGATTTTGTTCTGATGCCTGCTCTCGGAATAATCTATTTAGGGCTGATTGTAACAATCGGTGCATACGGCATGTACAGCGTGGGGATAAGCAGCGTAAAAGCAGGTACTGCCGCGGCATTCGTAAACCTCATACCTGTATTCACAATATTCTGGGGATGGCTTTTCCTCGGAGAAACAATGAACCTGTTCCAGTATGGAGGGTGCGCCCTTGTATTTTTTGGAGTTTATCTGAGCCAGAGGAGATGAGAAATATATGCATTCAGAACATTCATTAAAAAGGACAGCTTTAATCGCCTCAGCAATGAGTGCTTTTCTTCCGCCGTTCATGATATCATCAACAAATATTGTGCTCCCTTCCATAGGGAATGATTTCAACATGAACGCGGTGCAGGTCGGATGGGTGGTGACATCATACATCCTCTCATCGGCGGTTTTCCTTGTGCCATTCGGGAGGCTCTCTGACATCATGGGGAGGAGAAAAATCTTTATATACGGGCTCTCCGTTTTCACTCTCTTTACGCTGCTCATAGGGCTCACCCCTTCCAGCAGCACCCTGCTCATTACACTGCGTTTTCTCCAGGGTTTCGGCAGTGCAATGATCTTCAGCACAGGGATGACAATCATTGTTTCTGTCTACCCTCCTGACCAGAGGGGGAAAGTCCTGGGGATAAATGTTGCGTGCGTGTACTTAGGCCTTGCAGTGGGCCCCTTTATCGGAGGAGTGCTCACAGAACATTTTACATGGAGAAGCGTTTTCATTTTAACTGCAATTATCGGCCTGTTCCTTGTTCTGTTTACATCACTGAAACTTAAAGGGGAATGGGCTGATGCTAAAGGTGAAAAATTCGACTTTGCGGGCTCCCTTATTTACGGAATATCGCTGGTTACACTTATGATGGGGTTCACAAGGATCCCGCAAATCACCGGATTCACTCTTGTAGCCGCGGGGATAACGATGTTCATAATATTTGCAGTTTATGAATTACGGATTGAACACCCTGTGCTTAATTTCAACATATTCAGGAGCAGCAGGATTTATACTCTCGCAACAACTTCAGCGCTTATAAACTACAGCGCCACATTCGGAGTGGGATTCCTCGTAAGCCTCTATCTTCAGACTGTAAAGGGGCTTACACCATTACAGGCCGGTACTGTTATGCTGGCGCAGCCTGTAATACAGACAGTATTTTCTCCGGTAGCAGGAAAACTTGCCGACAGGAAAGAGCCGCAGACAATAGCATCAGCAGGCATGGGTATTACAGCTATGGGCCTGGCCATGCTTACTTTTGTGCAGGCTGATACCGGGCTTTCGTACATTATAGCAACACTTGCTGTACTTGGTTTCGGATTCGCCTTTTTCTCCTCCCCCAACACAACTGCCGCAATGAATTCAGCGGAAAAGAGATTTTACGGAGTGGCTTCCAGTGTATTAGGCACGATGAGACTCTTAGGACAGATGTTCAGCATGGGGATATCAATGATTGTATTTACAGTTATTATGAAGGATGCTAAAATTATCCCGGAAAACAGTGCCCTTTTTATGCAGAGTGCAAAAATTATTTTCATTGTTTTTGCGGTTCTCTGCTTCGCGGGGATATTTCTGAAAACACGGAAAAAATAGTTCGTAGGGTGCAGACATGCCTGTCCCCTACGAATGTAAAAAATTTTTAAAAATTTTTTAAAAAAAATAAAATTCTATTGACTTAAAAACACCCCTGTTCTAAATATGATTCATCAACGAGAGAAACTATTTTCTCGGTGGCTATAGAGAAAGGGTCACACCTGTTCCCATTCCGAACACAGAAGTTAAGCCTTTCATCGCCGATGGTACTGCATGGGTAGCTATGTGGGAGAGCAGGACGCCGCCGGGGTTAAATATAATAAAAAACGACATCATCAGATGTCTTTTTTTATGCCCTGAAATCATAATAACAGCTGCATCTTTACATTTAAAAAATAAAAAGGCTGCCCTCGCGGACAGCCTTTTTATTTAAAATCAATCCTGAATTAACAATCAGCATTCAACATCTTTACAATGTTTTTTGAAAACCAGAAAATAAGCAAAACCTACGAAAATTGCTCCACCTACAATATTTCCAAGTGTTACAGGAATAAGGTTATTCATAAAGAAACCTGACCATGTAAGAGCATCCGCCTTAGTTCCGAGAGCTGTTACCATATCAGCAAGTGCAGGATCTCCCTTAAGAACGATTCCGTAAGGTACAAAGTACATGTTTGCTACACAGTGCTCGAATCCTGAAGCAACGAAAGCCATGATCGGGAAGAATATTCCGAGAATCTTTCCGCCTACATCACTTGCAGCTACAGCAAGCCATACAGCGAGACAAACAAGCCAGTTACATCCTATCGCTCTGAAGAAAGCCTCTCCCCAGGCAAGATTTACTTTTCCAGCTGCGATTCCAAGAGCTGTTGCCGCATTAGCATTAGCGCCTGTTTTCCACAGATTACTCTTGTACATAATGTAAACAAGAAGAAGTGAACCTAAGAAGTTTGCAAGATAAACGAAAAACCAGTTTACCGCAACTTCTTTAGCAGTAATCTTGTTACTTACCATACCAACGATCATCAGGTTGTTGCCAGTGAAGAGTTCAGCCCCACCGATAACAACGAGCATGAGTCCTACGCTAAACACTGCTCCACCGAGAAGCTTTGCAACACCGAGTCCGGTCTTCTCTGCTGTGCCTGTAAGAATCATAGTACAAAGTTCAGCACCGAATCCGATGTAAGCACCGGCAAAAATACCCATAATAATCATGGTCATGATAGGCAGACTTGCTTTTGTTTTACCCATGTTAACAACAGCTTCCGCTACCTGAGCTGGCGTTTTAAATGCCATAAAAACCCCCGTATTGTTTTAGAAATTTATTTTATAACCCCTGTCCCGTAACGAACCCGGGATAATAAACCAGTTGAATTATAGCAGTTACCGAATTATTAAAACCATGCCACTGCGAAAGACCGAGGGGAGCGTAGACCGCTCCTCGCAATAACAGAAAAACTATTTCAATAGTTAAGTGTTATATTTTTTCTATAAGATTGTTTCTAATCGCGTAATAAGTAATTTCAGCATTATTCTTCAGATTGAGCTTCTCAAGGATTCTTGCCCTGTATGTGCTCACTGTTTTTACACTGAGGAACATTTCATCAGCTATCTCAGATACAGTCATGCCGCCAGCAATCTTAAGAAACACCTCATACTCCCTGTCTGTAAGCGCTTCATGAGGCGAGGGATCCTGCGTCATGTTTATATTCATTGCAAGTTTTTCTGCTATTGCAGGGCTTACGTAAGTTCCCCCGCGTGCGACTTTATATATGGCTTCAACAAGCTCCTCCGGCTGAACATCCTTGTTCATATAACCGCATGCTCCTGCTTTCAGCACGCGGATTGCGAACTGCTCTTCCGGATAATAACTGAGTGCAAGTATCGGTGTTTTATCCCCGGAAGCCCTTATCTGCTTTATTATTTCAATACCATTTCTTCCCGGCATCGAAATATCAATAACAATCACATCATAATGATTTTTCTGGATTTCCTGTATAAGCTTCTGCCCGTCTGACGCCTCTCCGGCGACCATCATATCATGAGCTCCCTCCAGGAGCTGTTTAATACCCGCCCGTATGATAATGTGATCATCCGCTATTATAATTTTAATCACAGAAAAACTCCGGTTTTTTAATTATCACATTCAAGTCTAATCTGCAACATTTACCAGACAAAGCCTGACGAGTCAATTTATAAATACTGATTATATTTTTATGCTGTCTATCTCAACAAGGCCTTCAATTTCCCGGTTTATCTCTGCCATTGCCGCTGCCATTTCCTCAGTGGCGGTTGTTACTTCCGATGTCATTCTTGCTATATCATCAAACTGGCTGTTGACTCCGGAAAATGTATCTGTTATCTTTCTGTGAGCATTTTTTATTTCAATGGCGAATGGCCCGATCTTTTTAACTTCAATCTGTGCAGTTTCAGCTAATTTTTTTACTTCTCCGGCCACCACAGCAAAACCTCTGCCGGAATCTCCTGCACGCGCCGCTTCTATAGATGCATTGAGGGAAAGAAGATTCGTCCTGTCAGCAATTTCCTCTATCGATTCAGCCACCGGAAGCAGCCTTAATGATAATTCATCAGCTCTTGATATTATTACAGCAAGTTCTGCCAGTGCCTCCTTCTGTTCACTGGAAAGCCTGTATAATCCGGCTGCCATTTCAGCAACAGCATTATTGTTTGTCTCGAGTTCAGAAGTAGTCGATGATATTGCCTGAGCCAGTTTGTTTTTTATCAGATACTCATCCATCAGTATATTTTTCTGAGCCTTAATCTCTTCAAGAGCAAGAGATACCTGTCTGCCGCTCTCTTCAAGTTTACGGTGTTCATCTTCAAGGGTCTTCTGTTTAAAAACATAGCAGCTCTCCGGAGAATTAAGGCCGTTAAAAACAGCCACTGCCATTTCCCTGCAGGTTGCATAACCGCAGGCTCCGCAATTCAGCATATCAGAATCATTCTCCTTCTTCATGACTGCCCATACAGCCTGAAGTTCACTTTCGTCAGGCAGTTTAAGAATATTATTCGATGAAAGATCCCTGTAGCCGCAGCTGTACAACCCCTTTTCCCAGTATTTCGAGATAACCCGAGAGAGTTTTTTAACTCCTTTACTTTTAAGATCAGTCTTATATAATTTCTGCATCTTTATTTTTCTCTGTTCTACAAGCATCTCCATCTGATCCAGAGTCCTGCCGCTGCCAAGCGCTCCGGGACCGCCATTACACCCCTTTTCACAATTCAGACAATCGACAAGGAGAGGATTTGTCCCCTCCTTAATTGATTCAGACAGAGAATCAAGATATGTATATACTGAATGCACGCCTTCAATTTTCCGGGAGACTCTTTCTATTCCGGGATATTCCCTCTCAGCAGTGGCGATCAATCCTCCCGGAGTTGAAAACAGAACACCCCTCTCCGCAGGGGGGTTATCAAAATCATTCTCAGGGAATTGTGAGATATCAATATCACTACCCGTAAAATAAGCCTCCAGAGACTTATATGTTATATTATAAACAGTGTCGCCAAGCCCGGCAGAATCAAATTCCCTTCTTTTCGCATAACAGGGTGATATTACCGCGATCCTGTGCTCTTTAAATTCAGTATAAAATTTCTTTATCATCCTGATTGTATGGAGCATCGGGCTATGTGCGGGTGCAAGATAGCAGGCAAGCTCCGGCCTGTATATCTCGATATAGGTCACTACAGCCGGGCAGGGCTGTGATATAATGGCGCGAGGTTTAACTTCTTTTAAATATTCGATGTATGACTTAACAGTAAGTTCCGCACCGAAACTTACATCAAAAACTGCCTCAATCCCTGTTGATTTAAGCCAGCCGTTAAGATTCAGGTATCTGCCCGGAAAACTTGACGCAGCAGAGGGCGCGACTATAGCGACAAACCTGCATCCTTTTTCAGCATCATCCATAAACCTTTGAAAATCATCAATGCCGGTCCGGGCGTTATGAGAACATACAGATATACAGTTTCCGCAGCCGATGCACATATCATGATTGATTTCAACCACGTCACCTGATATATTATTACAGTACTTTACCGGACATGCGGTTATGCATGCATGGCATTTTATGCATTTATCCTTATCAACATTGATAACTTTTGAAAGCTGCATCTGTTTCTCTGTTCCCCATTTACATTTATTTTTTTCCGATAAATTCCTGTAATATAAACCTATCGAAAAGCATGTTAAAAAAACTGCGCCATCCCGGCATAAACATGAGAGAGGCGCATAAATGATATATTGTCTGCCTGCCGTTTTTTCCGGGGGGAATTTACCGGCAGGAGAGCCCCCTTAACCAGATACTGAATATATTACTTTATAAAAAATTTAAGATGATTATTCCGCAATACATACTGCCCTTATTCGCAGCTTTTTCTATCATGATGTAACGGAAGCGAAACCTTCAGAACGGTCCCTTCTTCAAAATTTCTGGAGATTGAAAAAGTTCCCTGAAAACTGAGAGCTCTCTCCCTCATTCCTTTGATACCGAAAGAATCCCCCCTTTCCATGTCTTCATCAGAAATACCCTTTCCATTATCCAGAACTATCAGAAAGACTTCACCCTCTGTTTCCTTCAGATTAACCACCACTTCAGTTGCTCCGGAGTGATGTATTATATTGGTTGTTGCCTCCTGAAAAATTCTGAATAGAGCTGTCGTGTAATCATCATCAAGTATCATATCCTCAGGAGAACATCTCACACAGAATTTAACGCTGGTCCTCTTTTCAATATCCCTGGCGAGCCACTCAATCGCCGCTGCTATGCCGAGATTATCAAGAACTCCGGGCCTCAGGCTTGTTGATAGCTGCCTGAGCGTCTTCATTGAAACATCAATCAGGTTGTTCATATTTACAAGTGCCGGTTCAATCTCAGCGCACTGTTCAGGAAGCTGTCGCCTTAAAGTCTGAATTTCGAACCTCAAATTGATGAGCTTCTGCCCGAATTCATCATGAATTGTCCGTGCCACCATTTTACGCTCGCTCTCCCGTACATCCTGAAGATGAGAGGAGAGGTCCCGCAATTCTTCATTTGTCCTTGCAAGCTGATTAATCAGTTCTTTGCTTTTCAAATAATTGGCTATTCGTTCAGATACAGCGTTTATAAAATCATTTTCCAGCTTAAGATGATAATTACTGCTGCCGAGGTTCTCATGGAGATAGAATACCTCAACTGCTCCAACTTCTTTGCCATTAAGCAGAACAGGCGATTCAATTTTAAGATCGCTCTCAGCAAAATCTGATGATTCAAAAACAGATTCCACGCAGCTAATTCTCACCTTCGCGTCATCATGATACAGGGCTTTCTCTATACTGTCATGAGTATAACGCAGTACAGCCTCAACAGAGAGATCCGGTATATTCATTATATCTGAAATAAAATAAAGGCTCTTAAGCTCTTTCAGCAGAGTGAGAGCATGATCATCGCTTACGGGAGGTTCAGAATTTATCGCTCCGGAATCATCACCTTTTCCGCCTTTAAAAATCTCCTCCATAAGGTATTTATGAATAGGTTTAATATCCGGGGAGATCCTTCGCAGAGCTTTTTCAAGTATAAACTTGTCGAGATTAAGTTCCGCACCTGAAGAAAGAAGAATCACAGGGAGTTCCAGAAGTTGTGCTTTCTGTATCAGCATTACGTCATTATCATTTTTAATCGCGGAGGAACCGATAATAACAAGTTCAGGAGAATGCAGCAGGATCCTGTCAAGGTCTATACTTTCACATGTGATTATTTCACTGTTGTCATCAAGTATATCAAGGATCCTTTTCATCTTCCTCGCAACTGCCGAATCATTTAAAATAAGTATTACTCTGTTCTTCATCATTCAACCATTAAGTTAACCTGAATACTTTTTATTAATTTTACTCCACCAGCATCTCTTCGAACCGGTGCAGCATCTCAACTCCCTTTTTCGCAGCAACCTTTGCGGTTTCAGAAAGTTCCGGGTTAATTCCGATCATCTTTTCATATTTCACACCTATGCCGAGAAAAACAACCGATTCGCAGAAATCATGAATAAACTGGATCAGGTACTGTACCGGTATAGTATGAGTGCTGAACATCCCTCTATCTTCATTAGCCACGTCGAGAAACTGCACGTCACCTTCATCAAGCCCCAGAACCGCATCAACTATGACCACTATATCAGGCTTATAAGCCCTCAGGAGGTTCACCTGGTTTTCAGGGCAATCCTCACCGTGGAAGACCTCCCACCCCCCTGAACCGCTTACTAATTCACCCACCGCATAACCGACTCCGTCATCACCCCGGAGAGTATTACCTATTGTCAGCAGAGCTTTTTTCATACAGCACCTTCATCTATTGCTTCAATAATTTGTGAAAGATTCCCAACATGCGTTCGAAATGACAAAGAATTCACCCTGTCATTTCGAACCACCATCAATTCGCCGGGTGAGACAACTAATCATCATGCTTCTGAATCGTGATAAATCCCTCTTTAAGCAGAGATAGTTCCTTCTTCAGCCGGCAATCCGGCATTTCAGGGAGGAGTCTCCTTACATGTTCCGGGTAGATATCCACCTCAAAATAGGTATTGAGATTCCCGAGTTTAAACCTGCCATACTCTCCGCAGCATTCAACAATTCCATTGTATTCTGCATCGCTTATCTTAAGTATCTCTCTCGAAAAATCGATGTTCCCCGTTCCATGTCCCACTTTAAGAACATGCAGCTTAATCTGCTGCGCAGTGACATTTTCACTCATTGAGGGATCAACTACCCTGTCTGTCAGTTTAAATACCCTGATCATCTACGCACCCTTTATCAGATATTGACTTTTACCTTCATCGCCCATAATCATCATCCTGTCAAGCCACTGCATGTACACATTATTATGCAGAACACGAAGGCACTCAGCATAACGGGGATCCTCCTCCTGCGACACAAGATGTTTCATCAGCTCAGTGACTTCTGACACATCATCCGCCTTCTTCGCTGTTTTCATTGCCCCGCAATACTTTTTATAGAGCACCCTGCCATGAATATACCCCATGAGAGATTTGCTTTCGACATAAATATCCCGTTCGAACAGAGAATTATTAAGAATAGACGTGCCGTCAAAAGGGACTTTACCGTCATCATTATCATGCACTGTTTTCTTCAGCTTCTGATCAATAATCCCCAGCGCAAGGGCAAATCCTTCAAGTATAGTTGCAGGGTGAGGAGGGCATCCCGGCACATAGAGATCAACAGGGATATGTGAATCTATCCCGCCCCAGTTACCGTAAGCGTCATGGAAAATACCTCCGGAACATCCGCAGGCACCAACCGCAGCAACAATCTTCGGGTCAGGCATCGCTTCGTATGCACGGAGCAGCGGATACCTCATGTCCCTTGTCACTGACCCTGTACAGACAAGGATATCAGCGTGTCTCGGTGAGGCGACAAGTTTGAACCCAAGCCTTTCAGGATCCCAGAGCGGGCTTATTACGGCAAAAATTTCAATATCGCATCCGTTGCAGGAACCCGCGTCCACCCTGTAGACGAAGAATGTTCTCTTTATTTTTTCAAGGTGCGCGAGCTTTTTCTCGACTGTATTTTCTTTCTGAATATTTTCAGGAACAGTATATAGAGGATTCATCATCAACCTCTCTTTGTCATTTGATTTACGTAATTGTTTATAGCCTGCTCTCTTCTGCAGTCAGGGCAGAATTTCAGATGTTTCGCTTTCTCATCAATAGTTGCGCTGTCCCATCCCGCAGAAATGAGCTTATTGTAAACATAGTTATAGAGACGCTCTGTGGAGTAATACCTGTTGCATGAGCCGCACCTCCTGAGCTTCATCTCCCCTGTAACAGTGAGATCCTCTTTATCGAAAAGTACGCACATTACATATTGTTTAGAAAGTGAAATTGCCTCAGTGGGGCAGACCTCATCACAACGGCCGCAGAATATACACCTGTTGTAATCTATCTTCCATACTGAGAGTCCGCGCTCTTCATCTTTTTTAACACTGATTGCATTAGAGGGGCATGCGACAGCGCAGGCGCCGCAGCCTAAACATTTTTCATAACTATATTCAGGTTTCCCCCTGAAGCCCTCTGTAACCTCGTAGGGCACAACAGGGAAATTTCTTGTAACCATTTTCTCTTTTTTTGCGAATTCAAGTATTTTCATATCGGCCCCTCACTAATTCTTCAGAGGAGAATCTTTTCTTGTAATTGCGTACTTCTTCAGATCCTCCATCTGTATAATTTTTGTTTTCTGTTTCTTTACATCAACAACAGTTACCCTTTCGGAGCATGAGTAACAGGGGTCAAGAGAACCGACAATAAGAGGAGCGTCAGCAACCGAGTTGCCCCTGAACTGGAACCTCAGGCTCGGCCAGTTATTATATGTTGAAGCTCTTACTCTCCACCTGTGGACCTTCTGCGCGTTACCGTGCATAGTCCAGTGAATATCCTCACCACGGGGAGCTTCCACATAACCTATGGAGTGTGAGAAAGGCTCAACGAATGCCTTCTTAACCATAACCGGGCCTGCCGGGAGCAATTCAAGGCACTGCCTGATTATTGATATGCTTTCAAAAACCTCACCTGCACGGACAAGCACCCTTGAAAGAACATCTCCGTCGTTATATACAGGAACCTTGAAATCAATATTTTTATACCAGTCAAAGGGATGGTCATACCTTGTGTCTCTGTTAAATCCCGCTCCCCTGACATTGGGCCCCACCGGTGAAAAATCCCTTGCAATTTTTTTATTGAGCACGCCGACTCCTTTCAATCTCTTCAGGAAATTCGGAGAATCGATGATTCCGTCAAGGCACTCTTTAAAATCAGCTTCCACCTTTGCCATATACTTCAGCATTTCTCTGCGTTCAACATCTGTTATATCACGCCTTACTCCGCCGGTAAGGATCATACCGTAGGTCTTTCTCCCGCCGGTAAGCACCTGCGCCATCTCCATTGTCTGTTCCCTTATCTTGAACATCTGGAGAAAGGCAGTGACGTTACCTGTGAATTCACTGGCAAGTCCTATGTTAAGGAGATGAGAGTGGAGCCTCTCAGTCTCAAGGCATATTGTTCTTATTGCACGGGCCCTTAAGGGGACATCAAGCCCTGTTACATTCTCGGAACTTTCAATACATGAAACTGCGTGAGCAAAACCGCAGATACCGCAGATCCTCTCCGCGATAAATGCCATCTGATCATAGTCCAGCCTGTTTTCAGCGAGCTTTTCAATTCCGCGGTGCACATAGAAAAGTTTGTAGTCTGCATCAATTATTGTTTCACCGTCAACAAAGAGCCTGAAGTGTCCCGGCTCATCTGATGTTATGTGAGTAGGGCCGAGGGGAACATCCATTACACCCTCACCTTCCGGATAGAGAAAATCATACTCCGGTTCCTTATCCAGGTCGTATGGAGCGAACTTCTCCCTGTAGTCCATTGCGTCTTTTCTCAGAGGGTATATCCCCGCGGGGAAGTCATCCGCCAGAGCAAGCCTTCTCTGATCAGGCAGCCCCTCTGCAACAAGCCCCATCATGTCGCGCGCTTCGCGCTCGTACCATACTGCAGCAGGTACTTTCAGTGCTACAGAAGGATATACTGGATCATGCGCGGGGATAAGCGCCTTTACTGTGATCCAGCATTTCTCTTCAGGAGGGAGTTCATCCCCCTCCTCCATCTTGTT
>DAISJZ010000080.1:0-15790 GCA_036821145.1 Spirochaetota bacterium
TATTTATATCACCTTTTTTTCTGCGATTCACTTTAATTTCATATTGCTCTGAATGAATTCCATCCTGTGCCGTTACATTGATTTCGATTATATTATCACCTTCAATTAATGCCTTTGGAGTGCCGTTCTGGGCACTAAGGTTCGCAAGCGGATCAAATGCTTCTCCTGTTACAGTTATAGTTGTTATATTATTTTCAACACTTATACTGTAAGAGATTATATCAGGATTAAAAGCGGGAAAAAGAGTACCTGAATTCGCAGAAAGGGATTTGAGTTTTGAACTCGGAGGAGCTATAGTTACATCAACATTATATATACAGCTTGAGCCGTCTTCTGCAATAATTACATACTCAACCCGAGTACTATAATCGTTATGATTGATACCGCTTTTTTGGGACTCATTCCCTATTTTAACTTCCTCCCCTGTCGTTGTAAATGTAGCCACAAGATCTGTTATATCTGTGGCATAAGGCACAGTAACTGTAATATTTTTATCAGCAATTTCTCCGGATATATCATTACTAAGGGCTGAATTATTTACAGCATCAAATGAAAAAGAATTAATTATTTTACTGTCACTTAAATCATCATTACCTGTGCCACCTGTATCACAGAATGAAATCATCATTATGGAAATAAAAATCAGCAGATAGGCTTTAATATTTTTCATCATCTGTTATTCCTTTATTAAAATAATATACAACTCCTGAATAAAACTTATGGTATAATTTTTTTTGCCTCAAGCATCTATAAATTTAAGGATGGCATTTCATTAAGTTAAAAATATAATTTACCAGTATTAGTGCCAAGTCAATCATTAATTAGTAACAATTCCTTTACAAAGACAAAAGTAGAATTATAATATTGTTTTCAAGCACTCGAGGAATTACTCTCCTCTTCAGTATTATTTTTTCTTCGATAATAAACTTTTTTTTCAAATCCGAGAATTATAAAAGATCCACATCAACAAATCCCGGGTTGACACAGCCGGCTTATCTATTATAAAGTCCTGCCCTTTCAACAATCTCCCTCACCCTATATTCCCACTCAATTGCCATTATATGTATTCCATGAACACCTTCAATTGTTCTGATTTCATTTATAATTTCGCAGCACTGTTCTATCCCTTCATCAGCAGCACGCTCTTTCGGTACTCCCTTAAAACGATCTATCATCTGCCGGGGAACAATTACTCCGGGGACCTTATCATTGAGGTATGTTGCCATCATTGCTGATTTGAGCGGCATTACTCCTGCAAGTATATATGCTTTCTCGTGGAGTCCCATATCCACAATGCGTTTCATAAATTCTTTGAAAGCAGGTATATCATAGATTGACTGTGTCTGAATAAAACGGGCTCCGGCTTCAATTTTCTTTTTAAGCTGAATAGAACGGAACTCTTTCGGTTCCGAGAAAGGATTGCATGCTGCGCCGATAAAAAATTCCGGCGATGAAGTGAGCAGCTTGTCGCTATGGAGAATCTTCTTTTCCTCGCAGATCCGGCGCGCAGTGTAAAGCAGCTGAATGGAGTCAATATCATTGACACCCTTTGCTCCGGGCTGGTCTCCAAAGGACTGATGGTCTCCGCTGAGACAGAGTAAATTCTGTATACCGAGAGCCGAGGCCCCCAGCAGGTCGCTCTGCAGCGCTATACGGTTTCTGTCACGCACAGTCATCTGCATTACAGGTTCAACCCCCTCCGAAAGGCAGATTACAGAAGCGGCAAGGCTCGACATTCTTACAATGGCTGTCTGATTATCTGTGATATTTACCGCATCAACAACACCTTTAAGCATTGCCGCCTTTTTGCGCACAACTTCAGCATCACAGCCTCGCGGCGGCCCCAGTTCCCCTGTTATAACGAACTGCCCATTAGAAAGTTTATCTCTGAGAGTCATTTTACACCCATGCCGCATTCAAATTTATCAGGCGCCTGCCCTGTCCACTGCACAGGTTCACAGAAAGCCTCAAGTTCATGAAGCCTTCCCTGCACCTTCATCCGTTCAATAATCAGGCACCAGGCGCACTCCCTTCCGTTGCCGGTTTCACACATACCGTTTTCGGAGCCTCCGCAGGGTCCGTTCTGCAGCCCCTTGGCGCAACGGGTAATGGGGCAGATCCCCGCAGTACTACCTAACCTGCAGTCTCCGCATGATCTGCAGCGTTCAATGAATACCCGGCGGTCATGTGATGTCCCCACAAACTTAGTGTTAAGCGCAGGATACACAGGTACATTTCTGAAATGTTCCGAAATAAGCTGAACTCCGGCTCCGCAACCAAGGGAGAGTACAGCGTCCACTCCCTCCATCATGCGCGAAAGCTCTTGTACAAACTCATCTTCACACTGACGCTCTATGGTGACAGATTTAATCTTTATCCCCGTATCACGGCGAAGCTTCGCAGCAAGTGCCTCAGTCTCCCTTAGCCCCCCGGTATTGCAGAGTGCTGTGCATCCTCCACACCCGGCAACAAGTACAGATTTATGTTTTTCAACAAATGATATGATCTCATTATATGGTTTAAGCTCAGCAACAAGCATAACTATCTCCCCTTCTTAATATGACAGCGGCCGCATGTGACCGGGCCGGTCTTTACACTCTTTGTTATAAGATCCTCGTGGCATCCGATGCACATCCTGTGATGCATCCTTTCAAGCTCCCGCCCCTTACCATGGCAATCGATACATGATACAGCGGGTGACCCGGGGACAAGCTCCTCATAGGCAACAACATCCCCCCCCTTGCGGGACCTGTGATGGCAATGAAAGCAGCTCACCCCCCATTCATGATGCTGTTCATGGGGGAAGATGACATCACCCCGCGACAGCCCGGGAAAAATTTTTCTACCTGAAAGAGCAGGGAGCTCCTTATCCCCTGTAAAAGCAGCAGCCAGCAGAAGAGCGGTAAATAAAAATAAAACAATAATACTATTCCTCATAAGGGCCGCTCCACCGGTCAATGTTCTGGCTCCGGAGAATAGCTCTGCCGAATGACATCATCCCGGAGAGGTCAATCCCCATGGGACAATAGCACTGACGGCACACAGCGCAGTGGCCCCATAGCATGTCTGCCATTGTTTCAAGTTCAACCCGGCTGACTCTTCCCTTCTTTCTGAATAGCTTTCCCACAGTTTTTCGGACTTTATACGCCGGGATTGCACTCCGCTCCCCGGTGTTTTTATAATAGAAACAGCTTTCAGCACACATCCCGCAGGAAACACAGGCGCTGAGCATCTCTTTCATATAATGCTTTTCATTCAGCATCTCTTTTATAAGATCAGTATTTACACTATTCATTCCGCCTCTCTGCTGCAAAAGCCGGACGTTACAAATAAGGCAGCGCTTAAGAAAACAAAATGCCCCAGCCTTGTCCAGCCGATAGATACAAGAAGTATATGCGCGCCAAGATAATGAATGAACATCACTGCTTCATAATTTCCGATCCATCCCCTGGCCATCATACCTGTGACAAAAGGGATAAGCACAACGAAGATCAGCAAATAATCCTTCCAGGAAGAGAGCGCCCGCACATGATTCAGGGAGATTCGACGCAGAAGGAGAATAATTCCTGTCACCATTGCCAACCCTGTAAATGATGAAGTAAATATCGGATTGAACCGCGGAGGGAGAATACCCCATGACATATCCAGCAGAATACCGTGCCCCCTTGCGGTCAGCGGGGCAGCTATTAGAGATATATGAAACAGTATGCTCATCACGGCAAAAAAAGGGTTTCTCCCTGTGAATGCTAAAGAGAAAGCACCGGCTTCTCCGTCCGGCTGAAAAACAGGGAACTTCAGGCCCCGGCTGCGTCCCTCTATTATAATCACTGCTTTACGTATAAGCCCCGCTGCACAGAGAGTGAGCGTTATATAAAGGCAGGGCCCGGCAAGGAAACTGTTAATTTGTAATATAAAGTCCATCGGAGTATTTAGGAGGAGAGGGTTACTGCATGTCAAATATTTTTATGTCATCAGTATTTCCCTGCAGATTAAAATTTAAGTCCTTGCGAACGACAGTCAGGAAGTGTGGCAACCTGTTAAGGATACAAACAATACCGATTAATACTGAATATTTCACATCCGGAACAGGTTACTTCGTCACTTCCATTTCGCGCAAACTTATTTTACAGCCAGCCGTTCTTCTTTGCTTCGAACGTAAGCTGATCCCTGAAATCCGGGTGTGCTATATCGATAAGGGCTTTTGCCCTCTCCTTAACTGTTCTAAGCCTGAGATTTGCCACACCATATTCAGTTATAATATACTGAACCATTGTACGGGGAGTAGTTACCACTGTCCCCACTGGGAGTGTGGGCATTATCCTGGTCTGAATTTTACCCTCTTTATCTGTATAGGTGGAGTTCAGTGCAAGGATACTCTTCCCGTTTTTAGACTTTCGCGCGCCAAGAATAAAATCGAGCTGTCCCCCTGTGGCGCTATACTGTTTTATCCCTATAGATTCGGAGGCAGCCTGGCCGGTAAGGTCAACCATAAGTGTATTGTTGATTGAAACAAGGTTATCATTCTGACCGATAATATCGGGATTGTTTACCCATCCAACTTCCTTAAAATAAAATTTATCATTATCATGAATCTCTTCATAAAACTCCTTTGTGCCAACAGCAAAGGCGGTAACTACCTGCCGCGGCATGAAATTCTTTTTCGCGCCATTAAGCACCCCCATTTTAACAAGCTCAACCACCGATGGCGTAACCACTTCAGCATGCATACCGAGATCATTTTTTTCATGAAGCAGATACCCCACTGCATTTGCAAGGCCTCCAAGGCCAATCTGGATACATGATCCATCCGGGATCAGATCAGCTATATACTGTGCAATACTTCTCTCCTCATCCATTATCGGGATCTCCGGAAGTTCAAACATCGGGAAATCATTCTCGATGATTATATCTACATCAGATACATGTATTTTAAAATCATCACTGTTGAGCCGCGGGGCATTTTTATTTACCTCTACTATTATAGTTTCAGCAGGTTTCACACACTCCTCGTTAGGAAGGAATGAACCGAAACATGACCTGTTCATGTACCCGTTCTCATCAGGAGGGCTTGCAACGAATGCAACACGTTTACAGGCAGCATGCGTAGCAGCATGCGGGATTTCGCTGAGGTGCATAGGTTTAAGCTGAGCGACTCCCCACTGCATACATATCCTCTCCATGGGCCCCACAAACATTGTTTCAATCTGGAAGCGCTCCTTGTTTTCAGGCTTCATATAATCATATAGGCCCATTGCATAACCCTGAGATATTGTTATACCGGTGAGTTCATGGGCCCTTTTACCGAGAGCTGTAGCAAATGCTGCGGGTATACCTGTGCCCCCTCCGAAAAAAACACTCTCCCCTGAACAGACAACCTTTGCGGCTTCCTCCGCAGTTGTAAGCTTTGCACTGTACTCCTCCTGCCATGAACTATAATTTTCCTTCCCTCTTTTTCTGATAAGTGCCATACCTGACATAGAATCCTCCCGTGAATATCAGTAACTGCTGTTTTCTAATATATGCGGTGAACATGCATATGAATGCTATATAGATATAACATGTTCGATGAAAATACAATTATCAGAAATGGCAAACTGACGTAAGGGATTGTGTAATTTGTCATGGAGGATATTTAATTTTCTCTGTGGTTAAAAATGGTCAATTACCGGTAAGATTTATGTACAGTCATCACCTTCTTATTACAAAAAAAAAATATAAGAAGTATTATTCACCAATGTTTAAATGCAGACTTTTTAGTTGATGTATCATAGATTGAGCTATATACTAATATTATATTACAACGGTTAAGATAAACTCCGGATGGACATAAAAATGAAAATGAAATCTGTATTTATTGCATCCATCATTACCATATCTCTTTCATCATGCAGCCGGGACTATGATGAAAATCTTAAAATTGTATATCAGCATAATGACGGTAGTTATAACCAGATTTATACTATGGATGAAGACGGCACAAATGTTAAACAGCTTACAAATACTCTTGCAAATAACACAGCCCCTTCATGGTCAGCAGATGGTGAAAATATAGTATTCGCATCTGACAGAGATGGATCAAACAAAATATATATAATGAATTCTGACGGAACAGGTGTATATAAACTCTCAGATCAGCTTGTATATTCTCCTACGTGGTCACCGGATGGAAGTAAAATTTCCTTCTATTATACTGATGGTGATTTTGAAGTATACATAATAAATTCAGACGGTTCAGGACTGACCAATGTCACAAATAATGGAGTAAGCGATTCACTTTCATCCTGGTTCCCTGATTCATACAGGCTGGCTTTTCTTCAGGCAAACAATATTTATACAATGACATACACCGGTACAGAAGTGACACAGATAACCACCACCGGATCTGTCAGCAGTATAGCAGTATCACCTTATGGAAATAAATTTGCTTATGAATACATCAACGCAATCTGGGTAATTAATTCAGACGGGACAAATCCGGTAAATCTCACATCCTCTTATGTTTCACAGGCACAACGTGCATCATGGTCTCCATCAGGTGAAAGCATAGTGTTTGCCTCAAACAGCTTCCCCAGGGAAATAAGCGTTATAAAATCAGATGGAACGGGCTACAGACAGCTCACCTCTGACAGCTTTGACGATGATTATCCATGTTTCCAGGGTAAACCGAAATAGCTTTTAGAAAACCCCATTACATTACATCAAACACAAGGAGGCAGAGATCATCCCCGAATCTCTCACTGCCGCAGAATTTTTTCAGTTCATCAATAAGCATAGCACTTAAAGTCTCAGGTTCCATCCCTCTGCCGGAGATTATAAAATCCCTGAATCTATTCTCACCATAAAGCTCATTGCTGCTGTTCATGCACTCAACAATACCGTCTGTATAAAAAATCACCCTGTCACCTTTTTCAAGCTGGAATTCACCTTCAGCATGAACCAGGTCAGGAAAGAGCCCGAGAGGTTTGCCACCGGTACTCAATTCATAAAAGGTTCCGCTGCTCTCCCTGTAGACCATGGGAGGTATATGACCCGCGTTGGAATAACTCATCCGGTTCGTCTCCCTGTCAACAAGACAGAAAAACGCAGTCATATAGTTTGTATTAACTGTGGATTTACAGATAATGCTGTTTAAAATCTGAAGCACCCATACGCTTGAATCTCTCCGGGAAATACTGTCCAGCGCCATCTTGGCTATTAAAGAGATGAATGCCGACACAAGTCCATGGCCTGAAACATCGGAGATAAAGATTTCAATATACCTGTTCTGCACATTATAATCATAAAAATCGCCCCCCACCTCATCCATGGGTATATATACCGGATAAAACCTGTAGTGTTCAACCACCGGTATATTCTGCGGAAGAAGTTTCCCCTGTATAAGCCGTGCAATCTTCAGATCATCCTCTATCTCCCTGTTCCTCCTTTCAAGTACAAGCTCGTAGTCCCGCGTTTTCAGAAGATTCTTTATGCGTGTTAGAAGTTCCCTTGAACTGAAAGGCTTTGTGAGGTAATCATCTGCTCCATATTCAAGGCCTTCAATTTTATTTGAAATTTCAGCTTTCGCTGTCAGAAGAATAACCGGGATACGGTTCAGTTCAGCATTACTTTTAATCTTCCGTGTCATGTCATAGCCGTTCATTACAGGCATCATCACATCGGACAGAATGAGATCCGGCTTTAAACGCTCTGCTGAAAGCAGACCATCTTCGCCGTTCACCGCGTAATACACGTTATAACAGTCTTTCAGTATAAACCCGAGAAAACTCCGCATATCGGCATTGTCTTCAACAATAAGAACGCGGGGATGAGAGTTCACTGTTTTATGAGGCACGGGAATCTCAGCCGACATCCACTCCCTGAACTCTGCAATCTCCCATGTATTGAATGATGAATGTAATCCGATAGACACTTCAATGTCATTATTTTCAAGGAATTTCACATTGACATCATCTCTGAAATGTCTGTCACCCTTAGGGATTGTCACAGTAAAAACAGAACCATGATCCTCCGGTGAATCATCTATGCATCTGCTTTCAGCATCAATAGATCCCCCGTGCAGTTCCACGAACTCCTTCACAAGCGCCAGGCCGATCCCGGTACCTTCATACTTACGTGTTGATCCCGCGTCAACCTGTGAAAAACGATCGAATATTGTTTCTATTTTATCCGGAGGAATTCCGATACCTGAATCTTCAATACTGATAGAGCAGGAGCTTTCATCATCCCGTATTGAAATCTTTATGGAGCCCCCCCTGTCTGTAAACTTCAAGGAATTGGAAAAAAGATTCATCAATATTTTATCCATCTTCTCCGTGTCAATAAAAACATGCACAGCTCTCTCCGGATAATTAAAGCTCATAGAAAGGCCTTTGGATTCAGCAGCTGAATTAAATGACAAGGCGTAGCTCCTGACAAAGGATACCATATCCAGTTCGCGGACATTTACCTTCATATGCCCCGCTTCAATCTTTGAAAAGTCCAGCAGGTCATTTATAAGTTTCAGAAGTATAATTGCATTACGCTGCAGGTTTTCGAAGAATCCCCTGTCCGGGGTAAAGTTATCGTCCCCCTGAAGAATAGATTCAACGGGCGCAAGTATCAGTGTAAGAGGTGTTCTTATTTCATGGGATATATTGGCGAAAAAACTGGACTTCAGCCTGTCAAGTTCACGCAGTTTGTTATTAGCCTCCTGAAGCTGATATGTCCGCTGCTGCACCTTGTTTTCAAGAGAAAGGTTAAGCTCCTCAATCCGGTTCAGCAATAGCGAGTTTGAGAACGCAATATTAATACTGTCCACCATCTGTTCGAGAAACTGAACTTCCATACGTTTATACTTCCCTTCCCTCTTCCTGCCGATATTTATTGAACCTATAAACATATTATCAAAGAGCAAAGGGATTATGATCTCCGCATTCACCTGCCGGAAGAGCTCCATGAATTTCTCCCTGTCATTTGAATACGCCGGATTAACTTCAACCTGGTCTTTTTCAAGGAGTTCCGGAATCTTCAGTGTATGGTAAAAATCGATCTCCGGGTCACCGGGCACACTGCAGTCAGATGAATGATAGAGCCTGAACCTGTTATCATTTAAATCTTTAAGAAGCAGAGATACTGATGATGCAAAGACCTTCCCTTCAATCATAGTAAAGATCATCTGCACCAGGTCTTTAACTGACTTCACCTGTACAATACTTTTATTGAAGCCATCTATGGTATTTCTGAAATCATAAGACTGCTTCTGAATCTTCTCGCTTATTACAGGGAGGAGATACCTGAAATAAAAAAGCAGCAGGGAAAAGAGAACAGTCAGCAGACCTGAAAGTATTATTATATTCATGCTCCCGGATTGCCGGAGTATAATCCATGACACAACCGCTATAGGTATAATCACCGAAAATATAGCAATAAGCCATATAAATGTTTTCAATAGAAACTGGTTTATATCAAGAAGCCGGTATTTCAGCAGGCTGTATCCGATCACAATCAGCGGGATAAAACAGAAATTTCCCGGAGGGTAAATATTTATTCCATTAATTGCGGGCATGTTAAGAAGGGTAAGTATATTCATAACAATGTATGATGACATGATATACTTAATCCTTATTCGGATAATCTCATTTTCCTGGATCTTATACTCCCTGTATATAAAGGTAATTCCATAGATTATACCAATTAAAGCATAGAGCGCGAAGAGATTGAAGGTGAGCCCGCCATAGGCAATATATCCCCAGCTGTACTGCCGGACACCTTTAATACAGTAATCGCTGAAAGCGGTAAGTGAAAACAGTACGCTGATTACGGTCAGAAATATTTCGAGCCGTACCTTCCTGATATTGCAGAGCCTGTGGAACAGGACAACCTGCAGAGGCACCCCATACACGAAAAAGAACTCAACAGTCCGTTCCGCCTGAAGCAGGAGTTCGAGATCATCTGTAAGATGATGGATTATAAAAATCAGGGGGATTAGTGCCCACCAGAAAGCTGTGGCCGCGAACCAGATATTTACATTGCTGTTTTTTCTTTTCAGCAGGGCAATTATGGCAAGGGATACAGTTGAGATAAAACTAAGGAGAGGCAGAATTACATAAAAATGATTAATCTCATTCATAATACCCCCCCCTTCAAGATAGATAACTTTAAAACATAAAAATAATCAAGCCTGTTTTTTTTATTATAGAAAAGAACTTACAGCTCATCAGGGAAATATTACATCACTTATGCTTAAAAAAACGAATCTGTCATTTAATTTACTGCCATTCTTACATCTATAGACCTGTAGTTTTTTTACCCCGGATATCGCGTTTCAGTCACATATGAATATAGGACCGGAAGTAATAAATAATCATTTGAATATATTAAAGCCCGGATATGCTAAATAACTGACACAATTTCATTTATGTTAACATTTATCTATTGACATCCTGTATTGTTTTTTTAATGGATCAGGTAGTTTTTTTCATAATTATAACTGAAATTAAATGATTATTTCTTTGCAGTTTATTATATTTTTTCCGGATGAAACCTATAAGTACTAAGTAATAAATAAAATTCAGAAGCTTAAACAATCTTCTCGGGAAACACCCCTGAAATCAGTTTTAATTGCTTCAAAGCCGCCGGACTGAGATCATCCGGTGTTAAAAACTGTGCGTCAAACGTCTTAAAGTTCCGGAGACTTAAATGGAAAAATCATCAATTAATATTCTGCTCGTTGAAGATGAACCGGTTGCCGCCAGGCTTAACTCGGAACATCTGAAAAAAAATGGCTACAATGTAATCCAGGCATATTCCGGCTCTGAGGCAGTTTCAGAAGCTTTTAAAAACAGCAGCAGCCTTAACCTGATACTTATGGATATTGAACTTGGAGACGGGATGGACGGCACCGCAGCCGCCCGTGAAATCCTGAACAGGCAGCATATACCAATAATATTTTATACCTCACATTCAGAGAACGAAATTATAAGCAGGACAGAGGACCTGCCGTCTTACGGATATATTCTGAAAAATGCCGGAGCCCCTGTTCTTGAAGCCGCAATTAAAATGGCATTAAACCTTCATAAAACCCACAGTAAAACCGCTTTGAAAGAGGAACAGGAGAAGGAAGCACGGTACAAGGATCTTGTAGACAACGCAGGTGAAGCGATTTTCGTAGCACAGGATGGAAGTCTTAAACTGGTGAACCCCGCTTCCAGAGAATTTCTTGGAAGAACAGAGGATGAATTATACTCCATGCCATTTATTGAATTTATTCATCCCGAAGATCGAGGCCTGGTTATTCAGAATTACCTTAATAGAATAACCGGAACCTATTCCCCGTCACAATACCAGTTTCGTATTATTTCAAAAGATAACAGTGTTAAATGGGTAGAAATAAATTCAATAGCATACACATGGAACGGTTCACCTGCCACTCTTAATTTCCTCACAAACATTACAGAGAGAAAGCAGATTGAAGATGCCCTTCGTGAAAGTGAAAATAAATACAGAAAGATATTTGAAAATATACAGGATATATTCTACCAGACCGATATAAACGGCAATATAATTGAAATCAGTCCATCCATTGAAAGGTATGCCGGTTTCTCCAGGGGTGAGCTCCTTGGAAGGCCTGTAACTGACGTATATGTAAATCCCGTTTTAAGGGAAGAGCTGATTAAACAGATTCATGAATCGGGTGAAGTAGTGGATTACGAGCTTATCCTTCAGGATAAGAACAGGAACACAATTTATACATCAACGAATTCACATTTTTTATATGATCACGATGGTAACATTACAGGGATCGAAGGTTCCCTCAGGGATATCACTGCAAGAAAAAAAGTGGAGATTGAACTTAAAGAATCCCTGAGACAGAAAGAGCTTCTGATGATTGAACTGCAGCACAGGGTGAAGAATAACTTAGGGATTATCTCCAGCCTGCTGAGCCTTGAAATGCCTAAACTCAATGATGAGTATGCCCGCGCTGTATTCATGAATGCAAGAACACGTATATTATCAATGTCAGGAATCTACGAACAGCTTTACGGTTCAGGGAATTTTGAGAGCGTCAACCTTGCAAAGTATGTAACGGATCTCGCCAACATGATCCTCAAGACCTACTCTATCAGAAGCCGGAACCTTCTCCTTGAAACAGACCTGGATGATATACAACTTGACCTGAGACGCACTGTTCCGCTGGGACTTATCCTTAATGAACTGATCACCAATATTCTGAAATACGCCTACCCTGAGGGACATGGCGGGATTATAAATATTGAAACACGGAAAAATGAGAATACCGTCACAGTTATTGTAGCTGACAATGGAATAGGACTCCCCGAAGGATTCAGCATCAAAAGAGCAGACACCATGGGACTCAGCCTGGTTAAGATGCTTGTTGATCAGATCGGCGGGAACCTTAATGTAGAGAGCAGCAGCGGCACAAGGGTATCGATCACTTTCAAGGCCTGAGGTAAAATTTTATTTCACTTTTTAATTATATCAAGATAATCAACATGCAGCCTGTTCCAGGCTTCACTTTTGTCACTCACCATATTCACCAGCTTCATCGCGTATTCCTTTGAGCTTATCTCAAGCTTTTTAAATCCTTTAAACCTTTCGAAAATACAGCTCACTATGATTAGAATATGGTAATCACTGCTGTCGCCACGCCTGATGATCCTGTTTAAAACAGTTCCGCTGGTTTTCACCAGTTCCTGTTCATCCGCAATATCATTAAAGTGTTCTTCAACAAGTTCACTCCACTGATCTTCGCTATAATACGTTAGTGATATTTTTTTATCCGCGAGCACACCCTTCAGTGTCACCCTGGCAGGCGGTTCATCAGGTTCCGGAATCTCCGCCGCGGTTTCAGAACCGGTCTCCGGCTCCGGAACACTCTCTTTTATAAACATCCCGGATAGGAACCTGAATTCCGATGAATCGCGCAGCACGGTTCTGTAAATACCGCTTCCGCTCTCCCCCCGCTCCTCAAGTATACGCAGAAAAATATCATTGAAATGCCCGGCAAGAGAAACAAAATCAGGCCCCATAGAATCTATAATCTCCTTAAGGCTTCTGTAGGCGGTATAGAGCTTCTCAACAGGAACAGCAGGTGAATTATGCCTGAAATTATCTATGGCGTTATTAATAGCTGATACGCTGCTTTTCCCGGAAAGTTCATCCCGGGAAGACAGGAAAGGGATCAGGCTGCTGTTGTTTTCAGGCATTTTTATTCAGTTCCGGGATATAATATCTTTGAATTTATTATGAAGGGAAAGATGTTTAATTAGCAACAATAAAAAACTCCCGCAATTCAGGCTCCCTGTTAATCTCACCCTTTTAAAAATTTAATGCTTTTTGGTAAAATTAAACTTTACAAAAGAGCCAGACGTAATTAATTTCCTATAAAGCAATATTACAATAAATCCAATATTAAAAGCTGTTCCTATGCATAATAAACTCAATGAAATGGAAATAGTCAGGGAGCCTGAAAAAATCAGGGAGCTCTATAATTCATGTTTCTCAGGTAAAACTGTTTTCATGAAATACTTCAATAATGATATCCGGGTTAAATGCCACGGATACTCAGTTGGACATGTTGTATTAGCCATACCATATCTTAAATCGATTCCTGATCCCGTTGTAATCTTCTCATTTGATGATAACAATATTATACATCTTAACCTTAAAAAAACAGCAGCAATACAGGAGGATCTCTTCCAGTTCGCAATTACAAGATGCTATCTTGTACCTTCATCACGGAACCAGAACCGCAGCACAATTGAACTCATAAGCTCGAATAAAAACCTTATATACATAACCAGCATTATAACCGAAACAATGATAAACAACTCCCTGATAATCTCTCATAACAAAATAAATACTGTTTTTAATTATGCTGAAAAAAAGATGAAACAGAAATTTCTGTTTGTTAAAATTGCAACAGCTTCTGAAATACCTCACGATCCCCGGATGCAGTATATCTACGCCAATAACGAAGGTTATATTGTAAGCCGCCTGGGGAAACACAATTTTAAAAAAACACCTGCTTATGACTATTACATGAACTATATCTACCCCGGAGAGAGAACAATAAAAACAGGGATGTACCGCATCTCCGAAGGGATATTCCCCATTTTTTATAAAGGGAAAATTCCTTACGGCTACATCAGGATAAACAAGGAGACTGAATTTACCGCGAATGAAATTGCCATGGCAGAAAATCTCATCAGGTCTATCAGCGAACATTTTCATAAGATTAATATATTCCCTGTCATAAAAGATAAAATCCTGGTGCAGGATATCTCATCAGGCGGATTTTCGACTCTTCAGAATCAGAAAAAAAATGCCAGGTTATTTAAAAACGGAAATCTCGTCTGCTGCGATATAGTCCTCCCGGACAGGAGTCAAATAAATATCCTCGGAAAGATAACATACAATAAAAGTAAAGAAAACGGGCTGATCCGCTCAGGAATGAAGATAGAGAAAATCTCCGAAGAAGAAAAATCTATCCTGATGCATTATCTTGAATCCTCAAGACAGATTATTTAGGCGCAATAAAATTTTTTTAATAAAAATAAATCCCGCAGTGAAAATTCCTCCAGTATGATGTAAATTCAATCAGGGAGGGAATGACATGAACCACAAAATGACCATATTCCTGTTTGTATTCTTATTATCATGCGCCGGGGGTGATATTAAAAATAACACCACGGAGAGCAATTGTGTTTCAGTGAGCCCCATGGACAACCTTGCACCGCATATCGGAAAATGCATAATGATGAAAGGGATTGTGGCTGATACCGGATATCCGGCCATAGCTGATTACTGGATACCTGTTCCTGAACTGGAGAAATTCAGGGGGCAGAAGGTCAGTCTGAAGGGAACTCTTGAGACAAGAAAAGAGAGCTCAACCGGAGCCGGCGACCAGGGGAGCTCCAGGGGAGTCTACTATATAAAAGTAATCAGCATCGAGCCTCTCCGCTGATCAGGGGAGCTCCCTTCTCATACGGATACCCGCAAGCTCATCACAGCGCCTGTGATGCGGGTTGTTATCCGCGTAGTCAACCTTTACACAATGAACATCAACTCTATTGATAATAGAATCAAGGGTCTCCCACAATTCCCTGTTTATAACCGGTGTACCAAGGGCTGTGATGAACCCGTTCCTCTTCCACACCTGGAGTCTGTGCGACACTCCGTGAATCACGTAATTGCTGTCAGTAAAGAGAACAACAGGCCCGGGAGCACTGCTCATCATCTCTTCAGCTTTAAGAAGAGATTCCACAGCTGCAGCAAGTTCCATCCTGTTACTTGTTGTGCTGCTCTCTTCACCTGTGATCTCCACAGGATCAGCACCGGGAAAAATTATTACTCCCCCCCACCCTCCGTTACCTGTCTCACCGCAGCTCCCGTCACAATAAACACTCACAGCATTTTCAGGGGGAGCCGGCAGGGGTCTATTGTCAGGAAAAGAAAAAGGGATGGAGACCTTTTCGCGGTTACTGTTTTTCAGAGTTGTGTAGAGTATACTGCGAAGCCACTTCTCATTCTCAAGGAGATACTGATGGAAGGGTGTGTAAGGTTCGATAAAGGTAATGGAATAGTCCCCGCTGTTGAAAAAGATGCTCTGGGTGATTTCCGATGGATCACCACCCTCAACTGCTATACTGTAGTATATTCCGTTTTCACGGCTCTCCACAATGCGGAGAATAAAAAGGGGGGAGGTCATTTCATTCATCTCCATGTTTTAAAAAAAAGGTGAACAGAGGATATGTCAATCCGATTTTATGGCTTTAAGTACCGGTTTTGA
>DAISJZ010000081.1:0-15350 GCA_036821145.1 Spirochaetota bacterium
TCATTATTTCTTTATCCGCTGCAATACTCTCCTGCTCAAAAAAAGAGAACAAAGAGCTTGCAGAGCAGGAGTTCAAAATTTCTGAGAACGCATCGCTTAACCAGGAGATTAAAAAACTGAAGGAGACTGTCAAATCGGTGCAGACTGACGTTGAAAGAGCCGACATCTACACAAAGATTGCGGTGATTAACTCCGAAAAAGGTGACGTAAACGCCATTATCAAATCAGCTGCAGAGGCAATCAAGTACCAGCCGAACCAGTACATGTCGCACTACCTCCTGGGGAAATCTTATATTACGGCAGGGAGACTCAATGACGCTGTCACAGAACTTGAAACTGCCATAGGCCTAAAAAACGATTTCGCTCCCGCTTATTTTGAGATGGGGAACGCTCTCTATAAAAAATACAGCTACCCCGGCGCAAAGGAGAATTACAAAAAAGCCATCATGCTTGATAAAAATATGATAGATGCCTACAACAACCTCGGCGTTATTTCAACAATAACAGGTGACCTTGCCTCTGCTGAGAAGAATCTCAAACAATGTATCGTGCTGAATCCCGATTATGCCAAGGCTTACAAAAACCTCGGTATACTGTATGATACAAAGATGAAGAAAAACGCCGATGCTGTTTCCAACTATAATAAATACCTCAGCCTTCGCCCCGACTGCCCTGAACGCGGGCTTGTGAAGCTCTGGATTGCGGCGCTGGGAGGCTGAAAATGAAAAAACATATCCGTCTTTTTATTATATGCGCTTTTCTACTGTTACCGGTATTTCTTCTAAGCCAGGACCAGACAGCGTCACAGATAAAGCTCGCGGTTGTTAAATTTGATGACTCAGTTACTTCTGAATCTGAAAAGGAGAACTGCGGAGACAACGCAGCCGCTGCAATCGAAGGGCTCTTCAGGGGGGTTGAAAGATTTTACGTAAGGGACAGAAACGCCATTCAGTCATACATAAACTCACTTGAAAAAGTTCAGGCAGGGGCATTGAACCCTGACGCTATGAAAGGTGACCCCGCGTCACTTAAAGTAGATTTTCTCACTGTTGGTACTGTGTCAAAAGTTGACGGCAGGTATGAGGTTGACGCACGGACTGTCAGTATAGACAACATGATTATTGTTCACTCTCACGGCGCAGGTTCAGCAAGCCTTAGTGATGCACTTGGGGAAATCGAATGGAGCATAAAAGAAAAATTCAACCGGGGATATATCACCGAACGCCAGTCTGATGATGAAGAGCGCCCCACTGTCACTGTATTTAAGTTTAAAGATTTTAATGACAGGGCGGCAAAAAAGGGGTACGGCGGTTCTTTCGCCGAAATCCTCAACAGCCAGATGGGTTCGTTTCTCTCCATATCAGCAATAGAACGGAAGTATTCCAAAGCTCTTATCAATGAGAAGATACTGGAGATGGCCGGAGTTATTGAGAATGATGACTCAGGGAAGAACTTTAAAGATAAAGGTATTCAGTATAAAGTTGAAGGTGATATACGTATCTTCAGCGACATGATTACCCTGAACTACAGGGTCTATGATACATCAAGTAACGCGCTGATCTATATAGGTTCAAGGGATATAGGCTCTTCAAAAGGGCTTCGCCCCGCTGCATGGAGTATTTCAAACTCAATCGAAGATGCCCTGAACAACAGGCTTGGTATTCTTAAGATTACAACCACTCCTGCTGGTGCCGGCATATTCATCGATGGTAAGCATGAGGGGAAATCCCCGGCGCAGATCTCCACGCTTCGAGGGATGCGTTCAATTGAGGTAAAACTGGATGGTTATATTCCTTATAAAGGCGATATACAAATTCAGTCAAAGAGTATCATTGAGAAAAATATTGTTCTACGTGAAGTCCCTTTTAAGCTTCTTCAGAATGCCATGGATTTTGAAAGGAGAAAAGACTGGAAAGGGGCTGTTGCTGCTTACTCCGATTTTATAAAGGAATACGGGGACACAAGGGAGGCTGACAGCGCATATTACAGGAAAGGTCATATCGAAATGATGTACATGAAGGCCTACCAGGATGCACTTGCGACTTTCGAAGCCCTTGTCAAAAGATATCCCGACACCATCATAAGGGCCGAAGGTTATTACGGCATTATGCGGGCTTATGAATTCCTCGGGGACAAGGTAAAAGCTGCTGAAACTAAAAACTATATCCTGAGCTATTATGCTGAGACTAACGCGGCGGAAGAGGCTTCGAAGATTTCTTATTAGGAGCAGGGATAAACAGATACAATTCAGGGGGGTCCTGTATGAGATTTAAAGTACTGCTTTATTTGATTATTTCAGGTATGATTTTTACGCAGGGAACTTTCCCCTCTGATTACAGGGAGGAATTCTGCTCCGGTGATCAGGGGATATGTGTCCTTCTGGAACAGAAAAAGAATAACGTTGAAATTTATCTGAGGAATAGATTTCCTTACAGTGATATAATTACCACTGTTACTTTTGAGCATTCAGGTAAACCTGAAAATATAAAATGCACAACCCCTCTCCCCCTGACAGTTGTATGCAGGGGGAATGAGCCGGTGAAAGTCCTCTCGTTTATCATTGATGATTACAGCAGATCATGGAACACGCATCTCAACTGGTACTGGCAGTACGGCTCCCCCGGTGATAATGAAGAGAAGTATCCCTACAGCCTCCCGTACATTAAAGGTGAGCGTTTCCGTGTATGCCAGGGTTTTAACGATACTCCGACACACCACGGGAATTTCGCATACTCCATCGACTGGCTTATGCCGGAAGGTACCCCTATATGTGCAGCAAGGGGGGGCACAGTGGTTTATGTAATCGATCATTTCAGCGGCGGGGGTTTTAAAAAGGAATTTCTTGATAAAAATAATACTGTGCAGATTCTTCACGATGACGGGTCTTTAGCCCAGTATACTCATATTAAAAAAGATGGAGCAGCGGTAAAACCCGGGGAGAGAGTAAAACCGGGTGATATTATTGCCTACTCGGGGAATGTCGGCTACTCCCAATCCCCCCACCTTCACTTTAACGCATTCAGGCCCGTAAACGGGAAGAGCAGCAGATCAATCCCCGTGGGTTTCATTACTGATTATTCAGATTATGACATTCCGGAGAAAACCGGTATCTATTCCTGGACCGGCATAACAACGAAAAAGGTGAAGCCCTCTGTTTACATTGAGGATATGGTTTTCTGTAAAGATATTGTAAATCACAATCCGGCGGATATTACTGATACTTTTTCCCCGAAGGATAAATTCAAAGTTTTTCTCCCTTTAGATTTAAAAAGAAATCATAAGATCGGGTTTCGCCTTTATAAAGAGGGTGTACCTGCCCCGCTTTTAAACTACAGCTGGACAGTAAAGAAGGAGTGGTGGTATACAACTGCTGATATTAATCTTTCTGATTTCCCCTCAGCTCCGGGGAGATGGAGAGCGGAGGTTATTTTTGATAATAAAAAACTGGGGTCCAGGGAATTCACTGTTAAGCCTTTGGATTAATTTCAAACAGCTTCACAATAATATTTAGCTCCGTTTTTAGGAGTTTTAATTTCTGCTGCTATCCCTCTTTCAGAAAAACGAGGGCCTCCTCCTCTGTTTTAAAGATATCAAAGACCTCCGTAAGTTTTACAACCTTGAATATCTTTTTTACGTCAGGATCAATACTGCAGAAAGCAAGTTTTTTATCTCTCTTTTTCAGGGAATTCATAAGAGTCATAAAAATACCAAGCCCCGCACTGCTTACATAATCAACAGCTTTCATGTTAAGCAGAAGATGACTTTCCCATTCAGCTGACAGCAGTTTCTCAATTGATTTTTCAATAGATGCCGTAACTGTTAGATCCACATGGCCCCGCAGGTATACAATGAATACATTATCTTTTTTAATATACTGAAGTTTCATTCATCAGCTCCGTTATTCTGTTTTCAGGTATTAAATTACTCTTCATATTCAATAATAATTCCTAAAAAAATTATAAGGATAAAAAACTCTAAAAAATTAATTATGTATAAAATTATTATAATCATAAAATTTTGTCATTCCGGTTTTGCATCTTCAGTTCGTGCAAATACCGGAATCTCATAGATTAATATTATGAGATACCGGCATTTCGTTATCACTTCAGCCGGTATGACAGAGAATTATACTAATAGCTTTGCACTAATAATTATCTTTAGGAATAAATAACTCTTCATTTTTATCAATTCAATAAATACTCAACAGTATTTATTGTCAACAGGTAATGAATAAATTTGCCGGGAAGAAATAACAGCATTGTATAACTGATATTTAAATTTTTACTTGAAACTTTTAATAAAAACAGATAATATTAATTATTCGGAATTTACTCAGGCATTTCAGATATAAAAGGGATGTAATGGCTAAAGAAAAAACATACGAGGAACTTCAAAAATATGTTCTGAAACTTGAAAAAACTGTGTCCCGGCTTCGAAGTGCTGAAGTTATGCTTAAAGATGAATTAACCTGGTTTACTTTACTTTTAGCGCAGTCAAGAGACGGCATTGTTATTCTCGATCAGGATGGCAAAGTATACCAGGCCAATAAACAGTTTGCAAATATGCTCGGATACTCCATTGAAGAAATTAATAATATGCATGTCTGGGACTGGGAATGTATGCATACAAAAGAGCGTACAATGATAATGCTCCAGTCAGTCAGCAGTACCGGGGAACATTTTGAAACACGCCACCGCCGCAAAGATGGCAGCATTATAGATGTTGAGATTAGCACCAACGGCTCCTCCTATAAAGGCGAAAAACTGATACTATGCATATGCAGGGATATTACAGACCGAAAACAGACTGAAACGCGATGTATGGAGCTTCTCATGAATAATAGAGAACTGAAGTCTGAACTAAATAAACTGAAATCCTCAAAACAGACAAATTAAAAAACCCCGGCTTTAACCGGGGTTTCGTGTTTACATTTCGTATCTGCCGTAAAATGTATTTTTAAAGGGTAAATCATGTTTTAAAACATGATCTTTATATCTGTTTACCCATTCCAGTAACTCAGTTGTATCGATGTTCTGAACCTCCCCGCTGTTCTCTGCATCGATTGTAACAGTTACCGGATCATTAAAATTGATTTCAACTGAGATAAAGCTGCCGAGCTTTTCCCTGTTATTCAGCTTCTGAACGAAACTGTAAACGATAAGGTCTATGTCTACTGATGTACGCATGTTCATAATGCGTTACCCCCTCTTTATAATAAGGCCATTAGACTTTTGAAGGCAATGGTGTAAATAATTAATTCACAATTTTTGGAAGCGGTAAAGTATTTTTTAACTGTTGTTATGCGTAAACTAATATTTACTGACCGGTTAACTAAATACACGGATAAAGCGCACTCTGCTGTTATTTTTATATTTAATTTCAATGTTTATTCCTAAACATAATTTTTAGTGCTAATGTATCATTAAAATTCGCTGTCATACCGGCTGTAGCGAAGCGGAATGCCGGTATCTCATAATATTAATCTATGAGATTCCGGTATTTGCACGAACTGAAGATGCAAAACCGGAATGACAAAATTTTTATTAGTATAACATTTTAAGCATAGTTAAAATATAGAGTTTTTTATCCTTATAATTCTTTTAGGAATAATTACTGATTTAATTTTAATTTGTTCTCTCTTCAGGTTCACTGCTTTTAAAATAGTTTATGCTCAGGTTGAGAAGCTCCGCTTCATTCCTCATATTCTGGGAATTGGCAGCAAGCTCCTCTGACCTGGCGGCTATAAGCTGTGTTGTATCATTGATTATCCCCACCATTTTAACAATTTCATCAGAGGCATCCATCTGCTGTTCTGTGGCCTGTTTGATCGCGTCAGACCTCTCTTTTATACTTTCTATTTCATCCACCACTGTTGATTTGGTATCTAACTCATTTTCCATGATATCTGAAATCTCTTTCATCATCCTGCTTATAAGATTAAATCCTTCAATTATTGCAGTGATTGTGTCCACGGTCCCCTGCACATTGGCAAGTCCCTTCTTAACCTCACTGTTGTTTACCTTTATAAGCTGGTCTATCTGCTTAAGGCTGGCGGCTGTCTGGTCCGCGAGTTTTGATATCTCCTGCGCCACAACCGCAAACCCCTTTCCATGCTCCCCTGCCCGGGCGGCCTCAATGGAGGCGTTAAGGGAAAGAAGATTTATCTTCTCAGATATATCATCGATTATCTGGATTATATTCACAGCCTCAGCGGAACTTTCACTTATCTTTTCCATGGAACTGTTCATGTCGCCAAGCAACTGTTCACCATGCCTTGCTTTGGCGGTAAAATCATCGGTGTTCACCTGGGTCTTCCGTATCTTATCACCCATGTTATCTATAATCTCAGTGAGTTCATTTACGCGGAGCATCATCGCTTTAAGGCTCAGGTTCTCCTCCTCCACCCTGTCGGAGATAACTGTAAACCCTGATGAAAGCACCTCCACTGTTGCTATAATCTCTTCGGTGGACGATGCCTGTGTATTGGCGTTTTCTGAAAAATCACCTATGGCTTTAGACATCTCATCTGATGAAAGGTATAGTTCATGCGACAGAGCCAGGGTATTTTTTACCACTTCATTTATCTTTGACATAAAAAGATTAAACCATACACCAAGACTATGCATCTCGCTGGCTGTATTCTCCCTGTAAACACTGCACTGCACGCAGGACTTATATTTTTTCTCAATTATAAACCTGCACTTTACCTCTTTTCCGATACGGCGCGAAATTGAACCTATCTCAAAAAAGCAGAACCCCTTCCCTTTATCATATTCAATATATGAATCCCCCTCTTTCTGAAACACAGTTCTTCCCGATTTTTCAGAAACAGGATAACGTACCGATAGATCTCCAAGTGCCCCCCTGCCGAAGGATTCCATAAATGCGGATATAGACCTGTTGATATTCCTTGACAGCCCAAGTGCAATAATAATTGAAATCCCGATAAATACCACGCCTATAACCAGGTACACTATAACAGTCTTTGTTATAGCTGCAAAAGCCTCACTTTTGTCTACTTCAACAAGGAACATCCACTGGAAGTAACTGAGCCATTTCCATATACCTATTACTTCACGCCCCTCATGATTAATGTAAAACTCGTGTCCTGCATGCCCTGTACCAAGACATTTTGCCACACTCTTCACAAGCTGACGCGACTCATGGTTAATTAACCAGAACCCCTCCTGTTGTAATTCACTGTTTGCAATGTAGTAATCATTTAAAACACCGGAAGTTTTCTGAAATTCATATTCACGGGAGGAGCATATCACCCTCCCTGTACCATCAATGATAAAGGCGCTTCCGTTCTCACCGAGATTAATAATATTCAGCGAATCATCCATGACATTCATGTTTACGGCGCATATTATATAACCTGCCGGTTTTTTATTCTCACTGTAAACAGGGAAGCTTACAGGCTGAATAATGGTATTGCCCCCTTTCGAGTTATCAATAAAAGTTCTGAATATATGAATATCCTGACGTGCAGGTATCTGGCTGAAAAGATCCGCGTCAAGCATCCCGCTTCTGTTATCTGATGAAACAATAATTTTTCCATTAGAATCAATAAGAGTGATCCAGGAGTATGAACCCTGGTCATACATCACATCATCTATATATTTCTTCAGTACCCCTTTTGCAGCACCTCCCACATCTCTGCCGCTTGAGATAATATTCGCCGCATTAACTATTAACGGGGCACGGGATAATTTTTCAACATGTTCAGCACGCCTCTCCATCCAGTATTCAATGAACTCAAACTGCTTGGTTGCTATTTCGTGATAATTCACAAGCACAAGTTCTTCAAGCCAGGAACCTGTGAGCCTGTAATTTACAGCTACAAAAAGAAGTGAGATAAGTGTACATACAGAGAGTAGTACATACTTCACTTTATTCTTGATGCTGACATTTATACTCTTATCATAAATATACCGGAAAAACCTGGAAAAGAGTTTCATACTAATTCCTCTCCCTGTGGCAGCTGTGGCACCCCATGGGGCCTGCAGTACGCCTGTGGCATTCATGGCACTGCTGATGAAATGCTGCCTTGAGATTTATTATTGCACCCTCATCCTTTTTACCGTGGCATGATGAACACTTAGCCATTGAACCGAGGTGGTGACAGTCAATACATTCAGTATTATACTCCTCCACATGACCTTTATGGTTAAACTGTATCTGAGGGAGCCGGTGTCCTGTCTTTTCAAGAGGTATAACGTCTTTTACATCCTGGTATTCAGACTTCACGCCCGCATGACACTCCTGGCATTTAACAGGGCCCTTCTCCTTTTTATGGCAGTCTTTACAGAAATAATGCAAGATCACCATTTTAGATTTACCCACGTGGCAGTCATCGCACTTTTTCCTGTTTTTTGCGTCACCGCCGTCATGGTGGCAGGTATCACATTTTACAGAGGCTGTTTCATGGGTTTTATGGCTTTTATCGTCAAACTTAAAGGTCCCGCCATACATCTTCTCAATATCTTTATATATCTGCCTGTCTGATTCTATATGGCATTCATCGCAGCGGAGAGGCCCGTTTTTCTTATCAGTATGACATTTCATGCAGAAGGAGTGGAAGAGTTTTGAGCCCGCAAGTCCCTTGTGACAGTATGCGCATTTTTTTATACGCTCATCATTATAGTTTTTGTGATGGCAGGTTTCACATCTTACGCCCGACTCCTCGTGACTGCTGTGCGGCATCCTGACATGCATTGTAGTTTCAAGAGTCTTTGCTCCCCACTGTGCGTCAGCTTCAGTAAAATACTTATTAACGCCTGTAATAGTCACTACATCTGTGGGGCTGCTGTTATTATTTGAGCAGGAGATTAAAGTTATTGCAGCAAATGCTGTCATAAGCATAGCGAGTAAGCAGCAGGATAAATTATAAGAACTGTTGAATTTAATCATAATATAGCTGAAAATTCCTGTATATCCCCGCATAACCGGGGACAATTAAGCTATATATATAATAAAAAAATGGCAAAAAGGCAAATTTTTATATGAATTAAAAATGAATAATCAGTCGTGTAGTCAGACGCTGAACTCCAGGATCACCGCAGTGCCATTCTGTCTCTCAATCCTCACATCCCCTTTAAGCTGCTTTGCAAGTAATTGTACAAGCATCAGGCCGAATCCGCGTGAATTATTGAAATCAACAGATTCAGGTATACCCTTTCCATTATCCTTAATCATCACTGTTACATTACCGGAATCCTTTGATATGGAAATAGTGATTATGCCCTGTTCCATCCCTGTGAAAGCGTACTTCATAATGTTTGTCATAAGCTCGTTGATTATAATCCCCAGGGGCTGTATTATCTTAACATCAAGAACAAACTCATCCATATATTTTTCAATCTTCACCATTTTACTATTGGGAAAGTTCATGACGATTTCATCAACAAGTGACGGAATATAGATATTGACAGGGAGAGCCGTAACATCATGCGAACGGTAGAGCTTATCGTATAAAATCATCATGCTGTTTACCCGTGAAGCAGCGTCTTTTATGGCAGATACTGCAGCAGGCTCAGAGGCAGATTCAGCCTGCAGTGCAAGCAGGCCGTATATGGTATTCATATTATTCTTTATGCGGTGGTGAACCTCTTTCAGCAGAAGTTCTTTTTCTTTAAGTAGTTTCGCTACGTTCTCATCAAAGCGTTTCCTTTCAGTTATATTCCTCATTATTCCTATTATCCGTTCAGGACAGCCATTTTCGTCATAAATGAGCTTTGATGAAAAAGAACATGGCATAATTGAACCATCCCTGTTCTTCAGAGGAATCTCATAATCAGTAACGCTTCCACGCTCACTTATCTGTTTAAGAAAACTATCCCTGTCCATCATGTCAGAATAGAAAAATGACATGTGTTTGCCGATAAGCTCCTCCCTTCTGTACTGGCCGTTAGATACAAATTCTATCGAAGGGCTAATCTCAGCAATGGTATTATCATTAAGGGTAACCTCGTAATAGCAGTCCTGTATGTTTTCAAATATCCTGCGGTATTTTTCCTCTCTCTTCGAGATCTCCCCTTCGGCTACTTTATACCTGGTAATATCAGTTATATAACCCTCCAGGAGTTTTTCATAATCAGGTTCCCCTTCAACAACCTGGCCTCTTTCATATACCCACTTTACATTTTTATCCCTCGCAACTATCCTGTACTCAAGTTCCCAATGCCCGCTGCATTTTATTGCGTCCTGGAGCTTCTCCCATACGTAGCTTCTGTCGTCAGGATAAATAAGGTCAGCATACACCCTGCCGGAGTTATTTAACAGTTCATGAGGATAAAATCCCGTAAGGCGAAAAACCCCGTCACTGATAAATTTCATAGTCCAGTCTTTATCATTAGCACACCTGTAAACCATCCCCGGTACATTCCCCAGCATGCTCCTGAAATCAGCTTCACTTTTCTTAAGGGCATTCTCCATACGGATGCGGTCTGTTATCTCATAGGCAACAACATCCGATGCGGTTATCTGCCCCTTATCATCATAAACCATTTTATTCAGCAGGTGTACATAATGCATATTACCTGACTTATCAAGAACTTCATAATCAACTGTATTTGATACAGTTTCCCCTCGTGAAATTTTCTGAAGACGTTCCCCGAAAAGCCTTTTACTGTTATCAGTCAGCAGGTCAAAAGGACTGATTAAAGTTATCTCCTCCCTGGTGTAGCCCAGGTACCCGAGAAAGACATCGTTGGCCCGGATAAATTTTCCTGTCTTAAAATCCACCCTGTATATACCGGCAGGGGCATTCTCGTAAAGCTGCCGGTAATTGGCCTCACTTACTTTAAGCGCGTTTTCAGTTTCAAGTTTATCTGTTATATCATGATAATTAAAGAGGATGCCGTTTATCAGAGGGTCATTTACAAGATTGGTAGCAGTGACTTCAATATTTCTATAACTCTCATCTTTACATCTATACCTGAAAACCATGACACCTGTATTATTACTTTGACTGATAAGCCCGCAGTAACCGGTTTTACTCTTTTCGAGGTCATCAGTATGAATCCTTGACATGGAATTGGTCCCGATGATATCTTCAGGTTCCCACCCGAACCTCCGGGTTATATTAGGGCTTACATATTTAACAAAACCATTGCTGTCAGTTATCCCTATAATATCACGTATATTTGAAAGCATTGCCTGCTGTTTACGTTCAGTTGAGGCTATCTGCCTTTTAGCGTCGAAAAGCCTGAATGCCATCTTTATGGAGGCGTCAAGGACAGTAATGCCTGAGTTCTTTACCACATAACCGTATGATGTAATCTTTTCAGTTGTTTCAACAATTTCAGGCTCATTATGACTGGAAAGAAAAACTATGGGGGTTTCACGAATCTTAAGTATTGCCCTGGCAGCGTCCGGACCATTAATCCCGGTACCGAGGTCAATGTCCATCAGGATAAGTTCAATGCCGCCATTATTATTGAATATATCAATTGCTTCCTGTCCTGAATAGGCCGGAATAATATTATAACCATATTTTTCAAGAGACAGCTGCTCATCCATTGCGGTAATCACATTATCTTCCACAAGGAGAATCGTCCTTTTATCGTTGTACGTCATGATAACACACCTTAATAACTGAAGAGACTACAGTGGTTTAAACCGGTCAATCGCAGAAATTTTACACACCATTATTTATACTGTTATGTGACACACCGCCGGTTCTTTGTCAAGAAAGGAATAGCTGCAAACAAATTATATTTAACTCTATTACAGGAAATACACAATTCCGCATAAATTCTGAATAAGTACCGGGAGAAACTCTTCAATATCAGCTGAAACGGTTTTTATTCCACATCAATATTTTAATTGACATAATAATAATAATTCTGCCTGTTTATAAAATAATATAAAAAAGTAATATTGTATCATCTGCTTTGCAGTCTTTTCAAAACCGGCGATTTTGCCGGAATACCGGAACGGATTACATTCAGGCTTATATTTACGATATTACACCCACGGCAAAAAAACCACTCATAATACTAAAATCCTTTAACCAGGAAAAGAATGATTTCATGTCTTCTGAAGATGACATGAAATTGTCCTGTTTCAGCAGCAGTCAGTTACTCTCAGTTTTGCATATTACCTGTGTTATATGCTTCGGCACGTAACCCGCAACATGAGTTTAATTGAATGGTGATATCCGGGTCCGGGGGGATGCTTACACTCTGATTTCACCTTATCTAAAAAAAGGAGCCGTGAATTATCATGAATATGAAAAACATCAGTACTAAAACAGTAAAGGGAGTTAAGGAGCACGTAGACAGCCATAGAATATTCTCGGAAGTAATGATCACCAATAACTGGCGCCTTATGAAGGCCTTTATAATCATCCTTGTGATTGCCAATGTTTCAGTAATCACGATCAAGGCCACAGGTAAAGGCTCTCAATACCTGACATATACCGATATTCTTGTTGAAGCGGTTGCTGTTACACTGCTTATGCTTGTAACAAAAATTTTCAGCGATCGTTTCCGGGGCAGTAAACGCTCTGCGATTATTACATTAACCGGTGTTATGCTTTCACTGGGTATTTTCCAGTTTTACTTTCACGGGTCCAGTGAACTCTTCGCCACCAACTATATACTGCTTGCTTTAAGTGTATTCTATTTTAACCGCAGGCTTTCGATCTATGCCCTCTTCCTTGTGCTTGTAACACAGACAGTGCTTTTTATAATAAAGCCAGAACTTATCCCCGGGGGTCCGGCTTCGAACCTTCTTGTGCGCTATATAATCTATTTCATGGTGGGTATCGGTGCCATGGGGGGAGCAGATGCCACACACCGTATACTGCTGCTGGCCATTGAAAAACAGGATGAAGCCAACAGCAACTTTTCCAGTCTCCAGGGGGTTGTTGATGCCGTTATTAAAACAATCGGCATACTGAAAGAACAGACATCAGAGCAGACACAGGTTACCCTTGATATGAATGATGTTTCACAGCAGCAGGCAGCGGCGCTGGAAGAGATATCCGCGTCCCTGGAGGAACTCACTGCCAACTCTGAATCAATAAGTAATATAGCACGATCTCTCTTCGAGGAACTGGATATTACAGTCGAATCAGTTGACGACCTGAAAAAAGTAAATGACCGCACACAGCAGAGCTCAACGGAAATAAATGAAACACTGAACAATGTTACGATATATTCTGATAATTCATCAAGTCATTTACTTAAAACCAGGGAGAGTGTTGTAACCCTGAAAAGCAAAAGCGCTGAAATGTCAGACTTTGTACAGGTGATCAACGATATAGCTGACCAGGTGAACCTCCTGTCACTTAATGCCTCCATTGAAGCAGCCAGGGCGGGAGAAGCGGGACGCGGTTTTGCGGTTGTTGCAGACGAGATATCAAAACTTGCTGATGCCACTTCAAGCAACTCCCGTGAAATTGAAAGGATAATACGTGACAACCAGTTACTTATAGACAACAGCAATAAACTGATAGATGAATCAACAGGTATGATGCAGCAGTTAAACAGCGCCATTCAGAAGATAAAAGTTGAAATACAGGATGTGGGCTCACTCATTAGCGACATTGATATGACCATAAAGACTATAAGAAACCTTAATATAAAGGTACACGATTCCAGTAAAAAAATCGAACATTCAACATCTGAGCAGCGCCTTGCCACGGACGAATCGAGCCGCACAACCGCTGACATAGCACAGAAGGCCCAGGATATCGTAAATTTCGCAGGCCGTATAAATACAACCACCATGAATATAAACAACCTGGTGAATGATCTGAATGATATAACAAAAGATCTGATGTAGCCCGATGCTGATGTGAAGCCGTAGCATGTTGCGTCTCCACATCAGCATGCTACGGCTCCACAAATTATTATCAAAACTGTTTGTTTGTAAATCTCCAGAGTTTCATCCTTTCAGCTTCTTTAATAAGGCCGTCCCTGAAATCGGGATGCGCAAGATTAATAAGTTTCTCTGTCCTCATCCATGTAGGTGAAGCTGTAAGCCTCTCAACACCGTATTCAGTAGCAACGAAATCCACCATCTGCCGCGGTATTGTAACAACTGTACCTGCTTCAAGAGTCGGGGTTATCCGTGATACAACAGTTCCGTCTCTTTCAGTATATGTTGACGCAAGGCAGATGAAACTTTTACCGTTGACGGATTTATACGCCCCTGTGATGAAATCCGTCATACCGCCGTTACCGGAAACCTGCGACGGAATCCCGTTAGCCATGTTGCTTTCAGCATTCACCTGTGAGAGAAGGTCAATCTGGATCGCGTTATTGATGCTTATAAAGTTATCTATCTGCCCTATGATATTAGGATCATTGGTGTAATTAACCGGATACCCCGCGATGGCGGAATTATCATGCATAAAATCATAGAGCTTCTGCGTACCTATTGCGAATGTATAAACGCATTTGTGCCTGTCGATATACTTCTTTGAACCGTTCATCCTCCCTGTTTCAATCATATCCATGAATGCGTCCACAAGCATCTCCGTGTGGCCTCCAAGGTTTTTCAGGTCAGATTCGGCTATCATCTTCCCCACTGCATTGGGCATCGCGCCTATACCGAGCTGGATGCATGACCCGTCATGTATATACGGCATAATATTCTCAGCAATTTTCCGGTCAACATCAGAAGGTTCCACTGCCGGTGCAGCGAAGAGCATCTGAGTTTCAGGAGCTTCAACTATGTAGTCAACCCTTGATATATGAATAGAATCCTCTGTCCCCCCTAAACATCTCGGCTGGTTTTTATTCACTTCAACTATAACAAGCCCCGCCTCATCAGCGAATGCAGAGGTTGCGGAGTTCTGAGGTCCGAAGTTAAAGTATCCGTTCTGATCCATTGGCCCTGTCTGGCAGATTGCCACCCATTTTATCTTATCTTTCAGTTCGGGATTATTATATGCTGCTGACCTGTAGGCTTTACTTATATCAAGGGTACGCACATAGTATGGAGCCCTCTCGTAAAGAATTGGAGAATAATATGGATTGAAATTAACCTGGAGCATCCTTGTCACCTTGCTCCAGTGCCAGTCATTGTAGATAAAACTTCCCGGATATTTCAGCACATCAGGTGGAGGGGGAACAGTTGCTGCGCAGTATACTGTGACATCCCTTAACTCTTCATGCCTGCGCGCCAGTGCCTGGTCTACAACAACAGGCTTCCCGTTAAAAAAACCGTAATCAATTACATCACCCGAATTGATCCCCTTTACCGCCACATCCGCGGACACACACTTACGCTTGTACTCCTCAAGAAGATTTCCTGAGCAGCCCTGTTTAAAATTCATAATGACACCCCTATTTTTTATAAATAGCGGGTTATGCCTGAATATTGCTTTTCCTTCT
>DAISJZ010000082.1:0-11092 GCA_036821145.1 Spirochaetota bacterium
TACATCTTAATGACGGAACAGATATAAGTGTTGATGAGAACAGCATGATAATGCTCTCCACACTCGAAAATGCAATTAATATTAATTTCGAGCATGGTTCAATATCAGCAAACAGAAGCGGGATAAAGGGAACAGATATCTCGGCAATAAACATTACTTCAATGGATGCCACTGTATCAATTGACAAAGGCAATATTCAACTGACCCAGCTTGAAAACCAGGAGCTTGACCTTACCGTATCTGAAGGTCAGGCAAAGGTTAAGGACGCTACGGGGGAAACCGTTGTAAATGTTAATGAAAAGGCGCTCATCTCCTCAGACAGGCAGGATACAAAAATTATTCAGCTTAATTTTAACCTGAAGGCTCCCTCTCCGAACAGGTATCTGGTCAGTGACACTGAAAAAACAGACGTTTCCTTTGAATGGAGTGTGGAAGGTAAGTTTAAAAATATAACATGGGAGATAAGCAGTGACCGGACTTTCGAAAATAAACTTAAAAGTATAAAGGTCACTGGTGAAAACAGGATTACTTATAAAATCGATGAGGGAGCGTGGTTCTGGAGGCTTTCCGCAGTTAATGAGGACACCGGTAAAAGTGAGTACAGTAATACAGCAAAATTTAATCTGCTGTATAAAAAGCCGCCCAGAATTATTTCTCCCGCTGTTGATGAGGTGATTACTCATACTGCCACATTTAACTCTGTTTCATTCAAGTGGCTTGATCCTGATAACACATCTGATTATACTCTTGAAGTATCATCCGATAAGGATTTTGCAAATATTCTTAACAGTGTTAAAACTTCGTTAAATAGTATTGCTGTGGATAATATTAATCCGGGCCGTTATTTCTGCCGTATTAAAAGCGCTCTTAGCATTGGCGGAGAGGTTTTTGTTAAAAACAGCAGCCCGGTATCATTTGTCGTTGAGAAAGCAAAAGATATTACTCCGGTCAGGCTTCTTTCACCTGCAAAGGGTAACAGGATAGATCAGGATATTCTCAAATCAAAAGGCCTTGTTATGACCTGGGAGAGCGACCCGGCTTTTATATCTTATGATGTAGAGATCGCGAAGAACCCTGATTTCACTGATGTTATATCAAAAGAGAGGAGAACTGTCAATTTTTTAGAGATGACCGGAGTTCAGGATGCCGGAACATATTACTGGAGAGTGCAGGGTGTAATATCCGAAACAGAGAAAGTTCCATTTTCTGAAGCAGGGAATTTTACAGTAACAGTTAAGGAAGTCCTTGCGGTTGTATCTCCATCCGGCAGTGAGGAGATCAATATCCCTGCAGAAAGAAAAGATAACAGGGTAAGATTCGTATGGAAAAAAGTAAGTACAGCGGGATCGTACAGGGTGCAGATCGCGGATAATCCTGAATTTACAAAAGCAAGAGTTATTAATTTCGGTAATAATAATGAAGGTCAGGTCTCTATTCCTGAATCGGGTGAATACTACTGGCGCGTTATCCTGTCCGACAGAAGAGGCAAGGAGCTTATGCGCAGTGAGGCAGGAAAGTTTACAGCGGTCGTTGAAAAACCGGTGGAAGCAGCAAAGAGCCTTCTTGTCGTAAAGGCTCCGGTTCAGGGGGCGAAGATATATATCAATTCAGCATTTAAAGGATACAGTTCAGTCACCCTTGAGGTGAAACCGGACCAGAATATTAATGTAAAAATTACTGCGCAGAACTTTAAAGAATACACCTCAACGGTTAAAGTTGAGGAGGGCAAAACCTACACCCTGGCCCCGACAATGGAAAAATCAAAACTCCTTGAACGTGTTAAATGGGTAAGCTCTTTCGGATCGCCGCTCAGTTCCGCTCCTGTTTATTATAAAAACAGAATAATTACCTGCTCGGAAAACGGTACTTTTACAGTGCTGAATAATAGCGGAAACATAATAGTAGCAAAAAAAATTGCTTCAAGAGTGGAATCCAGGCCTGTAATCCATGGTGATAACGTTTATATTGTGGATGTTGATGGAAATCTGTATTCAATTGAAATCAATAGCGGAAAGCTTAACTGGAAAGTTAAAGCCGGGGGGCCTCTGCTTTTCAGATCAGAACCCCTTGTAACTAAAGATCGGATTTTTCTTGCAACCGGCTACGGTTTTGTTGAGGCATATGATCATTCAGGGAGGAAACAGTGGTCTAATAACCTGGATGAAGCAATCTACAACACGCTGCAGATCGCCGGACGTAATTTAATCATTGCAACTGATGAATTAAAATTATATGCCCTGGATTCAAAGGATGGCGACACAGTCTGGTCTACTCCAATAGATGAGAAGGTTGTTACCCAGGCCCCCCTCATCCACAATAAGCATATATATTTCGGCTGTTATTCCGGTATATTTTATTCAATAACAGTTGATGATGGGGATATTGTCTGGACATACAAAACTGATGGAGCAGTATACTCATCCCCCGCTTTGTATGAGAAGAGCATCCTTTTCGGATCTGAAGACGGCTTTATCTACTCGCTTGAGGATACGTCAGGAAAACTTCTCTGGAAGTTCAAAACAGGGGGAGCTGTGACAGTGAGCCCGCTGCTTGCTTTCGGAAATGTAATAGTTGCTGACGACAGGACTGTCTTTGCGCTCAATCCCGGAAAAGGTACCCTCGTGTGGCAGAACACATTTGCAAGCGATATAAAGACCTCCCCGGTCTTTGCCGGTGATACTGTTATATTGGGCCTTGATAACGGGGATGTCGTGTCATTGAGAAATACCCTGATACAGGTGGTAAAATAATTAAAAGTATATAAGGCGGATTGTAATAATCAAATCCGGTTTATTTCAAATATTAATATTGACTATAAAAGAGACCCTGATGAATTTAGGGTCTCTTTTTTTTTGTTAATTAATGGTCATTTTTTTTGAAATTAATACTTGAAATTATGTCTCTTTCATTTTCAAGTACTGAAATAGTTTTAACAAGGCTGCTGCTCCGCTATAGCAGGCGGTTATCCCTTTTTCTAATCTCATTACCTGGTTTTATAATATGGATTTTGTACACCTTCATAATCATTCAGATTATTCCATTCTGGACGGAGCTATCACTGTTGATAAAATGGTGGGACGTGCCGTTGATCTCGGTATGCCCGCGATAGCGATCACAGATCATGGCAATATGTTCGGGGCAGTTGAATTCTACCAGAAAGCGCGGAAAAAAGGTATAAAACCACTTGTGGGGGAGGAGTTTTATGTTGCTCCCGGTTCAAGATTCAAGAAAGAGGTTGCAAAGGACAGTAAAGAGGATATTGCTTACCACCTCATACTGCTTGCTAAGAATAATACTGGCTATAAAAATCTCATGCGGCTCTCCTCCATCGCTTACACTGAGGGTTTTTACTATAAGCCTCGAATTGACATGGAAGTTCTGGAGAAGTATTCAGAGGGGATTATCGCTTCATCCGCATGTATTGCAGGAGAGATACCTGTTAATATAATCAGGGGGAGAAATAAAGAGGCCAGGGAGCTTGCCGGTAAATATCAGGAGATATTCGGCAGGGAAAACTTTTTCCTTGAGCTTCAGTATCACGGGATCAAAGAGCAGGAGATTGCAAACAGGGAACTGATCCGTATGGCTGCTGAGATGAATATCCCGCTAATCGCGACTAATGACGCCCACTATGTTACACGGGATGACGCTTATTCACATGAAGTGCTTCTCTGCGTCCAGACAGGGAAAACAATGAATGAAGAGAACAGGATGAGGTTCTCCACAAATGAGTTCTACCTGAAGACTCTTGATGAAATGAGAATGAACTTTGCTGATTACCCGGACTCTCTCTTCAATACATGTAAAATTGCTGACATGATCGACCTTGATATAGAACTCGGGAACCCGGTACTCCCGAATTTTGATGTACCTGCGGGGTTTAATCTCGACTCGTATCTGCGGCATCTTGTCTATGAAGGAGCAGAGAGGATATACTTCGGGAAAGTACCTGAAGAAGCAAAAAGCAGAATTGAATACGAACTCTCAGTAATTACAAACATGAAGTTTTCAGGATACTTCCTGATAGTATGGGACTTCATCAATTACGCCAGGAGCGTGAATATACCTGTGGGTCCAGGCAGGGGGTCAGCCGCCGGTTCAATTGTATCCTACTGTCTCGGAATAACGGCCCTGGATCCTATCAGATACAATTTACTCTTTGAACGATTCCTGAACCCTGACAGGAACGAGATGCCTGATATGGATATAGACTTCTGTGCTGAAAGGCGTGAAGAGGTCATTGACTACGTTAAAAGAAAATATGGCGAGGATCACGTCAGCCAGATAATAACTATTAACAGGATGAAGGCAAAGGCAGTCGTGAAGGATGTGGCCCGCGCTCTTGATATTCCATTTGCTGAAGCTAATGATATCAGTAAACTCATTGAAGAAAATACCCTGGCGGAATCGATCAAGACATCCCCGGAACTTAAGAAGCTTTCAGACAGCGATAAAGGGAAGGAGCTTATTGATATTTCGCTGAGGCTTGAAGGCCTCACCCGTTCAGCGGGGAAACATGCTGCCGGGGTGGTAATCTCAAAAGGACCGCTGACGGAGTATGTTCCGCTCTACCGGGATAAAGACGGCAGTATCTCCTCCCAGTATGAAAAGAACACCCTTGAGCAGGCCGGTCTTGTAAAGATGGATTTCCTGGGCCTTAAGAACCTCAGTATTATTGATAACTGTCTTAAGCTGATTAAGGAGACAACCGGGGATGATATAGATATTATCAATATACCCATTGATGATAAAGAGACATACAGGCTTCTGCAGAATGCTGATACACGGGGAGTGTTCCAGCTTGAAAGTTCAGGGATGCAGAATATCCTGAGACGGCTCGGACCCACCGAATTTGAGGATATTATAGCAATTGTCGCGCTCTACAGGCCGGGCCCACTTGGTTCAGGTATGGTTGATGATTTTATAGAGAGAAAGAAGAAACCTGAACTTGTCAGATACTCTCACCCGTCACTGGAGCCTGTGCTTAAAGATACACTTGGAGTTATTGTTTACCAGGAGCAGGTAATGCTCATCTCCCAGATTATAGCGGGATTTACCCTGCCTGAAGCGGATAAGCTTCGTAAGGCTATGGGTAAAAAAGTGATGGATATAATCAATGCCCTTGAGGAGAAATTTCTTGCCGGGGCGGAGAAAAATAAAATCGACAAACAGATAGCTGTTGACCTCTACGAACTTATAAAGAAGTTCGGAGAGTACGGTTTCAATAAATCTCACTCAGCCGCCTATGCTCTTGTTACTTATCAGACAGCATATCTCAAGGCGCATTACCGCGTGCAGTATATGACAGCTCTCCTCTCAGCGCAGCCTGATAAGCAGGATGATGTTATTCAGTATATCACTGACTGTAAAGAGAACGGCATCCGGGTACTCTCTCCCTCCCTGAATAATAGTTTTTATGATTTTACAATAGAAGGGAACTCAATCAGGTTCGGCTTCGGAGCTATTAAGGGCCTTGGTGAAAAAGCCATAGAAAACATAATTGAGGCAAGGAGTAAAATAGGGGGATTTAAAACACTGAAGGAGTTTCTTGAAAAAGTTGATCTCAGTGTTGTGAATAAAGGAGTCCTTGAATCCCTGATTAAATCCGGAGCTTTAGATGAGATCCATGATAACAGGGGGCAGCTTTTTGAATCAATTGATCTTATAATAGATCTCGCGAGGAAATACCAGGCAGACATTCAGACAGGGCAGGGCGATCTGTTCAGCATGGATACATCCAGGGATAACACAAGGCTCTCAACGGATCTCCCGGTTGTATCTGACTGGAAAGATAACATAAAACTGGCTTTTGAAAAGGAGACTATCGGACTTTACCTTTCAGGACACCCCCTGTCAAGATTTGAAAATGAGATAAAGTCGTTTCCTTCATATACCCTCGCGGAACTGTGCGAGAACAACTGCAGTCAGGACGTCTCTATTGTGGGGATATTGAGTAATATATCTGTAAGGCGGTCGCAGAAGAATGGAAACCAGTATGCGGCAGGAATGTTCGAAGATCTCAACGGTTCGATAGAGATACTCTTTTTCTCCAGGGTCCTTGAAAAATTCAGTGATCTTATAAATGGCGGTGAGCCTGTAATGGTTACAGGTAAAGTGGAATTTGAAGGAGGGAAGCCGCGAAAGATAATAGCTCAAAGCCTTAAATCTCTTAAAGATGTCCGAAGAGAGGCTGTCGCGGGAATCCACATCAGGCTTGATTCACTTGGCGTTGATGACAATATAATAACTGATATAAAATCAGTTGTAGAAAAGCATAAGGGGAACTGTCCTCTGTTTTTTCATGTCAGGGATCATGGTGGCGTAAGAACAATTAAAGCCCATTCTTCATTTAATGTTCACCCCTCTGAGGGATTTATTGAAGAGATGACCGGAATGGTTGGCCAGGATTCAATCCGGTATTCATTTACCAGGTATGGTTAGTATTAATTACTGCAAAGAGTAATATTTTTCTGAATCATACTGTAACCTTTCGACTGCTGCATAATTTTTGTCTGCTTCGAAGTCGTTTTTATCATCAGGTTTCTGAAATCTGAAAGCTCCTTGCTCAAAAGCTGTGCCAGGGTTACAGGTATTGTGACATCTATTGTTGATTCCTCCGGTATGTGGATTATTATATCCGGATTATTCCTGAAACTGTAATTCCGCGTAGGACCTGTTTTAATCAGTTTAAGCAGCCTTTCAATTACTTCCACCCTTGTAAAACTTGTGAAGTTACCGATAATATAAATCTCCCCGCTGTTAACGGCCCGGCAGTAATCGCAATTTTCATAGAATTCTCCATTCAGGTAATAGCCGTTCTCCATTCTGAACACAATATCTGCAGGTGCTGCTGAACTGTTCTCCGGGGTAAGTGCCCTCTCCGGTTTTTTAAGTTTGCTCCGGAGTTTTTCCCTTGCTTTAATCATATTAAAAAAAGTACCAAGCTCCGATTTTATCTGCTGCTCCCCGTTCCCGGAGTTACTTATGAAAATATTGAAGTTTCTATTGAAAATTCCGGAGTCTGATTTCAGCCGATCAATAAGCTGGTTTACCTTGCTGTCACCTGTCCTTATGCTCCCGAGCAGAAGTTTCGGATCATTAACCTCGCTGCTGAATTTTCTGTAATCAGAGGGATCAGAAAGTATGAATAAACTGCAGATAACATCCCTGAAAGATTCGCTGTGTGTGATTAGTGCATAGGAGAGCAGAATTGTTTTAATGACCTTAAGAGCGTCATTATCATCCGGTGATCCTGAGTTTATTCTCATATCAAGAATAATTAGAAGCGGGTAGCCTTTTGATTTTATATAATCAATTATATCTTTTTTAATCCATGACAATCCGCTGTTCTGTGCAGTTTTTGTCTGAATATATTCAACAGAGTTTAAACTGTTGCCCAACCCGGAAATATTAATGGTGTTTTCTTCTGCAAAAGATTTAATAACAGGTAAAAGTTCCTGCTTTTCTGTAACTATTATAATATTATTTGAACTTTCAGTCATCCGCCATTCCTGTCTTTTTATTTATAATAAAATTAATCTTTTTATCTTTTTATTCCAACCAAATTTTCAGGCTGGCTATAAATAGTCATAGAAATTAATGCTTACAATCAAATATTATTTTTTCTGGAAAAAAAACCTTGAATTATGAGGGGGTAAATAAAAATATTCATTTCAATAAATAAATGTCGGGAAATATTCCATTTTCAAGAGAGATATTATGAAAATAGTACGAAAGATAGAAGATGTACGTGAAGCGGTGAGGGAAGCGAGGAGAAGCGGCAAAAGGATCGGTTTTGTGCCTACTATGGGTTTTCTGCATGACGGGCATATAAGCCTTGTGGATATATCTAAACAGCACGCTGAATTTAATGTTATGAGTATATTCGTGAACCGGCTTCAGTTTAATGATGTTAATGATTTCAACACTTATCCGAAAGATCTTGAAAGGGATTTCGCCATAGCGGAGAATGGTGGTATTGACCTGATATTTACGCCGGACGATACCGAGATGTACAGGAACAATCTCACCACAGTTGATGTTGATATGCTTACAGAAAACCTTTGCGGAGCTCACAGACCGGGACATTTCAAAGGGGTATTCACCGTAGTCTCTAAATTATTTAATATTGTTCAGCCTGATGTGGCTGTTTTCGGGCAGAAGGATATACAGCAGGCGGTGAGTCTTGAGAAGATGGTTGCTGATCTGAACTTTCCTATAAAGATGATAATAGCTCCGATCAAAAGAGAGAACGACGGACTTGCGATGAGTTCAAGGAACAAACACCTCTCCCCGGAACAGAGAAGCGCAGCTCTTTCATTAAGCCGGAGTCTGAAGAAAGCCGAAGAGCTGCTGAAGTCCGGAGTAACTGAATCTTCAGCAATTATTGCTGAAATGAAAAAAGTTATCGAAGAGGGGAATCCGGATAAAATAGATTATATTTCTATAGTTGATTACGGCACACTTAAGGATACATCTGCTGCGTGTGATAAATCTGTAATAGCTGTAGCTGCTTACTGGGGGACAACAAGGCTTATTGATAATATGATTGCAGAAAGAGAGGACAACAACTTCAAATGCGTGTATTGATCAGGTCTATTTACATCTGTCTGGTTTTATCGTTGATATGCTGTGCAAAAGGGGGCCCTCTTACACCGTCAGATACTTTTATGGTAATTAAGAATGCTGCTGACAGTAATGACAGGGAAGTGATAATGCAGCATCTCTCATCAGAAAGTCTTGAGAAGATTAATGAATTTATTAAACTTACTGCAAAGCTGAGCGATACTCAGTTAAAGGCAATAGCTCATTCAGAGAATATCTCCCCGGATAAGATCAGGAAGATGAATCCTGCAGACTGTACAGCTTTATATTTTTCCAGGAACAGGTACGGGAACAGTCTCGCAGATATTTTCAATGATGAGATTGTAGCTGTTGATGTAAGGGGTTCGTCTGCTGTAATTAAAACCTCCGGCGGGTATGAACTGGATTTCGTCAGGGAAGGACCTTACTGGAAGTTTGATCTCAGCAGGCTGTAGAATTACATATGCCGAAAAAAAGAATAACTATCCCTGTATTTATACCGCACACCGGCTGTCCCCACTGCTGTGTCTTCTGTAATCAGTGGCGCGTGACCGGCTCCTCTTTCCAGCCGGACAGGGAGGCTGTGACAGCAACAATAGAAAAATATTTGTCTGCTGTATCCCCTAATGTTGAAAAAGTTGAACTGGCGTTTTTCGGAGGGAGTTTTACCGGCATTGAACCTGAACTTCAGGAAAAATATCTTTCATGGATACAGCCCTACATTGAGAACGGAGCAATAAGATCGATCAGGGTATCAACCAGGCCCGATTATATAACTGCCGCTTCCCTTGCTCTGCTTAAAAAGTATCATGTTGAAACAGTGGAGCTCGGGGTTCAGTCATTCGACGATGAAGTGCTGAAAGCTTCCGGAAGAGGGCATAGCTCTGAAGATTCAGTTAAAGCGGTAAAGCTTATAAAAGAGTCAGGTTTCCGCAGCGGTATTCAGATCCTCCCCGGGCTTCCTGAGGATACTCCTCAGAAATCGATCAGAACGGCGGAGATTACGGTTTCCCTGAAGCCTGACGATGTCAGGATATATCCGGCTGTGGTACTGAAAGATACAGCTCTTGAGTCTTTATATTCCTCGGGCAGTTATAGACCTATGACTATAGAAGAGACAGTAGAGCTCTGTTCATTAATATACGGCATGTTTTATGAGAACGGCATTAATATAATCAGGATGGGGCTTCATCCTATGGATTTTAGCGGGGGGGAGAGTCCTGTTGTTGCTGGTCCTTATCACCCTGCAATCGGTTTTATGATTAAATCAAGGTACAGAAGAAGAGCCCTCGAAGCCCTGTTTAAAGAATGGCGGGCAGAACATAGCGACAGTAAATCAGCATCTCTCCTTCTCCCGGGGAAAAACAGAGAGGAGTTTATAGGAATGAACAGGGAAAATATTTTTTATCTTAAAGAGAAATTTTTTTTAACAGATTTAATATGTAAATATACGGATAATTCTAAACTTTCGATTCAGTGATTTTTTCGTTGACAGTAAGGTTATATTAAAGGTTTTTGCATATAATGCATTTAAAAAATTGAGAATTTTTTAAAAATCAACATTAAGTAATTACAGAGGTGATTTTATGCCCACATATCAGTATGAATGCCTGGAGTGCAAACACAGATTTGACGTTTTTCAATCAATGAAAGATGATCCTGTCAGCGTCTGCGAGAAGTGCGGCAAGCCTGTGAGAAAATTGTTTAATGCTGCGGGTGTTATCTTTAAGGGCAACGGCTTTTACGTTAATGACTATAAGAATAAAAGTGCTTCATCTTCAGAAACACAGACTGCTCCTGCATGCGGGGGAAATTGCGGTTCATGCGGTGTGTCCGGCGCTGAATAGTTTCATTTCTTCTCCCTTCTCTTTTTTGCCCTGTTCTGCCTGTTTATGGAGAACAGATATTTCTCTATACTGAACAGGGCATTACCTGAAATAACGTCCTCCTTGAATTTAAAGCCGGTAATTTCATCAATAAATTCGCGAATAGACTCAGGAGATTTCGCAGCTTCAGGATCTATCATCAGGTATTCCACATCAGCCATGAGATATTTTTTACTTCTGACGGGGTAGAGCACCTGCCTGGCGTTATAGATCGGGACTACTATTTTTAATTCATTTTCTCTTAATTCCCTGATGGTCTGTTCAATTTTAGATTCATTTTCAGGTTTTAATTCAATGAGATCAGAAAGAGGAATAAGAGGGGAAGTCCGTTCGCTGATAAGTTTATATATATCTTTGGTCTCTTTAGACACACCTTTTTTTATATTGAGTGTTTTTTTAGGCTGAGATTTACGCGCTCCTTTTGCCTGTGTTTTTGAGTTCCTGGTAAAAAGTGATGCAATACCGGAAATGATTACAGCTATAAATGATTTTCCGGAGGAATTGTCAGCCTCTTCATAGTATTCCTCCGCTTCAGCTGAAGCTGTTTTGAAGTCCTCATAATCTTTAGCTAATTTTTTAAAGACATTTATGTTTTCATCATTTCCGAAAATTTTTGAGGCAAG
>DAISJZ010000082.1:11192-15275 GCA_036821145.1 Spirochaetota bacterium
TCATAATATCTCCGTCAAGGAGAACCACCGGGTCGAGTATTTTGTCAACTTTATTGACACAGTCTCTCAATGAATGAAAATTTTTTACTGCCAGCAGGTCTTTTCTGTCCAGTGCCGCTGCAAGTTCACCGGTAAGTATGCTCAGGATGTAATCTATTTTTGTATCTCTGTAATCGCTTATATAAGGATTAAGGATGCCGAGGTTTTTCAATCTCCGGTTAATGGGTGCTGAATGCATATCAATGATTTTTTTAAGAGATTCTACTTCGATTTTATTTTTAACCGCATCATAATTATCTTTATGAAAACAGTAATCCTCGGTTATCTCTATACCGGTTCTGTCAGATGTATAATTTTTAAAGGTGAATATGGTTTTCCCGAGCTGGGATTTTATAATCTGGGATAGCTGGTTTCTGTTTTTTGATTTTTTTATAAGCTTGGTCAGGTTGAACAGCCTGAAACTTTGAAGAAGATGAAGAAGGTTCGCTGTAGAAGCGCTGTCTCTCTGGGACTGAAGAGCATGATAGCTGGAATCATTCATCATGAGGGTATATTCAACTTTTTCATCTATGTTGAGTTTTTTACTCTCAGGTTCAATGCCGAAATTAAAAGAGTATACGGGGCGTATATGTTCCGGGTGGTGTTTGATCAGCTGGTCAAGAAGAAATTGAATATTCATCAGTCTCTTCTGGGTTACAGGCATTCTTACATTTCTTGATTCATTCAGGTATTCCACTGTGGCAAGTTCACCGGTTTTGTTTTTTAACCAGTTTTTCTGAAGCAGATCAATTTCAGCAAGGATCTCTTCAACATGGGCTTCCTTCGCGAGTCTTTCATGGAGAAAAGGGAATTTTTCACTTTTGGAATAAGCCAATTTAACACCTTCAGATATTTTTAAAATACAATATTAAAGTATAGATGAATATAAAGATATTACATTCATTTTTTTATTTATAAAAAGATTTCTTTTTATTTTAATTTAAATCATCTTTTGTCAATTATTAATTCGAGCCTTTAACCATCGGGACAAAGCGAACATAAGTAATTATTTCAGTGTGAATGTTATCCCCTTTTTTTGTAATTTTTACCAGTTTCTGAACCGATTCCCCTACCGGGGCAATTAGTCTCCCTTCATCCGCAAGTTCATCAATCAGTTTCTGCGGTATTCTGTCAGGGGCAGCAGTGAGCAGAATAACGTCAAAGGGAGCAGCTGCAGGGTATCCTTCAAATCCGTCACCATGAATCACGTTTACATTTGAACATCCTGTATCAGAAAGAATCTGCTCAGCTTTATTTGCCAGGGCCTCAATCCTTTCAATGCTGAAAATCTGTTTTGCAAGCTTTGAGAGAATGGCAGCCTGGTAGCCTGAACCGCATCCGATTTCCAGAACTTTCTCTTCACCGGTGAATTCGCATAACTGGCTCATAAGTGCCACAATATAGGGTTGAGAAATTGTCTGCCCATGTCCTATGGGGAGCGGGTGATCTCCGTAAGCGTCAACGAAATACTTCTCCTGAATAAACAGCTCCCTCTCGGTTTCGCGCATCGCATCAATCACACGCTGATCAGTTATATCCCTTGATGTGAGATGTTCTCTGATCATTCTCTCTCTCTGCTGTTTCATTATCTCTTTTTTATCAATGGCCATTCATACCCGGGTTTGTAGAAGTAATCATCTTAAATGGTTTGTTAATTAAAGTTTAAACAATTTGCGTAATAGTCAATAAATAACTCATATTTTCCGTAATTATATTCAGAATTATTAAAGCAGGGTGGAATGTGTTGTAAAAAAGATACACCGTAATTGATAATGCACAAATGATAAATATTTGTTTAAAGATTCTGAATCACCAGCTGCGAGTTAATGCCTGATTTAATCAGACATTAACTCGCAGTAAGAAAATATTATAATATGGCACGTATATTGCATATTAATATAACATAACAGAAAAAGGAGGCAGACGTTATGAGTGAAATTATATATATGTTCTGGATTGTCCTTGTTTTCTGGTTTGTTATTGAAATAATAAATGACAGATTAAACAGAAATAAAAAGGTCATTGATGTATTCAATGAGTATGATAATAAATAGTTATATTATCATACCCTTCCTGCTTAAAATGAAAATTCCTGCGTGCTGATATACCTGTGTCAGCAACTGATTGAAGTCAAATATAATTGACACGTATACTCCCCGTAATATTGTATATTAAAGCAATGGTTTATCTTCCGGATTTTTTAAAAGATTATACAGCCTGCTTTTCATTTGTTATATTATAGCAGTTAATGAATTATTTAGTTTCTGTCATTTCGAACGTATGTGAGAAATCTAAAAAATGATCTTAAAAAACAGATTTCTCAGTCGCTGTCGCTTCTTCGAAATGACAGATTCGAACATTTCAATAGTTAACTGCTATAGTCGGAAATTCATGTAAAAATTTATAAATATATGGTGTAATATCAGGTCATTTATGAGAATAGCCAGGTTATTATTATTCATTGTTTTCATCTCCGCTGCTGTTTACGGTGAGGATAAAGAGGGGAGTCTGGGTAAAATTATTGCTGAAATTGATAATTACAAAGATAAAACCGTAACCCTTGAACTCAGGCTGAAACATCTGGACAGGATTTTTGAGAAAATTGTTTTTTATGACAGTGAAAATATTGATATTGAGTTTGATATATCCGTTAAGGAGAGGAAAAAAGCTCTTGCCCGTGATCTCCTTAACCTGCATGAGGGTATGCTTTATTCTGTAACATTCAGAGTCATCGGTTCCGGCAATTTAGGGGGGCTCCTCGGGGAGATTCAGGGATTTAAACCGATTGTTATTGAAATTATTCCGGAAAAAGCTGCAGGTAGTGATTAATAAAAAGAAAGCAGAATAGCTGGGCGGCTATTCTGCCTTCTTCACTTTGCAGTGTCAAGTCAGTGATATGGTAAGAACGGGAGGGAACTACCATATCAATGCTTGTACAGAAAATATCGGTTTAACCATCCGGAAACTTTAACAAAAATTTTTGTTTTATTATAATTTTTTTATTTTTACTAATTGGAATAAATACATTACTATTCTACACCTGCAGGAAGCCCCTGCGGGGGGCTTTAAAGGGGCGCCGCCCCTTTACCCCGAATGAAATATATTATACTGGAATAATAACAGATATATAATTTTACTGTTTGAGAATGAAAAAAGAAATTAAATGACAGGACATGTAATAAAAGTATTCGGAAGATATTATACGGTTCTCACGGAGGGGTCTGCGGTTAACTCAGTACTCCGGGGGAAGATGAAGATGGGTATAACTGATAACTTCTCCAATCCCGTTGCCGTAGGTGATATAGTTGAATTTGAAGTAAACGAAGAGGGGCTCGGCATAATAAGCCGGGTTCACGAAAGGAGAAATGTTTTTACAAGGAAGGATGGTGTACGCTCCAGGGAGGACTTAATTGCCTGTAATCTTGATCAGATCATTGTTGTGCAGGCATTTGACTCGCCGCGGCTGAACCTTCGTTTTGCTGACAGGATTGTTGTCCGCGGAGGGAAGGGGGGGGTGCCTGTTGTTCTATGTGTTAATAAACTTGATCTTGCCCTTGAAGGGGAAACGGACTATATAGATTCCTATTATAAAGGTTCAGGGGTATCCTCTGTTTATGTATGTGCACAAACCGGGGAGGGCATGGAGGAACTCAGAAAACTCCTTGATAAGAAGAGAACGCTGTTTGTCGGATACTCAGGCGTGGGGAAATCTACACTCCTTAATAAAATGTATCCCGGCCTTGATTTGAGAACATCTGATGTTTCAGGCAGCACCGGCAAAGGGAGGCATACTACAACTAATGTAAACCTTGTTGTTCTTCCTGACGGCACAGAGCTTATTGATACTCCGGGAGTAAGGGAGTTCGGCCTTGTGGATATTGATCCCAATGTGCTGGGGAATTACTTCGCGGATTTCAGGAAAGCTTCTGAGAAGTGCAGGTTCAGGCCATGTTCACACGATCATGAGCCGGGCTGTGAGGTAAAGAGACTCACTGAAAAAGGTAAGATTCATGAAGAGCGGTATATCTCCTACCTTAACATCCT
>DAISJZ010000083.1:0-11453 GCA_036821145.1 Spirochaetota bacterium
AAGTCTATTAGGCTTCTGAAGTTCCCAAGAATACCCTCAATAATTGAAAGCCTGTTATCCCTCACCTCAATCCGCTTGTCCATTACAAGCACCTTGTCAAAGAAAGCGTCAATAAGAGGCTTCGCCTCAGTCATAAGCTCAAATAGTTGTATATACTGACTATCAGAAATAAGCTTTGCCATCTCCCCGGTCTTGCTGCTGAAAAAAGCGTGTAACTCTTTTTCCGCCTGTTCCTCCATCAGGGCCTCTTTGAATGAAAGCTTATATTCTTTATTATCTTTTCTGAAGCCCGCGAGAATATTGTTCATCCTCTTGAATCCAAGAAGGAGTTCAGAAAACTTATCATTCTTTCTGAAGCTGTTGAGGCTCTCAGCCCTTCTATGAAGTTCAACATAATCGGTATTCCCTTCAAGCATACATGCATCAATCTCGTCATACCTGAAACCGTCATCGGTAAAAATTGTCTTAGCCCTTGTATTTATAAATTCAATAATTTTCCCTGTAAGCGCTGCGCCATCCTTATAATTTTCAGACGCTTTGACAAGAGCATCAGCAAGCTGCAGTTTCAGGTTATTCCTTATTATGAGTTCAACAATAGCGTTGGCCTGCCGTCTCAGGGCATAAGGATCCTGAGAACCCTTGGGTATATTGCCAACAGAGAAAGAACCGAAGATATTGTCAATTTTCTCAGCAATTGAAAGCACGATAGAAACTATACCTGTTGGAACTTTATCGCCGCTGAACCTGGGCCTGTAGTGATCATTGATTGCTTCTGCTACTTCCGGGTCTTCACCTTCATTGAGAGCATAGATTCTCCCGATCTGACCCTGAAGTGAAGCAAACTCGTAAACCATTGCAGTATCAAGATCGGCCTTCGAAAGCAGAACAGCTCTTTTGATCTTCTCAGCAGTCTTTGCGTCCAGAGAAAGCAGATCGCATAGAATTGAGGCCGCGTCACCGACTCTCACAATCTTGTCATAAATTGATCCAAGCTCTTTATGAAAGAGAACTTTTCTAAGGGAATCAACTCGATCCTCAAGCTTAATTTTTGCATCCTCTTTATAGAAGAAACCCGCGTCAGTAAACCTTGCGGAGATAACTTTCACATTTCCTTTAATAACATTTTTATTTTCAGGATTATTCGCTGTGACCAGGAATTTGTTCATCAGCTTCCCGTTTTTATCCGTAACTGCAAAGTATTTCTGGTGTTCCTTCATCTCGGCAATGAGAACTATATCAGGAATCTCAAGGAAAGCCTTTTCAAATTCGCAAACTATAATATGCGGCTTCTCCACAAGATATGTAACTGTGTCAAGGAGATCCTCGTCCTCGTAAAGAACACCGCCAGCTGACTGGGCAGCATCGATAAGTCCTTTCCTTATTATCTCTTTCCTCTCATTCTGATCAAGGATAACCCAGTTTTCTCTCAATTTATCTTCGTACTCACTGATCTTATTGATCTCAATCATCCGGTTATACTGAACAAAATGCCCCCTGGTAAGGTTCCCGGATTTGATTCCTTCAATTTCAAAAGGTATAACCTGATCGTTAAACATCAGCAGAAAATATCTTATGGGCCGCGGGAATGTAACCTTTTTATCACTCCATTTCATTCTCTTCGGGAAGGGGAGTGTCTGTACAAGGCTTTCAATTATTCCGGGGATAATATCTACGGTCTTCCCGGACTCAAGCTTTTTTGAAGCAAAAACATAACTCCCTTTATCTGTTTCCTTTACTGCAACATCACCAGGCTCAAGACCGTTACCTTTGAGGAATCCCTGCAGTGCCTTAGTCGGATTCCCCTGCGGATCATAGGCAGCCTGGGCCGAAGGGCCTTTCAGCTCAACAGTTTCACTCCTCTGGTTTTCGGCAAGATCAGAGATCATAATGGCGAATCTTCTTGGAGTTGCATAAACTTCAATACCGCTGAAATCGATCCTCCCCTCTATGAGCTTATCATTCACTATATTTTTCAGAGAAGCTGAGGCAACAGGTATATAACCGGCAGGTATCTCCTCAGTTCCAATTTCGCAGAGAAAATTCGCATTCTTAAGCATAAAGGGCTCCGTTAGTTTGAAAAATCCGGATAAACTGTATCCTCCCCCGCACCCCCTAAGGGGACTTCATCACGCTTTGCCCCCTCCGGGGGTGCGGGGGCATTCTGAGTTAATTTAGTCCAAAGCAACTTCTAAAATATTAATCAAAAACCGGATCTTTAGTTCCGATTCATCACATACGCTTAAATTGATCAGTACAATTATTAATTCACAGAGAGGCGGTAATGAGTCAATAAATTTTTAGAGAAGTGCCGGTAATGAAGAAATAAGCTTATCTTTTCAGATATTTCCGGGGATTTGTGTGCCCGCCCTGTTTAATAAGCTCAAAATGAAGGTGCGGCCCTGTTGAACGCCCTGTATTCCCGCTGCGGGCAACCTGCTGCCCCTGTTTAACATACTGCCCGGTCTTGACCATAATTCTCGAAAGATGCCCATAAAGTGATTTCCATCCGCCGGGATGAGCAATGATAACAACATTACCATAACCACCCATCCATCCGGCATATGAAACCATACCGTATTTAGTAGCCCTTACAGACTCATACCTTGCAGCAATATCGAGACCTTTATGAAATTCCTTATATGCGTGATTAAATGGATTCTTCCTCCATCCGAAACCGCTTGTCACTCTCCTTCCTGAAACCGGCCAGAGAAAGCCGTCAAAGATATTTTGCGGTTTGGCATCAGGGATAAAAACCAGCTCTCCGGCAGGAATGAAATCCGCATTCCTGAAATTATTGGCTGCAAGAATCTTCTCCACCGGTATCTTGTATTTATTTGAAAGATTTACTATATTATTCCCCTCTTTCATATTATACAGGATTCCATCCTTGTTTGGAATTCTTAAAGTAACTCCTGAAGGGAGGTAGTCATAAGATTTAAGATTATTGCTTCCGCATATTGTATCAATGGAAACGCCGTATCTTTTAGCTATTGAGGCAAGGCTTTCATTCTGCTTAACTTTATGTGTCTTTATCTGGAGAGGCAAATTATTTACAGGAATGGTATAATCAGTCTTTGCAGACAGGAGAAGATCATTTTTCAGTTTTTCATCTTCAAGAATATTGTTAATATCGTTTGTACTGTAGACCCTGATGTTCTCATCAGCTTCATTTTCAGCATGTTCAGTATTGTTTTCATAATCGCCGGCAAGACTGCCTGCTGAAGCTTCGCTTGAAGGGATGACTGTAAAAATTAGAGAGGATATCAATACAACAATAAGACTCATGGCAGCAAGCCTGAAATACCTGACTATATCCTTTTTATAGATGTTCCTTATGTAAGTCCCTTTTTTCCCTACATATATAAAGACTACATCATGAGTAAAGACATTTATAGTCAGGTTCTTTAGCTTATATGTATTAAATCCCTTTTTTAACATTGATAATACTTTAAATTATGGAATATCACTCTTTTACAAATTATCGGAATATAAAAGAATTAACATTAATCCTATTTCCTGTCCGGAGTTCTGTTAAGAGTTGCTGAACCGCTGTATACCTCTTCAATGAACTTTTTCGGATCTCTCTTAACGCTGCCCCCTGTTATTATAATCTGTCCCTGGGCAACAACGCCGCGCTGAATTGATATGGAGGGAGCTGTAATATCACCCAGAACCTTTGCAGTCTCAAGAAGCCTTACTTCCTGCTCTGCGTTTATGTTACCTATAACCGTACCGGCAACAACAACAGACTTCGCATAAATATCAGTCTTAACGCGCCCTTTTTCACCAACAACAAGTTCCTCGTCTGTTTTTATTTCACCTTCGAACTTGCCGTCAATTTTCAGTGAACCGCTGATATAAAACTTACCCTCAAATACTGAACCTTCGCCGATTGTACTGTTCATCCCTTCAGGTTTTGGTGCCATATTTCACTCCATTTATTTAAAGAAAATAATTCACAGCTATGATTAATATTAAAAAACCTGATCTATGTAAATCAAATTATTCTTATGTTGTTATAAAAACTAATTTTTTCTGAATAAAGAAAGCCCGACAGGGCTGATAAACTGCCTCAGAACTGACATAATACTACAAAAACTTTAGAAAAAACTGCTGAAGGAAATCATATTCTAAGGTCAAGAGAATCGGTCCCCTTTTTTTTCAGTTTTCCCACTGAAACGAGTGAGAATTTTTTATCCCTGAAAATACGCTCAGCAACCCTTTTATAGTCATCCATTGTGATGCTTTCAATTATATTTACAATCTCATTGAAATCGAAAAAGCGGCCGTAAGTCATTTCATTCCTGGCAAGCTGGCTCATCCTTACCTCGTTGCTTTCAAGGCTGAGTGCAAGATTCCCTTTCATATAGGTTTTTGTATCCAGAAATTCCTCTTCCGTAATGCCGTCATGAAAAAATTGTCTGCACTCCTTCATAATCAGATCAACAGTGTAGTGAAACTTTTTCGGTAATGTAGCACAATAAATCCCGAAAACACCACAGTCCGCATAGGAAGAATGAAAGGAGTATATAGAGTAGCTGATACCCTCCTTCTCCCTTATATTCTGAAAGAGCCGTGAAGACATGCTCCCCCCGAGAATTGTACTGAGGATATACAGGCTCCACCTGTCCCTGTCGTTTCTCTTAATCCCTTCAAGTCCCATACAGAAGTGAACCTGCTCGAGGTCCTTCTCCACATGTTCGGTGATTATACTTACCGGTGCGGAAGATTCTATAACAGGAGAATCAATTGTTTTTACCTTTTCTCTGCTGAAATATGTTTCAATAAGTCCTTTAGCCTTTTCAGGATCAAAACTGCCGGCTATGACAAGTATGGCGTTTTCATTAACGTAGTATTCATCATAAAATGATGTAAGTGAACCGCGAGTGATATTTTCTATGCCGTCAACTGTTCCCAGTATTGAGTGGCTCAGAGGGTGCCCCTGCAGCATCTTTTCCATGAAAAAGTCATGGATAAACTCATCAGGAGTATCCTCGTACATCCTTATCTCCTCAATGATAACATTCTTCTCTTTACCGATCTCTTCAGTGTCAAAGACGGAATTATAGTACATGTCTGAAAGAATATCGAGAGACATTTCGAGATAATCTGATACAACATTTATATAGTAGCAGGTGTACTCCCTGTTTGTAGCAGCATTGTGCTGCCCTCCCACCCTGTCTACGATTCGTGCAATATCCTTTGCTGAATATTTTTCTGTCCCCTTAAAAAGCATATGCTCAACAAAGTGAGCATATCCGTACTGATCAGGTTTTTCATCTCTCGAACCCCTGTTGATCCATAGCCCCACTGAGACTGAGACCACGCCATCAACCGGTTCAAGGAGGACAGTTATATTTTTGTCCGTCCTGTATTTTATTACCATTAACTCTCTTCCAGTACTTCCTTTCTGCTGAGATCGATTCTTCCCTGGCGGTCGATCTTGATTACCTTAACTTTCATCTTGTCACCAACGGCGCAGATATCAGATACCTCTTTTACCCTTGCTGTGTCAAGATTTGAAATGTGAACAAGACCCTCTTTGCCTGGAACAATCTCAACAAAAGCTCCGAACTCCATAATCTTTTTAACAGTACCCATATATACATTGCCGATTTCAACGTCCTCAGCTATACCGAGAATGATCTTTTCAGCCATTGCTATAGCTTCAGCACTTACAGATGATATAACAACTTTCCCTGTATCGTCGATATTGACTTCCGCGCCTGTATCTTCAACAATCTTCTTAATAACCCTTCCGCCGGGCCCTATGATCTCGCCGATCTTCTCGGTTTTAACCTTAATTGTTTTTATCTTGGGTGCATGAACAGAAACCTCTTTTTCAGGAGCGGAGAGAAATGTATTCATGGTTTTAAGAATATGGAGTCTCCCCTCTTTTGCCTGTTCAAGGGCAACTTTCATGATTTCAGGTGTTATTCCTTCAATCTTAATATCAAGCTGGAATGCCGTAATACCTGTTTCAGTTCCCGCAACTTTAAAGTCCATATCACCAAGGTGATCTTCAAGCCCCTGTATGTCGCTGAGGATGGCGTACCTGTCACCTTCCATTATAAGTCCCATTGCAATACCTGCTACAGGAGCTTTAATGGGAACACCCGCATTACACATTGCAAGAGAACCGGAACATACACTTGCCATTGAAGATGAGCCGTTTGATTCAAGGATCTCGGAAACCTGCCTTATTGTATAAGGAAATACTGCAGCGTCAGGCACAATCCACTCAAGGGATCTTTCAGCAAGCATCCCGTGTCCGATTTCCCGCCTTCCGGGATTTCCTGTTCTACCCACTTCGCCAACAGAAAATGGAGGGAAGTTATAGTGCAGCATGAATCTTTTTTCTGTAAAACCTTCAAGATTATCCATTTTCTGAACTTCAGAAAGTGTTCCGAGAGTTGTAATTCCTAAACTCTGTGTTTCACCCCTGGTGAATACCGCTGATCCATGTGCTCTTGGTAAAACGCCAAGCTGAATATCTATCGGCCTGATACCTTTAAGGTCTCGGCCGTCAGCACGCATCCCTTCATCAAGGCATCTGAGCCTCATCACTTCACCATCAAGAGCATCAATGATTCCGCCGATCTGCCCAATTGTGTCAGGGAACTGTTCTTTAAGCTCCTCTTTTGCACGGGCAAGAATTGCATCCCTTGCTATTTCTCTCGGCTTCTTTACTGTTATAGCTTTCAGGTTAACGAGATCCTGGTAATATCTCTCTCTCGCGGCTTTTTTAAGCTCTGCATCAGGGATATACGGCTTGTACTCCATTGCAGGCTTGTTAACAGTTCTTCCGAGTTCCTCCTGCGCTTCGCAGATTCTTTTGATGTTTTCGTGTGCAAAAACTACTGCTGCCAGCATATCCTCTTCTGTTACGTTCTTTGAGCAGCCCTCAATCATTGTTACAGCCTTCTTTGTCCCTGCGACAACAAGATCAATATCACTCTCTGCTGATTCCTGGAATGTCGGATTTACAATCAGCTCTCCGTTTATACGGCCCACTCTTACAGCGCCAACAGGTCCGTGAAACGGCATCCCTGAAACAACAAGTGCTGCTGATGCAGCATTAATTGCAAAGACATCCTGCTGATTAACACTGTCAGCAGAAAGGGCATAGATAATTATCTGAACCTCATTAACAAAATCCTCCGGGAACAGAGGACGAAGCGGCCTGTCAGTGAGCCTTGAAACAAGTACCTCTTTGTCGCTGGGCCTGGTCTCCCTTTTTATAAAGCCGCCGGGAATTTTCCCGGCAGCATATGCTTTTTCTCTATAATCAACTGTAAGAGGGAAAAAATCCTGCCCCTCTTTAACATCCTTAGAAGCAACGGCAGTTGCAAAAACAACAACTTCACCGTAGGATACTGCAACGGCTCCGTCAGCCTGCTTCGCAAGATAACCAGTATTGAAGTTCATTGCATTTCTGCCGACTTCCACTTTTATATCTATTGTCATCAATAACCTCTCATTAATTCTTTTTTCATACCGGTTATACCTTTACTCCAATGATATTCCCAATATTTACTCTCCTGACTTTTACCTTCTCAGACCGAGTTCCTTGATAAGTGATCTGTATTTCTCAAGATCCTTTTTCTTCAGATAGTCAAGAAGCCTTCTTCTCTGTCCTACCATTTTAAGGAGACCCCTTCTTGAGTGATGGTCCTTCTGGTGAGTTTTGAAGTGCTCTGTGAGGACGTTGATTCTGTCTGAAAGCAGTGCTATCTGTACTTCAGGTGAACCTGTATCTCCATCATGCCTCTTGTGTTTTTCTATAATCTCTGTTTTGGATGTCATCTTATATCCTCCTGATTAATTCATTTTTCATTTTTAATTATATTCTTGTATTTAACCTCAGGTGCTTTTCCGTGTTTCCGCTGGCGAAGGCGTTCATCTTTAACGGTACACCTGTATTAAATCGAATTTGCTAACAAAACCTTTTATACTCAATTCTTAAAAACAGAATGGTAGGTTATCTGCCAATTTTCAATATCTATTTCAGCTATTGCAATAAGATTTTTCTCTTCATCCTCTATCATGTAAGGCTTTAAGCCCCGGTTTTCATGTAAAACAACATCCAGCCTGCTGAAAAGCGCGCCATTCATAATTTTTGCTGCCGCTTTTTCATTTACAGTCATGGTCCCGAAACCTTCAAGTGCTTCAGCAGGTTCGAGTATAAAGGAGCCGTCTCCGGTTCCATCCACAAATTTTTTTACAGCATCCATGTCAGCAGCCCTATCAATACTGAAGGGGCCGGACTGAACCCTTCTCAATGCTTTAAGGCACCCGCCGGTCCCTAATTTTTCACCAAGATCCCTGGCAATGGACCTGATATAGGTTCCCTTTGAACAGAGTATATCGAATTCAACTTCGCCTGTATCACCGTTAATTCCGGTAATATCAAACCTGTCGATCCTGATATCACGCTCTTCAAGGATTACCTCCTCCCCTGCTCTGACGCGATCAGAAGCCCTTTTACCACCCACTTTAAGTGAGGAATAAACCGGCGGCATCTGCTTCATCCAGCCGGCGAAGCCTGATACAGCTCCCTTTATCATATCAGCTGTAACCCCGGAAACAGACTTTTCAGAGAGAACCTCACCCGTAATATCGCAGGTGTCAGTCTCCAGCCCCAGCTTTATGATACCGGTGTATCTCTTGTCGCTTTCGAGAAAATACCTCGTGAGCTTAGTAGCCCCTCCTGTACAGATTACAAGGAGACCTGATGCGAATTTATCAAGAGTCCCTGAATGTCCGACCTTCCTGATACCCGAGAGCCTTCTCAATTGTGAAATCGTATCAAATGATGTCTGTCCCGCAGGTTTATCCAGAAGAATAACCGCATTGTTAAAGCCTGAAATTTTCACAGATCTATAAACTACTCTTTCTCTTCGCCGTCAGAATCAGCAGGAATCTCCGGATCTTCCGATTCACCTGAAGTTTTTTTAACCCCGGCCAGAGTTTCAATCCTGTTGACGAGCTCTACTCCCTCTTCAACTGATTTATCGAGGAAAAAATGCACCCTGGGCACACTCCTAATCTTCAGCTCTTTACCGAGAAGCTTCTGTACGTATCCGCTGGAGGATCTTATCCCCTCCATACTTTTCCTTACTTCAGTTGAACTGCCGAGAATGGAGATGCCGATTTTTGCCTCGCCGAAATCCTTGCTCAGTTCAACACCTGTTATTGTCACAAAACCGATTCGGGGATCTTTCAGCTCCCGGAAAATAATTTCCGAAACGATCCTCTTAATCAGTTCTTCAAGTCTGTCTTTTCTATGCTTCATACCTTATATTTACTTACAGCTTTTTAGCTGTTTCAATTATTTCGTAAGCCTCGAATGTATCCCCTTCTTTAAGATCATTAAAGTTTTCGAGAGAAAATCCGAACTCCTGCCCTGCTTCAACAAGAGTCACATCATCTTTATATCTCTTAAGAGATGCAAGGTTTCCATCGAACACAACAACTCCGTCTCTTATAAGCCTCATCTTTGCCTTACGTGTTATCTTTCCACCCATACATACTGATCCGGCAATTGTACCGATTTTAGAAACCTTGAATATCTGTCTGATCTCACCTGTTCCCATAACCTTCTGTTCGATAACCGGGGAAAGCATACCCTCCATTGCGGCCTTAATATCATCGGTTGCTTCAAAGATAATATTATAAAACTTGATCGATACGTTCTCTTTCTCTGCGAGGTCTGCAACTTTCCCTGTGGGCCTTACATGGTAACCTATAATGATAGCATTCGATGCAGATGCAAGCATAACGTCTGAGTCGTTTATACCGCCTGTACCTGAGTGGATTACTCTCACCCTGACCTCTTCATTGGAAAGCTTTTCAAGAGCCTCTGTGAGAGCCTGAGTTGAACCGTCAACATCACCCTTTACTATAATATTAAGATCCTGAACCTCTCCCTCTTTAATCATTTCATTGAGAGATTCAAGCGTTACTTTTCTGACTTTCTTCGCTGCTTCAATTCGCTTGTACTCCATACGTTTCTGTGAAACCTGCTTTGCCATTTTGTCAGATTCTACACATTCAAAAGGATCGCCCGCAGCAGATACACCGGAAATACCGAGGATTTCCACAGGAGTTGAGGGGCCTGCCTCATCAATAGGTTTCCCTTTATCATCGAACATTGCTCTTACTTTACCTGAGTAAACACCTACAACAAAAAAGTCACCGACATGAAGTGTTCCGTTCTGCACAAGAACCGTACTTACAGCACCGCGTCCCGGATCGAGTTTTGATTCAACAACAGCACCCTTTGCAAGAATCTTCGGGTTTGCCTTCAGTTCAAGCATCTCCGCCTGGATAAGAACAAGTTCCAGGAGGTCATCAATATTCAGCCCCTGCTTCGCGCTGATCTGGGCGAAAAGAGTTGTTCCGCCCCACTCCTCTGCAATGAGGTCGTAGGCTGTAAGTTCCTGTTTGACCTTTTCTATGTTAGCTTCAGGGAGATCGATCTTGTTTATAGCAACAATGATAGGCACATTCGCGGCTTTCGCGTGATTTATAGCCTCTATAGTCTGCGGCATTACGCCGTCATTGGCTGCCACAACAAGTATTACTATGTCAGTTATTTTAGCTCCGCGCGCCCTCATTGTGGTAAACGCTGCGTGGCCCGGAGTATCGAGGAATGTAATCTTTTTACCTTTAACATTAACAGTGTAAGCACCGATATGCTGTGTGATACCGCCATGTTCACTGTCTATGACATTGGTCTTTCTTATTGAATCGAGGAGTTTTGTTTTACCGTGGTCAACATGACCCATAACAGCAACAACCGGAGAACGGTTGATGTAATCCTCAGCCCTGTCATCCTGCTCTGTCTTAATCACTGTTTCATCATAAAGAGAAACAACTCCCACTTCCGCATTGTATTCAGCAGCAAGGATCGCAGCTGTGTCTGAGTCAATGGCCTGGTTTATTGTTGCCATAACTCCAAGTTTCATCAATTTGCTTATTACATCATTGGCTTTTATATTGAGCTTCTTTGCAAGTTCACCAACTGTAACACTCTCAGTTATGCTGATCTTTTCAGGGACAGAGCTTTTTCTCTGTTCGGCAGCCTGCTGTTTCTTCTTAAGGATAAGAGCTTTTTCTGACTCATCTTTCTCCTTCTTGTTAAGACGGATCCAGGCTTTCTCCTTTTCCTTTTCCTTCTCTTTCTCTTTTTCCTTACCTTTGCTTTTCTTTGCTGCCTGGTCATCAATTTCAAGTGCTACAGGTGCATCTTCTTTTCCGGGTCCCTGGAATCTCTTCCTTATATCACCGCCCTGGCCCTGGGGTCTTCCGCCTCCCTGGGGTCTTCCGTCACGACCGCCCTGACCCTGCGGTCTTCCGCCGCCCTGCGGCCTTCCACCGCCCTGGCCCTGAGGTCTTCCACCGCCCTGGGGTCTTCCACCACCCTGGCCCTGCGGTCTTCCGGTCCCCTG
>DAISJZ010000083.1:11553-15232 GCA_036821145.1 Spirochaetota bacterium
TCCCCCTGAGGACGGGCAGGCCTGTCTCCCTGAGGTCTCGGCCTGTCACCCTGCGGACGCTCACCGGTTCTGGCTGGTTTATGTTCATTTCCTGCAGATTCAGGTCTTTTTCTTTCCCTGGGAGCATCTCCTGCTCCGGTAGAGGTTTTCACCTCGGGTGTCTTCGCTTTTATTTCTGTACTTTCAGGTTTTACATGATCTTCTGCTTCAGCTGCTTCTTTTTGATCCTGCTGTTCGCTCTCTTTAGCGGGAACTTCCTTTCCGATTTTTCGTGTAAGATCGCTTGAAAGCTTAACATCCTTCTTCAGTCTGATCTTCTGTTTCTTTTTAGCCTTCTGAGCGTCCTCGAGTTTTCTCTTTTTAACACTCTCGATTTTTTTCTCGACGAGAAACACCTCTCTCTCGGAAAGATCAGCTGTATCTTTATCACAGGGGATATTCAGTTCCCTGCAGATTTCGATAATATCATCAAAAGTAACGTGATTCTTTGTAGCAACTTCATTAGCTTTCATGTAAAGTCCTGATTATTTAAATTTTATTCATGATTCTCATCCGGAGTAACTTCGTTTTCACCGGCCTCATCGCCTTCCCCGTCTTCCTCTTCTTCATCGAAGTCAACTACATCGGCGAGTATTTCCAGAATTCTCTGGGCGGTCTTTTCACCTATACCATCTATCTTCATAAGATCATCAAATGATTTCTCAACAAGTTCCTCTACGGAAAATATTCCTGATTTTTCAAGTATCTTGATGATACGCGGCTCAAGGTCGGGAAGTTCTTCAAGAGGAGTCTCATCCATATTACCGGAAAAGAGCTGGTCAACAAGAGCTCTTGAATCACTTGAACTGAGGAAGGTCTGGTAATCCTCTTCTGTTTTGATATCAATATCAAATCCGCAAAGCCTTGAAGCAAGTCTGACATTGTGTCCCGCTTTTCCAACAGCAAGGGAATACTGATCACCATCAACAACAGCAATCACGCCGCCATCTGAAGTTTCAACAACCTCCTTAATCCTTGCAGGGGTAAGAGAGTTGGCAGCCATGATTTTCTTTTCATCATAGTACTCAACAACGTCAATCTTTTCCCCTTCAATTTCCCTTACTATTGACTGAATCCTTATACCCTTCATACCGACGCAGGCTCCCACGGAATCAACATCATCCCTGTCGCTTGCAACAGCAACCTTTGTCCTGAGTCCGGCCTCCCGCACAACCTTTACTATGCGGACAATGCCGTCATAAATTTCAGGTATCTCCATCTCAAAGAGCTTTTCAATAAATTTCGGATGAGCCCTTGAAAGAATTACATCAGGCCCCTTTGAACTTCTCTGAACCGAGAGGATGAGAGCTTTAATCCTGTCTCCAATCTTGTATCTTTCAAGCGGAGACTGTTCCCGGGCGGGGAGCAGACCCTCTGTACGCCCCAGGTCAACAAAAAGGTTGTCCCTTGTTCTTCTCTGGAGATAGCCGTTAATAAGTTCGCCTTCCCGGCCGCTATATTCATTATATATGATATTCTTTTCAGCTTCTTTAATTTTCTGTATAATTACCTGCTTGGCTGTCTGTGCGGCAATCCTCCCGAAAGAATCGAAGGGATTCTCTTCAACATAAATTTCATCACCAAGCTTAACGTCCTTTTTAATAACCAGAGCTTTATCGAAAGATATCTCTTCAGCAGGATTTAATGGCTTCTTTACAACCATCTTCTTGGTTACAATCTTTACGGTATTTTTCTCCCTGTCAAAGGCCACCTTAACATTCTCAATGGCGCCATACTGCTTTTTGAATGCTGAAAGCATTGCAGACTCCACTATGCTTTCAATTTCATCCCGGGTAATCCCTTTGTCAGTGGCAATCTGATGAAGCGCTTCAAAAAAATTATTGCTCATTTTGATAAACCTTTAATAATCTAAATTGGCATGTACTATTGAACTATGCTTAATAACAATTTTACTCTTTTCACCGGAAATTTCAATTTCCTCATCATTTACTTCTGATAAAATCCCCTTTACAGCTTCCCTTTTATCATCACCTTCATATTCATAAACAACTTTTACAGGTGAACCTTTAAACCTGTAAAATTCATCTTTATTTCTTATTTTACGGTTTATTCCGGGTGAGGAGATTTCAAGAAAATAGGCCGGGAGGATCTCTTTTTCATCTAAAAGCGCGGCGAGTTCATTACTGAAGCGCTCACAATCTCCGTGAGACACAGGATGGGGGCTTCCGGGGTTATCAATTTTCACAGTTATCTTTGTGTTGGGCCCCTTCAGATACAGAGAGGCTTCATACACAGCATACCCCAGGTTATCAGCGGCCAGATTTATAAGTTTTAATATCTCTTCCTTCAGCATTCACCAGTCCATGCATAAAAAAGGAGTGGCTCTGCCACTCCTCACACCGTCTGTCATTATCATAAGGCCCTCTTATTTTTCAACTGTTTTTTTTAGTTACAGCAAAAAGGGGGCCGGATAAGAAATTAATTGTTAAACTTTCAGCTTAACAGGGTCTTTTATCTTCATATCAGTATAACAGGCCCCCTTTTCTCCGGTATATGCGTTTATAATTCCAAGAGATTCCATTGAAGGCCTTTTCCCTGAATAAATCATCTCCTCTAAAGCAACCCAGGCTGTAACTGTTTTTTCAACAGCTTCACGGATCAGATGTAGAACAGAATCATACCGGAATCCTCTCTGTAACGCGGGATATTGCCACCTGCTCTGGTGCATGTTAAGTGCATCGTCATCCACCCTCTTAGGGAGAGGATATCTGACAAAAAAATCGGAATAGGTAAGGGGGCTCTCGTTAAATCTGTCAAAAAGCCTCATTTTCCTTTCATCTGTTGTTCTTTTCAGCTTGTAACAGAGAGGGATATTCCGTAAAACCCTGTCGATGGAGGTGTTTTTGTTCAGGCTTCCGTCAAGTTTCAGATTTTCAATTTTGCTGAACTCTATGCTGAATATTTCAGTATTCTCCCTTTTAAGGGATTCGAGGAGAAGGCTCCTTACGGGAAGCCATACACCTTTCTCACTGTTTTGCTTCATTGAAGGAACCATTGTTAAAACATCAAGTTCAGCAGGTGTGAATGTACCGTCCCTGTAAATAAACCAGTTATCGATATTATACTGGAAACGGAGGTTACCCCTTCTGAAAAACCTTGCCTTTGCCTGGTTTTCAATTTCAGGGAATCCCGAGCTGTAGAATACATAAGGATGAACAACTGAATCTGAAATAATATGAGAGATATAGCCGAAAAGATAAGCTCTCCTTACAGATGTCCATTCATTCCTCATATCCCCTGATTCAAGGATAACATCTATCATCTTATCAATAAATGAAGAGTACCCGCTGTCGTGGAGATAAAAGGATATACGATGTCCGTAGGTATCACCTCTTTTAAAGGGGTGGATATAATCAAAGATGTTGGGACCGATAGCTCCAAGCAAACCGGATTTTTTATGTTCAGAGGAGGAGAGGAGTAGAGCAATGGATTTCATCAGGTATGATTTTCCGCTGCTTTTTGATACAGTCTCCTCTGCTTTTCTGAATATATAATTATGTGTATAGATTCCAGGCATAGATTACTCCTGAATATATAGAAAACATCAGTTCAGGATATTGTCCAGTAATTAATGAGATCCCTTTTTTATAATAATGAGATTGATGTTTTGAAATAACGG
>DAISJZ010000084.1:0-15046 GCA_036821145.1 Spirochaetota bacterium
CATTGATGCTAAATCCGGCACTGAAACAGAAAATCCCGGTAACTGCTTTATTACGTAAATTGTATAATAGCAGAGTTGGATAAATAAAAGTGTATATGTAAAGAAACCGGGGGAGGGGATATATGGTTTTATTCTATTTTTCATATATAAGGAATACCGTATTCATTTGTTTATGTTTCTCGAATTTAACAATTATAAGCATAACATGGATTTTATCTGGCAAGTTTTTTTCTAACCTGAAAAGAACGGCAATAAAAGGAGTTTGATAAACGGGCAGGAGCAATGTTAATTATATATTTAACACAAAGTTGTTATTTAATTCCTGCTGAATATTTTTTAAAAAATTTTTGTTACAATTTTGTAACGTAAAAAATAACAATTTTTGCTCTATCAGCAATTTTGCATTTTTTTATTTGACTAATCAATAATGCCGCTTCATTTATTCCATAAATGTATTAAATCTGCATAATTTTATAACTACTTAAACAAATTTGGAGAAATATATGGCACCAAAGAAAGGAGCTGATATCGCATTAAGCCCTAATCCCCTTGTACAGTATCTGCAAAAACCTGCAAAAGATTTCACAAAAGCAGACCTTATTAAATACATCACTGATAATGGAATCAAAATGCTGAATTTCCGTTATGTGGGCGGTGACGGGAAGCTGAAAACTCTTAATATTGTAATCACCGGCCTACAGCAGCTTGACAGTCTTCTGTCTTGCGGAGAGAGGGTTGACGGGTCAAGCCTGTTTACTTACATAGATGCTAAATCAAGCGATCTTTATGTGGTTCCAAGGCACAAAACTGCTTTTCTTAATCCATTCACTGATATTCCTACATTGGATATACTCTGCGCATATTATGATAAGGATGGAAACCCTCTCGCAAGTGCCCCTGAAAATATCATGATGAAGGCTCATAAGAATCTTGAAGAGAAAACCGGTTATAGTCTGGATGTAATGGGGGAGCTTGAGTACTATGTAATTGCCGATAAGCATGATTTTTACCCGGCAACGGATCAGAAGGGTTATCATGAGTCGCTCCCTTATGCCAAATTTGAAATGATAAGAAAAGAGTGTATGCAGGCCATTGCCCAGGCCGGCGGACTGATTAAGTATGCACATTCGGAAGTAGGTAACTTCACCCAGGGTGACTACTACTATGAGCAGAATGAAATTGAATTCAATCCGACATACATTGAAGATGCGGCAGACCAGCTGATAATTGCCAAATGGATGATCAGGATGATCGGTTATAAACATGGCGTACATATCAGCTTTGCTCCCAAGATTACTGTAGGTAAAGCGGGAAGCGGCATGCATATTCACATGAAGCTCCATAAGAAAGGTAAAACTGCGACCGTTGACAAAGGTAAACTTAGTGATGCCGCTAAAAAAGCCATTGCCGGTATACTGGATATAACTCCTGCTCTTACTGCTTTCGGCAACACAAATCCAACATCATACCTCAGGCTTGTTCCGCATCAGGAAGCTCCTACAAATATATGCTGGGGTGACAGAAACCGTTCAGTGCTTATCCGTGTCCCCCTTGGATGGGTTGGTGTTAAGGATATGATCAAAAAGGTTAACCCGAACTACGATGATGAACTGAAAGATTTTTCTGACAGACAGACTTTTGAATTCAGGTGCCCTGATGGTTCAGCGAATATACATCTTCTGCTCGCAGGCCTTTGCGTTGGAGCAAGACATGGTCTTGAAATGAAGAATGCCCTTGAAATGGCTGAGAAACTTTATGTTGATGTTAACATCTTCCACGAGGAGAATAAGGGAAGGCTTGCTCAGCTTAAAGGCCTGCCGCTTTCATGTTATGAGTCTGCTGAAAGCCTGCTGCATCTCAGGAGCCACTTCGAAAAGGATGATGTTTTCTCTCCAAAGGTAATTGACGGGGTGGCAGCAATGCTTATGGCTTATAAGGATAAGGGCTTAAGCGAAAAGCTTTACGGCAAAAACGATAAGATCGGGGAGCTTGTGGAGCAGTATATTCATCATATGTAGCATATAGTTTATATTAAAAAAAAAGAGCTCCGGCAGTAGTTGTGCTATTCCGGGGCTTTTTTTATTAATCCTGCAAAATTATTTTCCGCAACAACTGCCTGATGGTTTTATTCTGCAATAGATACCGGTTCATTTGCACATGAATAAATTTTTTTCATAAAAAGATTTAAATACGTTATGGAGAAATAAATTATTATTGCAAATTAAAATTACGTTTCTGTAATATATACAAAAATGTTTTAACATTGCGGGTATATAATCCCGCTGAAAATGAAAAAAGTTACATTATTGTATCTTTTGCCGGACTCTACCTTCAAAAAATGATATTAAAAATTTAATTTACTCTGGAGTTAATTATATGGAATCAAAATCCTACAATCCGTTTCATGTGGCCCAGAACCAGTTTGACAGTGTCGCATCAATGCTTGAACTGGAGGATGGCGTAAAAGAATTATTAAGACAGCCGATGAGAGAGTACCAGTTTACAATCCCGGTTCACATGGATGACGGCAGCGTAAAGGTTTTCAAAGGATTCAGAATACAGCACAATGACGCGCGCGGCCCTGCAAAGGGTGGTATACGTTTCCATCCTCTTGAAACAGTTGATACTGTACGTGCCCTTTCTATGTGGATGACATGGAAATGTTCAGTTGTGGATATTCCTCTTGGCGGAGGTAAGGGGGGAGTGGTATGCGATCCTCATCATCTCAGTGCCCGTGAGCAGGAGCAGATATGCAGAGGCTGGGTGCGACAGATAGCAAGGAATCTCGGCCCGGTGCTTGATGTCCCTGCACCGGACGTGATGACCAACTCACAGCATATGCTCTGGATGCTGGATGAGTTTGAGGCAATTCATGGCGGGAAGTTCCCCGGTTTTATAACAGGTAAGCCCGTGGGTATGGGCGGATCTCTTGGCCGTACAGAGGCAACCGGATTCGGTGTTATCTACACATTAAGAGAAGCCCTGCGCGAACATAATGTTGAACCGGGAAGAACTACAGCAAGTATCCAGGGATTCGGTAATGTCTCTCAGTATGCGGCAAAACTTTATGATCAGTTCGGGGGGAAGGTGGTTTGCGTTTCATGCTGGGACCAGGCAGATAAAACATCCTATACATTCAGAAAGAAGAGCGGAATCGATGTTGACGAACTCCTTTCAATAACAGACAAGTTCGGCGGAATCGAGAAGAACAAGGCGCGCGACCTTGGCTACGAACAGCTTCCGGGTGACGCATGGCTTGAGCAGGAAGTGGATATTCTTCTCCCTTCAGCTCTGGAAAATCAGATTAATAAGGATAATGTTAATAAAATTCATTCACGCGTTAAGTTTATAGCGGAAGGAGCGAATGGCCCCACAACTCCCGAAGCGGATGAAGTTATTAAAAGCCGCAATATTTTCATGATTCCGGATTTTCTTGCAAATGCGGGTGGTGTTACTTGCAGCTATTTTGAACAGGTTCAGTGTAACATGAATTATTTCTGGGATAAGAAGGAAGTCCTTGATAAACTTGATAATAAGATGACTAACGCTTTTCTTGCGGTAAGCGATCTCGCAAGGAGTAAAAAACTTTATATGCGTGATGCGGCTTATGTTATAGCTATTGACAGGGTTGCAAAAGCTGTTAAATCAAGAGGATGGGTGTAGTCAATAAAATTCGATAGAGGATATCTGAGGGATATTTTTCTGTCAGGTACAGTTAAAGGTTATGACTGATTCCAATCTGCAGAAAGACCAGCTTATCAATATACTCCGTGAACGTGCAAAGGAGCTGAACTGTCTGTATCAGGTTGAAGAAATACTCTCCTGCTACAACGGCTCACTCCATGACATGTTCATGTCGATTATTGATATAATTCCGTCAGGCTGGCAGTATCCGGAGATATGCCAGGCCCGCATCCTGTTTCAGGGGATAGAATATAAAAAGGAGAGTTACACTCCTACAGAATGGGCTGATATTGCTGAAATAAGAATTGAAGAGAAAGTTACAGGCTTTATTGAAGTATCATACACACAGGAAGTCACCCCCTCTGAAACCGGGTATTTTCTTGAAAAAGAGCGCAAGCTCATTGCCACTATTGCTGACCGCATAAGCCAGACGATTTTTCACCGCAAACTTCAACTCCTCTTTCGTGAACTCGAAAATGCGGGGAAAGATCTAACGGACAAGACTAACCGTGAATGGATGGTCATAACCGGGCTCCTCCGAAGGACAGATGAGAACCTTTATCATCTTATGGCGCGAAAAATGATTTACCATCTTTTCTGGAACGGGATAAAGGACGCAAAACTCCTGCTGAATAAATATGGTTCTGATTTTACCCGCAGTGACGCGGATAATCTGATTGAATCAAACAGCCCGAGCCTGAAGCAGTCAAGGGACCGTATACTTGAGACAAGCGACCAGGTTTTTATAACTGCTTCAAAAAACCTCAGCGACAATGAGATCATGTCATGTATCCAGAAATGGATTAACGAAAATAAAACCGGTTTCCTTGTTAAGACAATCGATTCAGGCAGCGCGAGACTGAATGAAATAATTGATGCCATACAGCGCTATCGGGTTATGACCGGTAGTGATATGGCCCTTGCCGCTTCCACGGAGAAGTGGCTCAGAATTTCCCTTATCCGCAGATTTTTTTCAGACAGCACCGATTTTATAAATATCGCGAAGAAGCATCTTGAGGTAAATGACTTCTTCGAACTTACTACACGGATAATTCATCATGCCGGAAGCAACGGCAAGCTTGGCGGTAAGAGCGCCGGTCTTTTCATGGCAAAGCACATATTACTTAAGGCAGCTGACGGGAGCGATCTTTTTAATAATGTCCGGACTCCCGCGACATGGTACATCACCGCAGATTCTCTCACTGAATTTCTCCGTTATAATGACCTTGAAGAGCTTAATGAACAGAAGTACAAAGATCCTGAGCAGATACGGATAGAATACCCCAACATTATTCAGCTTTTCAAGAATGCTCATTTCCCATCTGAAATTAAAAAAGGTATATTGAGCGCACTTGATGAACTGGGGGAGAATCCGATTATTGTCCGCAGTTCAAGCCTTCTTGAGGACAGGGTGGGCACAGCTTTTTCAGGGAAATATAAAAGTCTTTTCCTTGCCAATCAGGGTGACAGGGAGACACGGTTTAATGCTCTGCTGGACGCGATCTCTGAAGTTTACGCATCACTTTTCGCACCTGATCCTATAATTTACCGGTCGGAACGGGGGCTTATCGATCTTCATGAAGAGATGGGGATTATGATACAGGAGGTTGTGGGGGTAAAAGCGGGGGGATATTTTTTCCCGGCCTTTGCAGGTATAGCCTTCAGCAATAATGAGTTCCGCTGGTCACCAAGGCTCAAGCGTGAAGACGGGCTCATACGCCTTGTGCCGGGCCTCGGTACAAGGGCGGTTGACAGGGTCAGCAATGATTACCCTGTGATGATATCTCCGGGACAGCCTGCGCTCAGGGTAAATGTCAGCCCCGAGGAAATAAGGCACTACTCCCCATCATGGATTGATGTGATCAATCTGAATAAAAACTGTTTTGAAACAATCCCACTGTCGGAACTTCTGAAAGAGTACGGCGAAGAGATTCCGAATATCCACCAGATGGTATCAGTGTACAGAGACGGGCATATATATACGTCGTCCCGTTTTGATCTGAATTGCAGTAAAGATGATCTCCTTATGACATTTGAGGGAGTTATAACAAGGACGCCGTTTGTGAAACAGGTGCATGCCATTGTTCAGACTCTGCAGGAGGGATTCGGCATGCCGGTAGATATTGAGTTTGCCTCTGACGGAAATAATTTCTATCTGCTTCAGTGCAGGCCGCAGAATTCTGACGTTGATGCTGCTCCAAGTGCAATACCTCATGATATTGAGGAAAACAAAATACTTTTTAATGCGAAGCGATTTATTTCGAACGGACGGGTGCAGGATATAACTCATATTGTATGGGTTAATCCTGCTAAATACAGTGAGCTTGAAAACCGTACACTGCTTGCCGAGGTGGGGATAGCGGTCGGCAGGCTTAATTCAATACTACCAAAAAAACAGTTTATACTCATGGGGCCCGGGCGCTGGGGGAGCAGGGGTGATATAAAGTTAGGGGTGCAGGTCACCTATGCTGACATCTGCAACACCGCTGTTCTTATAGAGATTTCAACGAGAAAGGGTGCTTATTCACCTGAACTTTCATTTGGTACTCATTTTTTTCAGGATCTTGTTGAAACCGGAATCCGTTATATACCTCTATACCCCGAGGACAGGGAGGTGTTATATAACGAGATTTTCTTAACCGGTTCAGATAATATGCTCCCGGATGTTTTACCGGAGTATGATCACCTTTCAGATGTTATACGGGTGATAGATGTGCCGAGGCGCACAGGGGGAGAAATATTGAAAATTCTTCTCAATGCCGATCTTGGTGAGGCCGTGGCTTATTTTACCGAAGCGGCAGTTTCAGTTGAATCCGGGGTTATTAAACCGAAACAGGTTGAACCTCAGTCTGATGATTTCTGGCGCTGGCGTATGCATATGGCTGAGCAGATAGCAGCGCAGCTTGAACCTTCACGTTTCGGTGTAAAGGGGGTTTATGTTATGGGTTCAACTGTTAATGGAACAGCGGGGCCATGCAGCGATCTTGACCTGCTTCTGCATTTCACCGGCACCATGGAACAACGCGAAAGACTTCTTCTATGGCTTGAAGGGTGGAGCCTGAGCCTTGCGGAGATGAACTATCTCCGTACAGGGTACAGTACCGGCGGACTCCTTGATGTTCATCTTATAACTGATGAGGATATAGCGGCACGGACATCCTATGCTGTGAAGATAAATGCCGTTACAGATCCGGCACGCCCGCTTGCGATGAAGAGCCGGATCTTCTGATGCTATCCGATATTTTCTATTACAGCTTTACTGAACTCTGAGCAGCTTAAAGATTTAACTCCGGACATCTGCGCTGCGAGATCTCCCGTGACTCTGCCTTCACTTATCGTTTTTTCAAAAGCGCTCAGCACCAGTTCCGCAGCTTTATCCCATCCGAGGAACCGCAGCAGCATCTCACCTGAGAGTATCAGCGAGCCGGGATTCCCCATATCTTTGCCCGCAATGTCAGGCGCTGTGCCGTGTGTAGCTTCAAAGATTGCGTAGTCATCACCAATATTCGCGCCGGGTGCAATGCCGAGTCCGCCCACCAGTGCTGCGAGCGCGTCAGAGATATAATCGCCATTCAGGTTCGGCGCGATTATTACATCATGAATTGCAGGTTTTATTATAATCTCCTGAAACATGTTGTCAGCAATCCTGTCACGCACAATTACTTTACCTGATGAATCTGCACCGGCATTGAGTTCTTTTTCAGTTATTACATGTTCTCTGTATTCACCAAGTGCGACTTCGTATGCCCAGTCACGGAAAGCACCCTCTGTGAATTTCATGATGTTTCCTTTGTGCATTATTGTGACTGATTTGCGATGATGTTCAATCGCGTACTCCATAGCTTTGCGGACAATATTTTTTGTATGACATTCACTTATAGGTTTAACACCAATTCCTGAATCAGCAGGAAGTGAAATGTTCATGTTCTCTTTAAGGAAAGAGAGTATCCTCGCGGAATCCCCGGTGCCTGATTTCCATTCTATACCGGAATAGAGATCTTCCATATTCTCCCTGAAGATTATCATGTCTACAGCATCAGGATTTTTAACCGGGCTTGGAACACCGTTAAAATATTTAACAGGTCGGATGCAAGCGTAAAGATGGAATTTCTGACGGAGTGCAACGTTTATGCTTCTTATCCCTCCGCCCACCGGAGTCATGAGCGGCCCTTTTATCGCAACTTTATATTTTCCGATCGCTGCTATGGTTTCAGCAGGGAGGTATTCCCCGGTCTTTTCAAAAGCTTTACCCCCGGCCAGAGTTTCCTTCCACTCTATCTCCCTGCTGCCGTTATACGCTTTGCGCACAGCAGAATCAAGCACAGGACGTGTCGCCTGCCACAGCTCAGGGCCGATTCCGTCACCTTCGATGTAAAGTATTACAGGCCTGTCCGGGACTATTAGTTTTTTATCTGAATATGATATTATTCCATTTTCCATAATCTGTTTCCTGAGTTTAATATTGATGAACATTTAAAAAAAAGGGGTTATTTGTCAATAGATTTAGAATCTGTGAATGTACTGGCTGTTGTTCATCAGCAGGGATATTTTTCTTGACACAGGCCTTTTTACACAGATCATTTTTCCGATGAATAGCTGGAATAACATCCCTTTGGCGTATATATGTATCTCCATATTCCTTTCAGGATTTACATTTTATTCTTTTGTAAAATTTATATATATCTATTTTATAACCGGCAGAAAAGTGGTTATAAATCATATTCTTGTGGGCACATCAGCGCTGCTTTACGTAACAGGGGATACGGCCGCTGTTCTTAATTATATGCTTACCGGCGATAATGGTGCTGCGAGGGTTTTTATTTTAATAAGAGAGCTCTCTCTTTTACTGTTTGTGATATCAATGCCATTCACCGCGGACCGGCTCCTTGTATTGAAAAACAGATTGCTGAGATTAAATAAAATTCTTTTCGTAACAGCCATTGTTTTTTCAATTGTGATTCTGTCACTTTCATTATACAGCCCTGAATTAATGATAGGGGAAGCAGGCGTAAAGATAAATTATCGTACAATAGGCATTATACATGGGATTACACCGCTTCTCCTTCTAAAAAATATAGTTCTGGCTTTTTATATTATTTATGTTATTGCCGCGATTTATTATTCGAAAATTCATAACAGGGTTCTTTACCCTGTCACAAAGATATATATTTCCCTCATTATCATGGCCTACTTTATATTAAGCAGCTTATTCGATATACTGTTTTTCAGCGGCAATTCGAATTTTATAAATTTATATTTACCTTATATGAGTACAGGTATTGCAATACTATTATTGCTGAACACCTTCAGCCTTATAGATATACTGGTTGATAATGCAAAGAAATTTATTAACATTGAAAAAGACCTTAAACGCATTCTCTACGAAGATAAGGATACCGGCCTTCATAACAGAAACAGCTTTATAAATGATCTTCAGATTGAATTATCCGGCGAAAGCGATCTCCCCCTGATATTTATTGATATTGATGATTTTCAGAATATTAATGAATCATTCGGGGAAAAAACGGGAGATGAGATACTGAAGTTATTCTCCGGCAGACTGCTTGAATTATTTTTATCTTACGGCAGGCTCTACAGGATCGGCGGAGATGATTTCGTCCTTGCATTAAAGGATGCGATGTCTGATGAAGAGGCGGGAATTATCGCAGGCAGGATAATATCTTCTATGCGTAACCCTTTCAATGTAAGAGGAGTGTCCCATGTCGTGACTGTGAGTATCGGTATAATCCGGATACCGCGCGACGGTGATAGTATAAACTCTGTACTGACTAATGCATATAGCGCTATACGCAATGCCAAAGAGACCAAAAATACATACAGGGTGTTTTCACGGGAGATGGCTGAACATACCACACGGAGAATCGGTATTGTAAGCCTGCTGAGGGCAAGTATAAGCAACGATCAGTTCGAACTGTTTTATCAGCCGGTTGTTGACGCTGAGGGGAATCTTGTATATGCGGAATCACTTCTGCGTTGTACAAATGCAGACCCCGCAATCGGCGGGCCTGGAGAGTTTATCCCCCTGATGGAGAAAGCCGGACTTATTAAAGATATAGATGATATGGTTATACGCAAGGCTTTTCATGACCTGGAGATGCGCATAAATAAAAGGTTCGGCATAAGTATAAATCTCTCCTCAAACCAGCTTGTAAATCCCGCATATAGTGATTTTCTTTTTTCGTTTTCTGTTCAGCACGGTATAGATCCGTCTCAGATAACACTTGAGGTTGTCGAAAATACGCTTATTGAAAATTTTGAAACAGGACGGCAGAGTATACTGAACCTTAAGGAAAAGGGATTTAAAATAGCAATAGATGATTTCGGTAAAGGTTACTCATCTCTATCATACCTGTCAAAGCTCCCGGTTGATATTGTTAAGATTGATATGGCTTTTGTTCAGTCAATACCCGGTGATCCTAAAAATGAAGCTGTTGCATCGCACATCATGAATCTCGCTCATTCTCTTAAACTTAAAGTTGTTGCTGAAGGTTTTGAAAAAAAGGAACAGGTCGAATTTTTTAAAAATATCGGATGCGATAATTTTCAGGGATATTATTTCTCCCGCCCGCTGCCGCTGGATGAGTTTCTCAAAAAGTATTTTTCCTGAACCGGTTGTGATCATTGTGAAATACAGATTCCGGTAGGAGTGTTTTCCAGTGTTATAAATAGCTCAGCGGTACCGTTAGGTGCTGCAACATTAAGATCAGCGCGGTAAATGCGTTTGTCTGTCTGAGATGTCCAGTATATTTTGTGATTCGTAAGATCAATAGTAATCTTCTGAATATCCGAAACATTCTGGTATAGCCAGCCTTCATCGCTGACTATAAGATCCAACCCGGCACGTGATATCCGTTTCGGCCAGGTGCCATGATTTGTGTTAGCTGCAAAATAAATATAAGTGCCATCGGTTGCTATACCTTTAAACGGCACGGAATTTGCCGTTGGTCCGTTAAGAGAAGTTATCAAGTTATCTGAATCCGATAATGCAGTCGTGCCCAGGTATGGCGATCCCGCATTGTTGCTTCCGAGGGTTATTCCTGTGTCGTAATATGTATTTGCTGTTATATAGAAATTTCCGGTTGTACTGATACACATAGAGTATGTATAATTATTGTTATTAGCCAGTTCATTGAACCATTTCGTTCCTGTTAATAATTCATCTGTTATATTACATCTCCATATATCATGATGATTGGAAGCTGTTTGATATTCGTTCCAGTAAATGATTCCTGCTGAATTATCGATAGCAATTGCGGTTGGGCCATAACTTGAGGTGTATACAACAACTGTATCGTCCTCATTAAATCCTCCCCTGCATATACGGTACGCCGAGCCTGTGTACTCTGTCCAGAAAATCCGGGAATTATTTGTATCAATTGCAATGTCAAGGGGAATGTTTGATGATACTCTTAGTATCTCCTCCCCGGTGCCGTTAAAATTAATTCTATGTATGGTCCCGTCGGCTTCTGACCAGTAGATTCCACTAAACTCATTCCATGAAAATGTATAATTCCTGGTTGAGGTTTTACCATCCAGTAATGTTTCAAATTCAGAACCGCATCCTGTAAATGCAATCATGATGAATATTAGTATAATAATTATTTTATTATTAAAAAGCATACCCTGCACCAATGGTTAAACCGGCCCCTTTCATCGGAGCAGTCCCGTCATGAATATAGTTCAGCCGCAGCTGAGCTGATATTACAACAGAATCGAATCTGAAAACGGGGCCTGCATGAACTGCGAGGTTCCACTTAACAGAAGAAGCCTCCTTCGCGGTTTCATCGTTTTTTACAGCGTACCATCCCCCCCCCATAAGAGCGGAAATATTAAAATTTAGACTATAGTTGTATAATGTGACCGGTATCTGCCATAGCGGACCTGCTGATGTATTCAGTCCCTTGATGCTCCTGTCATCATTGGAGGAATAATAAAAAACAATTTCACTGTCAATTCCGTGGAGTTGATATTTTTTTAAAGCATCAATCTTAAATTCAGCGGATAAAGCTGCACCGGCGCTGTAGGGGAGAACTGAATCCAGTTTACCGAAGTTTTTATCACAGAAAGCATCAAACATAAGAATAAAAGATCCAGTATCCCGGTTTGGTGATTGTTTTTTCTTTTCCTCTTTTTGTAAAAGTTTCTCAAGCTTTTCCTCTCCGGCAATGTAATTCTTTTTTATCTCCGTCTCACTGACCTCTTTTCCCATATCCCTGAATATTCCTATATCATCCTCAAAACTTTCAGTTCTGTGGATCTTCTTTATCATTTTATATTTTATTGTAAATGTGCCATGATAGTTGGCGAATATAATGTGTGCAGGTTTTTTGTCCTCAATGATTTTACCATTAAGAATCATGTCGTCTTTTGTAATAACTATATCAGCGTAAAGCGCCGGGGATATTATAGCGGCAGTTATTAATATAACCGCCAGTGTACGGGATAAGCGCATGTCATTCCTGTTCAGTAACCTTAGTAATTTTGTCCCTTTTTACATCTATTCTCCCGATGCTGGTCTCTAAAGAAATATAGTCAATGTTTTTTTCTATGAGTCTCCCGATGAATCTGTTTCCATCGCTTGTGGTAATTATAAGAAGAGTTTCTGTCTTTTGAACACCAGTACTGGTAAGTTTCTGAACTTTGTCTTTAAGGCCATCAGGTATATTGACTGTAATTACATCAGATGCTATAGGTATATCATTCGAACAGGTATCTTTCTCTGTAGTAATAAATTCAGTAAGAACCGGGTCGTTCAGTCTACTGTTGATATTTTTTGACAACTCAACTATCTTATTATCCCCGCCTGCTGACTTTCCAATCATGTAGATTTTTCTGTTGGAATACTTTGCGTAAGGCGAAGCTGGTGCAGAAGTGATAACCTTCAGGTAGTTTTCAACAGCTTTCTGAGGCTCACCAAGACCACTATAGCATCTTGCTTTGAAATATTGAATGGATGGCAGTTCAGACTGTGATGCTTTATTTTCAAAATCTTCAATTATCTTAAGAGCTTGTTTATATGCAAGGAGGCTCACCAGTTTGCGGCTTTTTAAAACCGGGTCAGATTCTCCGGTAAGCACTCTCTCTCTTGCAAGAGAAAAACCTTCAAGATATCTTATCAGGATGGATGCGGTTATTGCGCTGCTCTCCTGGCTGTAATCTTTTATAATTGTATTGTAATTCTTCATCGCCATATTATGATCCTCCGTAAGGGCGTAACAGTAACCCTGCCGTAGAAGTATGCTTGACCTGTAGCTTGAGCTGAAATTGCGGCTTTCGAGAGCTTTATCATACCGGGCTATTGCATGTTTAAACATAAAATTTCTTTCATAATAATATGCTTCATCAAGCACTTTGAACTCCCTGTCATTGCTTCTATGAAAATTTACTGGAGGTTTTCCGAGAACTTTGCGGTTAAAATTTATTATATAAAGTGCAGGGAGTTTAATTGCACTGCTGATATCTCCGGATTCTTCAGGGGCATGCCTGATAGGGAGAGAGAGTGAGCTGATTTTGTTTTCGGCCGTGTCAGCATCATCCTGAGATATTCTTTCCTCGTAGATTTTTTTATGTATCTCATATGTCGCAATAAGGGCAATATGATCGATGCCCCCTTCATTTTTATCAGTCTCCTGAAGGTATGTTTTCAATTCATTCAGGCGTATGGATATTACAATCTTATTTACGAAAAAAAGATATCCGGCAATGAGCATCGGTATAAAGACCATAAAGATCTTAAAGGATTTATCTTTAAGTGATGAGATAGATTTATTATCTGAATTCAACTCTGTTCTTTCCTCCGGCTTTAGCCTTTGAAAGTGCTGACAAAGCTGACTTGAATATATTCTCCGGATTCAACTGCAGTTCCTGTTCAGCCGGATTGAATGTAGCTATTCCAATGCTCACTGTTACTGAAAAATTTCCATCCGGTGTCACAATACTGTTTTCTTCCACAATCTTTCTTATGTTTTCAGCAGCATCTGTGATACCTGATACCCCCGGTCCGGTAGAGAGTATCGCGAATTCATCATCTGTAATACGGGCCGCTATATAACTTTTACTGCAGCAGTTTGTTATTTTTTTTGCTGTCTCAAGCAGTATTATATCTCCTGTCTGCTTTCCGTAAATAGCATTTATCCTGCTGAAATCATCTATATCAATCAGCATCAGAGAAAACTCACTGTTTAATAATTTTCCACGATCTATTTCTTCATCGATTCTTTCGTTAAGATAATTACTGTTAAGAAGGCCGGTCAGTTCATCCCGTGTTGTGCTCTTCTCTTTTTTCCGGTTGTTGTTTTTTGCTGACTCGATTTCCGTGGAAAGAGATAAGATACTGTTGTGAGCAGACTCAGCCATGTTGTTGAAAGCGGAGGCAATGGCTTTCAGCTCGAAGTTTTTACCCGGGAGTTTAACGCGGGCAGTCATGTCCCCTGCTGAAAAGTTTTCAGCAGCCTTCACCAGGCTTTTAAGAGGGAGAATGAAAGACAGGTAAAGAAATCCGGCGAAAACTAAGTGAAAAAAAACTACCACCAGTATTACATATGAAACCTGCTTGTAAAGATCTGCAAGTGACCTGTTCAATGCGCTTATATCTTTTTTTATGAGCAGAATTGAATTCCCGGGATAAAAATCATTCAGAGGAATATAAAAGTTAACATTTTTTTTACCTTCATCTATCCTCAGGTAATAATCTTTCCCTGAAAAAGCAGATGCCGTCATGGCTCGGAGAGTGTCCTCTTTGAAAGATTCGGGGAGTTCTTCATTTTGTGTCGATTTGTGGAGTATGGCATCTTTTTCAGAGATAATAAGGTACTCCCTGAAATGAAGATCAATAATTTTTACAAGCTGCTGTAACGCTTCACTTTCAGATGCTGTCTCAAACAGGTTCCCTTTTTTCATCTCAACAGTGAATTTTTTCATTGCTCCAATCAGTTCAGAAATCTGTTTTTCAGATTCGAGCATTGTGTTTTTCCCGATTGTATCGACCTGGTTCTCAAATATTATGGATATGACAAATGAAAGATTAATAAGTGACAGGAGTATATAGAAGGCAATTATTTTAAAACCGATTGATTTATATACTCTGTCTTTTAAACTCATAGTTTTAACAGTTCCCGTTTTTTCCGGTTCGCAATCCGGTAAAAAAATTTATGCTCTACAATTCAGCTTTTTTGAATTTTAAAGAAAGTTTACGGTTTTCATAACTGTATTATTGCTTAGTTACAGTTATTTATAGTATAAAGAATTTATATGTTAAATGTTAATAACGGTCAACTGTTTTATTGGCTGTGTAAACTGTATCCGGCTTATTAATTATGTATTTGTCAGCCGCTTGCAGTGT
>DAISJZ010000085.1:0-14896 GCA_036821145.1 Spirochaetota bacterium
CTACGACAATTTTTGTTTTAAAGCAGTTTTTCAGATGGAGGGTAATATGTTAAACTCTGATACAGCAGCAAATAGATGGAAAACCGAGCAGATTTTTTATTTCAGAGAGTATATTAAAACTTTTAAACCTGGAAGCGCGGAATATAAACGGATTTCTCATGATATAAGGGAACTTGAGAAACAGAACTGATTCTAATCCTCTATGGCTTTCCGATTATCTATTCTCATAACCGGAAACATTTGTTACACCGGTGATACTTATAAAAAAGAGTTGAATTATCTTTTTTAAAATTGAAAATTAAATGAATAATTCAAATTGAGGATAGAGATGAACGAAAGACCCGCCTGGGACAGTTATTTCATGAAAATCGCCGAAGATGTTTCAACAAGATCAACCTGTCTTAGAAGAAATGTCGGTGCAGTCATTGTTAAAGATAAAAGAATACTTACTACCGGATATAATGGTGCGCCAACAGGAATTGAACACTGCACTCCTGAAACATGCCTCAGAATGAAATATAATGTACCAAGCGGCGAACGGCATGAACTCTGCCGCGGGCTTCACGCTGAACAGAATGCGATTATACAGGCAGCCTATCATGGTGTCTCTGTAAAGGGAGCAAGGATATACGTAACTCACCAGCCATGCTCTATCTGCACAAAAATGCTTATCAACAGCGGAATTGATACTTTCATTTATAAACACCCCTACTCTGATCCTCTTGCGGATGAGATTTCTGCTGCTGCGGGCATTAAACGTATAATTATGGAATAAAAAATGAAAATAACCGGTGTAATACTTCCGCTTTTTCTGATATTATTTACTTTTTACAACAATGCGGGCCTGTGCAAAGAGGATGAGCTTTTTCTGAAAGCTCAAAAGTATTTCTTCCAGAAAAAATTTGAGATGGCTGAACTCCTGCTCCAGGAGGTAATTAAAAAAAATCCTGAAAATTCACTGGCATATTCATACTTAGGGGATATTCTCCTGAAAAAACAGCTTTATGACGGCGCCCTGAATCTTTACAGAAAATCCCTCGATCTTGATGTGGGGAATGCTGAAAATTATTTCAGGATCGGCCAGATTTACTACTTCAAAAAGATGGGCCCGGACTCCATTGATAATTACAATAAAGCCCTGGCACTGGACAGCAAACTGAAGATTGTCTATTATCATGTAGGGCTCTCCTATCTTATGCTTATGCGGGATAAAGAGAAGACCATTGAGAACTGGGAGATATTTCTGAAGGAGGTCCCGGAGGATCCACAGTATGAAAGCATCAAGCGTGTAATTGCACTTCTGCGGGACCCGAATTTCAAAATACCCCCTGCTGACAGTGAAATTTCGATAGAAGAGGCCCTTCTCCTTGGCGGTGCAACCCTTAATACCAGGGAACGGGAGGCTGAGAGCAAAAAAGCTGACCATGAATCAAAAAAATCGAAGAAGACCATGGAAGATATATATATTGATGATGATCTATAAATAAAGGAGTGAGACTCTATGTACTATTATAATGATAACAGAAAAAAAATAGCCGCTGTTACTGCAGGAGCAGTTCTTGCAGCCGGATTACTATACTTTTTCGCTTTTCATAAATCGAATCCCGCTGACGAGATATCCGACCTGCGGCTTAAACAGATCGCTCTTTACGAAGAGCTCCTTGAAACTGACCAGGGGAACATAGGGATAATGCTGAAAATAGCCGAACTTTATAAATCCTTCGGCGATTACGATAAAGCCATCGATTACTACAAGAAAATACTGAAAATCGACCCCAACAATTATGACGCTCTGAATGGACTGGGACACGCCTACGCTTTAAAAGGTGATTATGACAATGCCATAAAAGTTTTTGAACTGGCAAAGAAAAATAAACCGCTCTACCCTTCTGCCTATAACAAGCTGGGGAATGTTTATGATGACAGGGAGGATATAGATAAGGCGCTGCGGGAATATAAGCAGGCTCAGAAAGTAGCTCCGCGCGACCAGGAGAGCTATAAGAACATGGCCAATCAGAAGATTAAAAAAGGCGATGTTAAAAGCGCGGTGGATATTATTGAACAGGGTATCAAAAACAACCCCGGAGATGGTGAAGGTTACTACAACCTCGGGAATGTTTATCTTAAAAACGGGAAAAACTCTAATGCCAGGGAGAACTTTAAAAAAGCTATAGAAGCTAATTCGAAAGTGGGCAAGTATTATCGCGGGCTCGGGGACAGCGAACTGAAACTCGGAAACAGGGATAATGCTATTTCAGCTTATAAAAAAGCCCTTGCTCTTGACCCGGCCGACTGGCAATCAGCAGCAAGACTCGGAGATATTTACGCGAGCAAAGGTGATTACGCCACTGCAGTTGAATATTATAAAAAAGCGCTTCAGTACAACAGCAAAGATGATGGTCTCCGTGATAAGTACGCCTCTGCTGTTGGTGAATTTGAAAGCGAGAAAAAAAAGCGCGAAGCCGCTGTTGCTGTTAAAAGTGATACTGATGCTGTGAAAACAGATATTATAAAGCAGGACCCTGTAAGCGATACCTCTCTTGAAGATACAGGTACATCAAAAAAGACTCCATCCAACAACGTATCACAGGACGCGCAGAAGTGGCGTGAAATAGGTGATAACCACAGGAATAAGAAGGAGTATGACGATGCGATAAAGGCTTACAGAAAAGCCACTGAACTGGACAAAAACGATGATTACTCCCACTACTGGATGGGACGGCTCTACTTTCACAATAAAATGTACCCTGAAGCAATGAGTTCTTTCAGGAATTCAGTTGCGGTGAACCCGAAAAATCCGGACGCGCATTACAGAATCGGACTGATGCAGTATATGGAGAATAAATTCAAGGATTCACTTCAGTCATTCAACAAGGCAATTGCTGATGATCCGCAGCATTCAAAAGCTTTTTATGCAAGGGGACTATCACACCTCAAACTCAATGATAAAGGGGGAGCCGTTAGAGACTTTAAAAAGGCTGTAACCCTTGACCCTAAAATGGACAGGGCATATTTCAATATGGGAAACCTGCATCTTGAATCTAAAAACTACAGCGAGGCGCTGAATAACTTCTCCAAAGACCTGGAACTCCGTCCTGATAATCCTGAAACGAACTTCAAGCTTGGCGAAACTTATCATGAGATGAAGAACTACAGTAACGCAGAAAATTTTTACCAGAAAACAATAAGACTGGATCCTCAGCACTACCAGGCATATTTCAACCTTGGCCTGATAAACCAGGCAAAGAAAAACTATGCTGAAGCAATACCGTTGTTTGAAAAATCCGTGCAGATAAAAGGTGGTGATGCCGCATCCTTCTACGAAATCGGGCAGGCCAATGAAGGCCTTAATAATGAGATAAAAGCTATCGAAAGCTATGAAAAAGCTATTGAAGCAAATCCTCAATACACAAAAGCTTATATCAATCTCGGCAGGCTATATACTGATAAAAAACTCCTTGAAAAAGCAATTTCAGTGCTTAAACGCGGTGTTGACTCTTCTCCACGCTCTTATGAAGCGCATTACAACCTTGCTAACGCATACAGGGAAATGAAGATGTTCGACAGGGCAATTGAAGAGTATAATACTGCAGCAGAACTCAATCCTGTTGACTACAAAACATATTTTAATCTGGGTATCGCCTACAGGGATCAATCTAACTACGATAAAGCGGTAAGCTCCCTGGAAAAATCACTGCAGATCAGGAAAAACAACATCGAAGCACATGAAGAATTAGGTATGATCTACTACAGAAATTTAAAAAACAATCAGAAAGCTTCGTACCATTTTGAAAGGGTGCTTGCAATAAATCCTAATCACAGAGATGCTGACAAAATCAGATCAATTCTCAACGTGATAAAGGGTAACTAAATGAGATTTCTTTTTTCAGTTTTAATTTCCGCCGCAGTATTACTTGTATCAGGCTGCGGCAGTACACAGCTCGCTGAACCTTATGCATCTGATTTCTCAACATCAGGACCGCTTGGGGAAGACTGTTTCCAGGTACTGATTAAGATGGAACCGGATACTGACTCTTCAAGTATGTACGAAAAAAGACAGAGCGCGTATATTAAAGCGAGGAAGAACCTCTACAGTGAAGCTGAAAAACAGATTACGGCATACTGCATGTCCTTCCGACAGGAAAAAATTTCTGAGTCCGAAGAAGCAGCCATAAAAAAAACAGCTGCTTCTTATGCCGAATCCGGAAAACTTGAGGAGGAGTTTTATCTTATTGATGATTCTGTAGTTTTAGTTTACAGAATTTACAAAAAAGGGATTAAAAACGAATTTTTAAATAAATAATCTTAACTGCTCCTCAATTTACTGCAAACTGCTCCGATAATCTATATAGCACCGCTTTATTAAATATAGAACTCCGGAGCTTTTTTATGAAAAATGTCAGATCTTTTATTAATATAGTTTCATTATGTTTTGCTGTTTCAGCACTTTTCACTGTTCAGTTCTGCATGAAAAAACAGACAGTTGAAAATAGTAAACTCCCGTCAATAATTGAACAGAAAGACCTTTCTGAATCATATAAAAAAACCGGGTGGATAAATGATTCTAAATACAGAGCAGTCGTATTTATCTTAACTCTGGAGGAATGCAAAAGCAACTCTGCCGGAGAAATTGAAGAGAGGGTAAAATTTGAAGCATTCAAACAGCTTCAGAAAGAGCTTAATCCCTCTTTCGGGAGAAATGCCACTGTTCAGATAAAAAATCTCATGAATAAGCACGGCAGGGTAATTGCCGCAGGTCAGAGCTGTATCGAAAGTAATGTCTATTTTTTTGATCTTGAGAAAAAAGAACTCAGGACAGATTTCATAAATATAAAAAATTTAAAATAACTTCGGGAAAATAATCTATGAAAAGGAACATTCTTATTTTTGCTATTATTCTGCTTTTTGCACCTGCATCACTGTTTTCGGCAAATGAAATTAAAAAGGGGCAGACCCTTACAATCAGGCGGGTTTTAGAAAAAGCAGACAAGAACAATTATGATAAAGCAGCAGACATTATAAACTATATTGATGATGTTTACGGTTCACTTAATGAACAGCTTGCCAATGATGGAAAATTCAAAATATATTTCGGGCCTGCACACGGTAAAGATCATACCGGCAGATGGCGGGGAACTACAACGGAGAGAATTGGTGTCACAGGACTCCCGGAGGAATGGTACTCCATAACCTATTCAAGAAAGCTGTATAACATGCTCAAATCAAATAAACATATTGAAGTATCTGCTGCGCCCTACTACATGGATGTTCTGGAAGGGAAGTCTGATTCTTATCACTACATGAAATTCAGGGATGTTGCGGATAATGCATATAATTCAAATGCATTCCTTGTTATTGAAATGCACATGAACAATGTTTCAGTATTCGAAAAAGCAGACGGCCTTGTGAATATGCCGGGGATTCACATGATCCGTGACAGTTCCGGACGGAAACTTCTTAAAAATATTACCGGTACCTATTCAGGTTATCTTACACTTTATAATAAATTTGACGCCAGCGGATTTTCAAAACTATATGCTCATAATATAAAGAACTCTCTTGCATCAAAGGGTTATTCATTAAATAACTGGGAGTATGGTGCTGTTGCAGATGACCGGTTTTCATACTATTTACTCTTCCCGGTTTCAATTATTTATGAATGCGGTTTTATTTCTAATACTGCGGAGGAACGTAAATTAAGAGACCCGGAATATATGGACGAGATGATTAAAACTCATTATACCATGCTCGTTAAAACGATTCACGATGTATTTGGTATGGATATATCCGGCAGCAGTTTAAGATATAAAGCAAAGGATGTTATGTATAGAATTGAACTCCTTAAGCTGGCAAGGCTCACTATACTTTTTCTTGAAAAAGGTGATGTAGCAGGGGCAAATGCTGCAGTTAAGTCAATGAAGAGATACAATAACTCATCCACCAGTGACACTATTGATTATTATACAGCAATACTTAACCGTGTTAACCGTGCTGAAAAATACTACAAAAAAGGACTTACCTACAGTAAAAAGAAAAAATACAGAAAATCCCGCACATGTTTTATAAATGCTAAAAACTCTTTAAGCAGAAACATTATCTATTCAGCCATGAGAGATAAATATAATAATGCCCTTTATGGCAACAGGCGTGAAAGAAACTCCTCATCTGAGAAGGACAGAAATAGAAACCTGCCACAGAAAATCAGAAAAGCTATTGCCGTTGAAAGTTCCTCAATTACAAAACCCTTTATTCTCGCTCTTAGAAGCAAGGAGGGGCTGGAGCATGCTGTAAATGAATCCCTTGGTGCGGATGATGAGGAGACAAAACGTATTGTTGAAGGGATGAAAAACTATAAAGCTGTTTCATGGAAAAAAGTAAAAAAGTACTCTTCAAAAAGAAAAAAACGAATCTGGGTTTCTAAAAAAATAATCAAAGATTTTGAATTTAATCCCGGCATATATGTTGTTCGTCTTGACAAAAATCTTAATGTTGTTAAAGCAAATCGTGTATCTGCGGTTTACCTTGATCCGCATAAATACCAGAATCAGCAGTACCTGAAGAACTCATATTTTGCAGAAACAGAAAAGCAGAAAGATATTTAACCCCGGAAGATGGTCAGGTAAACCCTATAATTTTTTTGGTGATTACCTGGCCGCTGCATATTCATGCAGGGTACTTAAACTCCCCATTGATGCAGGGCTGTCTTGCCCGAACAGGGACGGCACCCTGAGTTTTGAAGGCTGTGTATTCTGTTCGGAAGATGGTTCAGCCTCCCCTACTACCGCTGATTTTTCTTCAATAACTGAACAGATGCTGAATGCGAAAAACACTTTCCGAAGATCGGAAAAAGATACGAAGTATATAGCATATTTTCAGGCTTATACCAACACATACGGTTCACCTGCCGGTCTTAAAAAAATTTATGATGAAGCTGTAAAATTCCCTGACATTACCGGGCTCATGATCGGTACACGGCCGGATTGTATAAGCAGAGAAATTCTTGACGTAATAAGCATATACATGAAAGAGGATTTTGAATTATGGATTGAACTCGGGCTCCAGTCAGTTCACGACAAAAGCCTTCAATACCTTAACAGGCAGCATACATTCAAGCAGACTGAAGATGCAATTAAAATGATTGCAGAGTACAACATACCTGTATGCCTGCATGTCATTCTCGGAATTCCGGGCGAATCCTGGGAGGATATGATGAAGACTGCAGAAACAATTTCCGGAATGCCTGTCGCAGGTGTTAAGATTCATCATCTGCATATAATAAAAAACACCCCCCTTGAGCAGATTCATTCAAAGGAACAGTTTCACCTGATGTCATTGAAGGAGTATGTTTCAACTGTCTGCGATTTTATCGAACGTTTAAGGCCTGACATTTTAATTCACAGACTCATGGGTGACCGAATGGCAGAGTCTCTTTTTCTGCCTAAATGGGGGCTTCATAAAGGTACTGTGCTTCAGGCCATTGAGGATGAGTTCAGCAGAAGATGCACATACCAGGGATTTCTCTATACAGATGAGGGGTTGGAATGAAAATCGCAGTTGCAATGAGCGGAGGGATTGACTCTACAGTTGCCGCAGTTCTTCTTAAAGAAATGGGCCACGAGATTACAGGAATTACAGCCAGATTTCTGCCTCATAACGGGATTAATGACGAAATATATAACCGTTCAGTAATTGACGCGAAACAGGTTGCTGATCAATTCGGTTTCAGACATATCGAGATACCATTAATCGATATATTCGAGGAGAGTGTGGTTAAACCTTTTTGCGGGGAATACTTTTCAGGAAGAACCCCTAATCCCTGTATAATCTGCAACAGGTATGTAAAATTCGGCAAACTGCTTGAGGCAGCTAAAGATGCAGGCTCTGAAAAACTCGCGACCGGGCATTACGTAATAAAAAAAAGTGACGGCATAAGACATTATCTTTCTATGTCGCCTGATCCCTCAAAAGACCAGTCCTATTTTCTTTATATGCTGACCCAGGAGCAGCTTGCTGATATCATTTTCCCCATTGGTGATTTTACCAAGGAGAAAATCCGGGACATTGCTGCGGAAAAAAATATTATACTGAAAGACAAACCGGACAGCCAGGAGATATGTTTTATCCCTGCTGACGATTATATCTCTTTTCTCGAAAACCGTTCAGGTGGAAAACCGGTACCCGGTGATATAGTGGACTCAACGGGCAAAATTCTCGGCAGGCATAACGGAATATACAGGTACACAATCGGGCAGCGTAGAGGTATGGGGATATCAGCTCCGCACCCGCTATATGTTACCGGAATTGATGCAGCCGGGAACAGGATAATTGCAGGTCCGCGGGAAGAGCTTTACGTCAGGTACCTCGAGACAGAGAACTCTTTTGACATGAAAGAGGTTATTGTAGATGAAAGAATCGCTTCTGTGAAATGCAGATCCACGCAGAGACCGGTTCCTTGCAGAGTAAAAAGAGATGGAGAAACATTCTTTGTGACCTTTGATAAACCTGAAGCCGGCATTTCTCCCGGACAGAGTGCGGTATTTTATGATGAATCAGGGGATGTTCTTGGCGGCGGAATAATTGCCAGGACTATAATCTGATTCTATTTTTTGTCAGACCTTTCAGCATGGGGATGGTACATCTCGTAAATTTTTTTCAGCCTTGCTTTTGTTGTGTGAGTATAGATCTGGGTAGTGGATATGCTTTTGTGCCCCAGCATCTCCTGTACAGCACGTATATCAGCACCGCGGTTGAGAAGCTCTGTTGCAAAACTGTGACGCAGAGTATGCGGTGTTAATTTGTGTGAAAGACCTGCAGCTACGCCGCGTTTTATTATTATATCATACATTCCACGGATAGAAATGCCGTCACCATTTTTATTTACAAATATGTATCCTTCAGCGGAACCGAATTTTGCTCTTCGCTCTTTAAGGTATAGTTTCATCAGTTCAGTAGATTCATCAGTCATGAAAACGACGCGGTCCACACTCCCCTTCCCGTGTACCTTCAGTTTTCCTTCATCAATGGATAAATCTTTCAGAAGAGATTCCGCAAGTTCAGAGATCCTGCAGCCAGTTGAGTAGAACAGAGAAATTAGCGCTTTATCCCTGGCGTCAAAAAAATTTTTTACATCAAACTGAACCAGGGCTTCATACTCCTTAAGGTAAAGAAATTTAGGCAGACGGGATTCCTTTTTCGGATAAATCAATTTCCCGGACGGGTTGCTGCTGATTATTTCACGCCTGTAGAGAAAAATAAAGAATGATTTTATGGCGGCAATCTTACGCTCAATTGAGGACTTCTTCAGTCCCCTTTCAAAGCAGAACTCTATGAAGCTGCGGAGATCATTTACTGTTACTGTATTGATGTCAGGTTCTCCATTTACAAGAACCGTGTCTATTTCAAAATATCCGATAAATGGTTCAGGGACCCTTCCTGAAAGAAAATCATTAAGCTGGAACAGATCGCTCTGATAGTGATCAGCTGTTTTCTCTGAACAGTTCTTCTCAACAAGAAGATAATCGAGAAAGAGATCAACAGCTCCAAGCATCAGCTATCCTGCTCCTCCTCCTGCGGGGCCGGAACATCATCAAGGAGTTCAACCTTGAAGCCGCAGTCCGGATTCAGACAATTAAGCTCCTCCCCTCTCCCCTTGATCTTTTTAACAAAGAGAAGTTTTCCGCAATTTGGGCAGTTCCTCTCAGAAGGGACTTCTCTTGTAAGGAAATCACATGCCGGATAGTTGCTGCATCCGTAAAATGCCCCTTTCCCTCCTGTAGATGCCCGTTTAACAACATCCCCATCGCACTTCGGGCATTTACCAAGAGGTAAAGACTTCGCGCTGCGGCACTCGGGAAAACCGGAACAAGCAAGGAAGAATCCGAACCTGCCGAGTTTTTTTATCATCTTTCTGCCGCATTTTTCACATACATAATCGGTCTCCTCGTCAAGGACACCTTTCATCTCCTCAATATTGTGCTCCGCATTCTCAACAAGATCTTTGAATGGTGAATAGAACTCCTCCAGCATCTTTACCCAGTCTATTTCCGAGCTTTCGACCCTGTCAAGTTTACCCTCCATCTCTGCTGTGAAGTCCACTGATACAAGTGACGAAAAATGATTGGACATTATATTATTTACTATCTTTCCGAGAAGTGTCGGAATAAGCTGTTTTCCCGAACGGGTAATGTAATATCTCTTTTGAAGAGTGTCAATTGTAGGCGCATAAGTTGACGGCCTTCCGATGCCTGACTCTTCGAGAAATTTTACCAGTGAAGCATCGTTGTATCTCGGTGGCGGTGTTGTGAAATGCTGTTCAGGGTTGATAACAGAAACTTCAATCAGTTCCTTTTCCTTTAATGAAGGGAGAGCAGCCTTTTCAGATTTACTCTGCTTCTCTACCTCAGTAAAACCGGGGAACAGCACTTTGTTCCCGTTCGCTCTGAAAGTGTAATCCTCAGAGGTTAAATTTATTGTGATTGTTTCTGTAACCTCAGCTGTCATCTGGCTTGCAACGAATCTTCTCCATATAAGATCATAAAGCCTGAACTGGTCACGAGACAGATCTCCCTTTATTGAATCAGGAGTCCGGTTCACATCGGACGGGCGAATCGCTTCGTGCGCGTCCTGAGCACTCTTTTTTGCTTTATAAATATTCGGTGTTTCAGGGAGATATTCCGGCTTGAAATTTTCCGATATATAGCTCCTCGCCATCTGTATCGCGTTTTCGGAGATCCTTGTGGAGTCAGTTCTCATATATGTAATAAGGCCCATGGGGCCGGCTCCGGTAATATCAATTCCTTCATACAGCTGCTGTGCAACCATCATTGTTTTTTTGGAGGTAAAGCCGAGCCTGTTTGCCGCATCCTGCTGGAGCCTGCTGGTTATGTATGGCGCCGGAGGTTTTCTCCTTCTCTCCTGTTTTTTGATCTCTGAAACAGTCAGTTTTTTACCTGCAATAGCATTGAGAACAGTGTCCACTTCGGCTTTACTGGTGAGTTTGATCTTTTCATTTTTATAGTAGCCCAGTGAAGCTGTGAACTTTTTGCCGCTATGCGAACATTCAGCATCTATGCTCCAGTACTCCTGAGGAATAAATTTCTCAATCTCCTCCTCCCGGTCACATATGACTTTAAGAGCTGCTGACTGAACTCTCCCGGCCGAAAGTCCCCGCTTAACCTTTTTCCATAGAATGGGGCTAAGATAGTATCCTACTATCCTGTCAAGAATTCTCCTGGCCTGCTGTGCGTTAACGAGATCAATATTTATCTCCCTCGGGTGTGCAACCGCCTCTTTCACAGCAGTCTCGGTGATCTCATTAAATTCGATCCTTTTTATATTACTGTTTTTCACAGAGAGTGCATTGGAGAGATGCCATGATATCGCCTCTCCTTCCCGGTCGGGGTCAGTTGCCAGAAGCACGTTTGATACAGAGGAGGCCTGTTTTTTTAATTCATTCAGTATCTTCGCCTTACCTCTTATGGTTATATATTCCGGCTTAAAACCGTGTTCAATATCTATTGCAAGCCTGGATTTCGGGAGATCAATAATATGACCTACGGAAGAGGATATAATGTAATTCTTGCCTAAGTATTTATTGATAGTCTTTGCCTTTGATGGTGACTCCACAATGACGAGAGTATCAGGTTTGTTGTTTTTTGCCATTCCAATCTTTCCAGTTTTTAATTGTATCTCTAAAACATGGCCAAAATAAAATTTTTGAACATGTTTTGTTTTAATTTTTTTACATCTGCTATGTTTTAGTGCCGCAGACTGAGACATTTAACCTGTATATCTGCAATTAATAACAGACTTATTGCAAATCTATTTTTTAAAAATGGGGTTTAAAGAGAAACACCCGGCTGATACAATCTCAGCCTGCCGCCATAAATCACGATATTTCAGTAAGGGCGGCCTTAAAAAGCCCCCGCAGCGAGCAATGAGTTTTGCTAATCTGCGATTGTGAGAAGTCTTTTTAATAGAATAAACACAGGTTTTGGATTAAGTACTGAAAAGAAACCTTTTTGTCAAATAATTCTTTACGTTTCTAAAATCCTGTTCAGATTGAAAAAGATACAGATGCTCTCAAAATTGCCGGGATTTTAATCAACTGCTCACTTCAAGAGCAGATTATTTCCTTTCCTCGTTATTATTCCTTCTATCTCAAGAACTGTTATTGCCCCCAGCACAGCATCAGGTGAATAGGATGAATTCCGGGTAAATGAATCTATATCTGCATTGCCTGAGGCAATGGATTCAAGCAGCTCTCTCTCAATTCCTGAATAACGTGAAAAATCTGCACTTTTCTGTTCTGCCGAAGAAACGGATTCAGGTTTAATATGGATTACTGCACTCTCAACGGCATTATCACTCTCATCTTTACCGGAATAATCTATTAATCCGCCGTAGCCCGGTTCAATAACAGACAGAATATCCTCAACCCTTGAAACAATTGCTGCTCCATCACGTATAAGATCATGGCACCCTTCATAATTATCATCAAATGCATGCCCAGGGCAGACAAAAACCTCACGGTTCTGTTCTATTGCGTAACGTGCTGTTATCATTGCTCCACTACCCCTTGGTGCCTGTACAACAACAACTGCCGGGGATATTCCGCTTATTATTCTGTTTCTTCGTGCGAAGGTCCATTTCTGACCCGATTTTATGCCGGGAGGATATTCTGAGATAACAGAGGATCCCTCGGAAGAGGCAATCATACTATAAATGTCCCTGTTTCTGTAGGGATAGATCGAATCAATACCACCCGGCAGTACACCAATTGTCCTCCCTCCTGATTTCAGTGCACCAAGATGCGCGAAGCGATCAATTCCGTACGCCATTCCGCTTACAATGCAGTAACCGGCAGCTGAAAGTGTTGAAGAGAGCTTTAATGTTATCTCCTCACTGAGTCTGTCTGAATTACGCGTACCTACAATTGAGATCATCCTGCCATTTGAGATCTCCCCCCTGGCATAAATGATAAACGGAGGTCTGTGTATCTCCCTCAGCAGAGTGGGGTATCTTTCATCAGGTAAAGCAATAACCGATATATTTTTCTTATAACATCTCTCAAGAATCATTTCTGAAGCCCTGAGCGGGTCCCTTCCGTAGATTTCTGCTATATGATCCTGTATTATACATTGTGATTTATTAAGCTGTGATTTAATCTCGCGGGGATCGCTCCAGAGTCTGTCATATAATCCAAGCCTGGCCTGGGATGAAAGTATTGATAAGTAAACAGCAGAAAGAGTCAGATCATTTGTCATTAATAAACTCCCGATAGAAATATTAAACTGTTAATAATACGACCCTAACCTCTTTTTTTTAAAAATTTTTTCAGTAATAATTCCTGAAGATACTTTTTAGTGTAAAGTAATGAATTATATACTCCCGCCGCCTTCGGCGGCGGGAGTAATAGAGCATTCCCTGTCTGAAAAAAGTTATAAAATAAATACTGAAAAATTTTTATTAAAACCACAGACAATGTTATTATTAAAAACTTTATGACAACTTCCCTTTTTTTTATTAAATTATTAATCAGGGAAAGATTATGAAAGAGAATGAAAAACTAAAAGAGATTATTAAACTCGGTTCAGATATAAACACGGTTCAGGATCTTGACATTCTCCTGGAACGTATCCTTTTTGAAACACGAAAAATTGCCGGAGCTGATGCCGGAACAATATACATAAAGAACAGGGAGAACCTTGTTTTTACACATGCCCAGAATGATACTTTATCTGCGCGTCTGGCAAAGGGGAAAAAGCTGATCTATTCAAGCTTCACCCTGCCGATTACACAGAAGTCTCTCTCCGGTTATGCTGCAATGACAGGGGAAACAGTTGTTGAACAGGATGTATATTCAATTCAGGGTAAACCCTACGGGTTTGACAGATCTTTTGATGAGAAAGCTACATACAGAACAAAATCTGTCATGACAATCCCGCTGAAGAATGAACGTGATGATATTCTCGGTGTAATGCAGATTATAAACCCGAAGAACACCTGTGAAGAGATAATAGGTTTTTCCGAAGAGGACATGCTTTATGTAAACCACTTCGCGAGTATGGCCAGCATGGTTATACAGAAAGCCCAGATGACACGTGCTCTTATACTAAGGATGATCCAGATGGCCGAACTTCGGGACCCGAAGGAGACAGGGGCACACGTAAACAGGGTTGCTTCCTACTCAGTTGAAATGTATGAACTATGGGCTAAACATCACAGTAAATCTCCTGAGGAGATTCAGGAAAACAGAGATACTCTCAGGATGGCAGCGATGCTTCACGACATAGGGAAAGTCGCAATTTCCGATCTTATATTGAAGAAACCTGCCCGTTTTTCGAGGGAGGAGTTTGAGATAATGAAATCCCATACATATCAGGGTGCGAGGATCTTTATTGACGCACAATCAAAAATCGATGAGGCTGCGCGGGATGTGGCGCTTACTCATCATGAAAACTGGGACGGTACAGGTTATCCCGGCAGGATAGACCTTGCCACAGGTCTTGCGCTGGAAAAAGATTTTGAGGGTAACCCTCTGCCTCTGAAGGGTGACGAAATCCCTCTATTCGGAAGGATAACTGCCCTTGCAGATGTTTATGACGCTCTCTCCTCAAGACGGGTTTACAAGGAATCCTGGGCCGAGAAAGAGGTTTTCAGGGAAATATCCGATTTATCCGGCAGAAAATTCGATCCGGAGATAGTTGAAATTTTCTTTGAATGTATTGATGTTATAAAATCTATAAGAGAAAAATATCCCGAAGCCGAGTGAAGCTCCTGCTGAATAAAAAAAGGAGAAGTCCATCAATAGAACCTCTCCTAATCTTTAATTCAGCTAAAATTAAATATATAATCAGAATCAGGGATTCTGGTGATATACATCAACAAGGCTGTA
>DAISJZ010000086.1:0-3108 GCA_036821145.1 Spirochaetota bacterium
AAATAAAATCAGACATTAAATCTGAAATTAATTATATCTCCATCCTCTACTGTATAGTCCTTACCCATTACGTGGAATTTACCCGCTTTTTTAAGTTCCTCTTCGCTGCCAAGTTCTATAAGATCATTATATTTCATTACCTCTGCCCGGATGAATCCCCTCTGTATGTCTGAGTGGATTGCGCCTGCTGCCTCAGGAGCTGATGAACCTGAGTGAATCTGCCACTGTCTCACCTCGTCTTTCCCCACTGTGAAGAATGATATGAGTCCCAGGGTTTTCATAGCGAGAAAAGAGAGTGTGTTAAGAGCAGGTTCGGTGATACCGGCATCTGCCATAAACTCACTTCGTTCCTCATCGCTGTCAAGGGCTGAAATCTCCGCTTCCAGTTTTGCCGATACCTGCATCACTTCTATCCCTGCCGGGGCCAGCATATTTTTTACTTTATCTATAAGCGATGTATCACGGATTGAATTGTCGCTGACATTCAGTACAACAAGAATTTCCTTTGCTGTGATGAAAGGGTAGCCTGAAAGTATCTTTTTCTCCTCATCAGTAAGAGAGAAAGACCTCAGGTGTTTATCAGCCTCCAGGTGGTCCTTCATCCTTTTAAGGAGTTCCTCTTCAACATCAAGCTTGGCTTCAGCTTTACGTTTTCTTGCTGCTTCAATCCGCTCGAATCTTTTTTCAATAAAGATAAGATCATGCATAATAAGTTCAGAATTGATCATTTCAATGTCGCGGACAGGGTCAACTGATCCGCTTGCGTGGTATACGGAGTCATCATCAAATGCACGTACAATGTGGCATAGGGCGTCCATCTTTGATATATCAGTGAAAATCTTTCCGTCACGGATAGAATCGCTTTCAATTTTCGGGAGAAGCTGAAGGTTGATCCGTGCCGGGACCTCCTTTTTCGGCTCGTACATCTTTACAAGGCGGTCAAATCTCTCATCCCTTATGTTAGCCACTCCTGCTATAATTTTTTCTCCTGATTCGGAGGGTTTCCCTCCCGTAAGTAGTTCATAAAGGCTTTTTTTCCCGGTCTGGGGGAGGCCAATTATTCCAAGTTCCATATATGCTCCTGTTATGCTGCTGTAATTACAAAATCGAGTGAGTTTATCAAATATAATGATGAACGGGTATGGAAACAATACTCACCAGACGCATCTTTTCGTCAATATTTTATTCTTGACACTCCATCGATGCTCTTTAAGAAATATCGGACTTTTATATAATTAAAAAATGCCAATAATACTCATTAGAAGGTGAATATTTATGATAATGAAAACACTCCCCTTTGACAGGGAAAAAATAGAAGAGATAATGAAGGAGAACCCCACCCCGTTTCATATATATGACGAGAAGGGTATTCGCGAAAACGCCAGGAGGCTTGTTAAAGCTTTCTCCTGGGCTCCTGAATTCAGGGAATACTTCGCGGTTAAGGCGAATCCCAATCCCTACCTTATTAAGATTATGAGAGAAGAGGGGTTCGGCGCGGACTGCAGCTCTCTCCCTGAACTGATCCTTGCTGAACGTGCAGGAATTAAGGGTGATATGATTATGCTCACATCGAATAACACCCCGGCAGATGAATACGGGTATGCAAAGAAACTCGGAGCAATTCTGAACCTGGATGATATAACACATATAGATTATGTTGATAAAAATATAGGCCTCCCCTCTTTGATCTCATTCAGGTATAATCCCGGGCCACTTAAAGGTGGTAATGCAATTATCGGTGTTCCGGAGGAGGCTAAATACGGCCTTACACGTGAGCAGCTTTTTGACGCTTACAGGACAGTTAAAGAGAGAGGGGTGAAAAATTTCGGACTCCATACAATGATTGCATCAAACGAACTTAACGCTGATTACTTTGTTGATACAGCGGAGATCCTCTTTGACCTTGTATATGATCTCAGCACAGAGGTTAAGATCGATTTTGATTTCGTGAACCTCGGCGGCGGATTCGGGATCCCCTACAGGCCGGGGGACAAGCCCCTTGACCTGGATTATATCGGGGAGAAGATCCACCAGGCGTACGAGGAGAAGATTGCAGGCCGCGGGCTCAAACCTCTCCGTATATGCATGGAGAGCGGAAGGCTTATGACAGGGCCTTACGGATTCCTGGTGACAAAAGCTATTCACAGGAAGAATATTTACAAGAACTATATCGGTGTTGACGCGTGCATGGCTGACCTTATGAGGCCCGCTCTTTACGGGGCGTATCACCATATAACAGTGCTTGGTAAAGAGGATGCAAAGCAGGACCACAGGTATGATGTCACGGGGTCGCTCTGCGAAAACAATGACAAGTTCGCAATAGACAGGATGCTCCCTGAAATAGAGATGGGTGATATCCTTGTTATGCATGATACAGGGGCCCACGGTTATGCAATGGGATTCAATTATAACGGGAAACTCCGGTCAGCGGAACTTCTGCTGAAAGAGGATGGCTCTGTTCAGAAGATCAGGCGTGCGGAAACAGTTGAAGATTACTTTGCTACTCTGGATTTTAAAGGACTTTAGTATAATTGCGGGGAGGAGAGACACAGACAGTAACTGCTGTCTGTGAAAATTCTGTTTCCCCTGCCTCTGCGGAAAATTTATTTACGAAGAACCAAGCTTCTTCTGAAGAATATCTTTAATTACAGCTCCGTCGGCTTTACCTTTAAGTTCCTTTGACGCAATACCCATAAGTTTGCCGAACATCTTCTGGTTTACCTCTCCGGCTTCGGCAAGTATCTTATCCAGTGCTGCTGAGATCTGCTCCTCAGTCATCTGTTCCGGGAGGTATTCCTCGATTATTTTAAGTTCAGCAGCTTCAGTTGCCGCAAGGTCAGATCTCCCCGCAGCCTCATATTCTTTAACAGCCTCTTTCCTTTTTTTCGCGGCGCGTTTAATTACATCAAGTACCTGCTCATCAGAGGGCTCTTCACCGGTTTTGGCTTTTTCGTATGTTATATCTGACTTCAACATTTTGAGCGTGCCGGCCCTCTCTTTATCTCCGGACTTCATCGCGTTACGCATATCTTCATCTATTTTCTGTGATAAGCTCATATATCCTCCTGGAAATGTTGATTGACTATATTTAAATTAGACTTTTCGCAA
>DAISJZ010000086.1:3208-11172 GCA_036821145.1 Spirochaetota bacterium
GAATTATTTCCTTTCAATCAGCGCCTTAACAGGTGCAAGTCCTGTAACAGTCCCCTGCTCAATAGCTTTAAGCACAGCTCCTCCCCCTGTAAAAATGTAGTAGTCAGGTGAGTCAATTGCAGCGATGTAAAGCCCCGGCAGCAGCCGCTTCAGCTCCTGCATTGTATCTCCGCCGCCGTATAATTTAACTGCGCTGTCGTTTTCATCAATAAGCTGATCGAGTGCGATTGTCCCTTCGTTAAAATGAGGAGTGTACCCCATTACCGCGTTAACAAATATTGTTTTTGCCTTGCTGAATGTTTCAATAACCTCTTCAACGGCAAAGCTGTCGGATGCCACATCGTAAATATAGTTAAGCGAAGTCCCCGGTTTCAGTGTGCGGATGTCAACCTTCCGGTATTTCCCCTCCTGCCGTGCGTCCGGTACATCAGACTCTGTGATATAGGGGAGTTCAATTATTTTACCCGGGTATCCGGCAGCGAACTCCACAAATTTCTTCGCGTGTTCCATGTCGTCATCCTCAATCCCCTTGATCCTTATGTTATACTTCGCGCAGAGGTACGCGTTATAGATTACACCTCCGAGTACAAGGTAATCAGCTTTCTGGATGAGGGCATATAGAGGTTCAATCTTTGTGTCAAATTTTGCCCCTGCCACAACTGCAAGAAAGGGTGCCTGAGGATTATATATCCTGTCGAGGTTTTCGATCTCCTTCTGGAGGAGAAAGCCGGCGTATGAAGGGAGATACCTGCTTACATCAACAGTGGACGCATGCGCCTGCCATGAACCGAATGCGTCATTTACAAAAATGTCCGCAAGCCCCGCAAGCTGGTTCGCGAACCTTTCCCTGTTCTCATCCTTCGCCTCCTCGCCGTAAAACCACCGCGTATTCGGCAGGTAGATCCCGTCAATTTTATCCTCCCGAAGTTCCCGTATCAGGTGATTAATCGATGTTTCGATTCCGGTGTAACCCTTCTTTTCATCGCGGAGAAATTCAGGCACCTTCAGTTTTATATGGAGTTTCTGCTGCAGGTAGTCCACAATGGGCTGTACCGATGTTTTTTCACTCAGCGTGAGCTCGCCGGTTTTCTTGTTGCGCGGCCTCCCGACATGCGTCATGAGAATCATCTTCCCGCCGCGGGCATTTATATGATAGAGAGTACCGATTGTGGCATCAATTCTGTAAGGGTCATGTATCACACCGCTTTTAACTACATTATGGTCTACGCGGACAAGTACGGTTTTTCCTTTAAGGTCTGCATCCTGGATTAATGGAAGGTTGATATTCTGCAGCATGTTTTTCCTCCGGTATAGGTATATATATAATTTATATCAATTCAGTGAAAAGTAAAATTTTTAAATATGAAGTGATTTTATATGCAAAGTTAAAAATTTTTCAGCCTGAAATTAAATTCTATTACTTATTAGAGCTGTTGTAAATTTGAATTTGATCTTTTTTATATTAAATTGCACGGGACAGGAGGGAGTTTTTTTAAATAATATCTTGACTATAGTAAAGGGTTTTATTTATATAACTATATCAGGATATATTGATATAGTTTATGGAACTTCTAACAGTTTTAAAGGCTCTTTCAGACGAAACAAGGCTCAGAATAGTCAGTCTCCTGTTTAATCATGAGTTGAACGTGAATGAGATTGTTGATGTACTTGGCATGGGGCAGTCCCGTATCTCCCGTCATCTGAAAATTCTTTCTGATGCCGGAATTTTGTCATGCAGAAAGGACGGATTGTGGGCTTTTTATACGGCTGCTGTTAACGGATCTGCTGAGAAAATGATAAAGCTTATACACCAGGAGATGGCCGGCGGATTTTTTGAAAGTGACAGCAGATCTCTCGAAACCTATATGGCTGACCGCAACAGAAAGGGGAGAGAGTATTTTAACGGCATAGCATCCAGATGGAGTGCCATCAGAAGGGAGATGCTTGCGGGGCTTGATCTCAATAGTGAGATTCTTGCTGTTATGAAGAGGTCATCTGTTACGGCAGACCTGGGGTGCGGTAATGGTGAGCTGGCAGTATTACTTATGCAGAAGAGCGGCAGAGTCATCGGGGTGGACAGGTCTACAGGGATGATCGAAATGGCCCGGCAGAATCTTTCCGGAATATCCCCTGAACAGGCCGAGTTCCGGTTAGGGGAACTTTCCCATCTCCCGCTTCGTGATGAAGAAACTGATTGTGCTGTAATCAATATGGTGCTTCATTACCTGGATGAGCCGGCAAGGGGGATTGAAGAGGCTTCACGTATACTGAAAAAAAAGGGCCGGCTTATTCTCGGGGATCTCTCTCTGCATAACAATGAAGCTATGCGGAGCAGGTTCGGACACAGGTGGCTCGGGTTTTCCGGGGAGACTGTTGAAGGGTGGATGAAGCAATCCGGTTTTAAAATTGAAACAGTAAAGAAGTTCAGGGCTGATAACGGCCTGGAACCCTTTATATATGTGTGCAGTAAGAATTGAAAATGAGGGTTTGTAATATGATTTATCGATTTGCTGCAAATCTGAATTTTTAATGGGGTCTAAGGGGCGAAGCCCCTTAAAAAGCCCCGCAGGGGCTCCCCTGCGAGCGCGAGACACAGTTTCGCAATAACTCAATTATTTCAGGAGAAGTTTATGAATATTAAAACAAAAGACGGTTTCATGGAACTGGATCTTAAACTCAAAAACCAGGTTGCTGATATGACACTTGCGGACTGGGGGAGAAAGGAGATCGAGCTTGCAGAGGCGGAGATGCCGGGGCTCATGTCTGTCCGTGAAAAATACGGTAAAACAAAGCCCCTTAAGGGACTCCGTGTAACAGGGAGCCTTCACATGACAATACAGACAGCGGTTCTCATCGAGACTCTCGTTGAGCTTGGTGCTGATGTAAGGTGGGCATCCTGCAACATCTTCTCAACACAGGATCATGCTGCGGCTGCTATTGCCAAAGCGGGTAAATGCGCTGTTTTCGCATGGAAAGGTGAAACTCTGGAAGAGTACTGGTGGTGTACAGAGATGGCTTTAACATGGCCCGATGGCAAAGGACCGAATCTCCTTGTTGATGATGGCGGAGACGCGACACTTTTTATTCATCAGTGCCATAAGGCGGAGAGAGATTCATCAGTTCTCAGCCAGAAGCATGAACATAAAGAGATGCAGATCGTCATGGAACGTATCAAAGCCAGCGTGAAGAGAGCGCCGAAAAGATGGACTGAGGATGTTAAAAACATCCGCGGAGTTTCAGAAGAAACAACAACAGGCGTTCACAGACTTTACCATATGGAGAAAACCGGCGAGCTCCTCTTTCCTGCAATCAATGTAAATGACTCTGTGACAAAATCGAAATTCGACAATCTCTACGGATGCCGCGAGTCCCTTGCTGACGGCATTAAGCGCGCGACAGATATCATGGTTGCCGGTAAAGTTGTAGTTGTTGCAGGTTATGGAGATGTCGGAAAGGGTTGTGCCCAGTCAATGAGATGGTTCGGTGCGAGAGTACTTATAACTGAGATAGATCCAATCTGCGCTCTCCAGGCGGCAATGGAAGGTTATGAGGTCACTACAATGGAGAAAGCCGCGTCAGTGGGCGATATTTTTGTCACTGCCACAGGAAACCTCGACGTAATTTCCGGTAAGCATATGGAGCAGATGAAGGACGGGGCAATTGTATGCAACATAGGTCACTTCGACAGTGAGATTGCAATGCATTACCTTGAGACTAACAGCAAATGTAAAAAGACCACGATTAAGCCGCAGGTGGACAAGTGGACTGTTGAGTCAGGGAATTCAATAATTGTTCTTGCTGAGGGGCGTCTTGTGAACCTCGGATGCGCAACAGGCCACCCGAGTTTTGTAATGAGCAACAGCTTCACAAACCAGACCCTGGCGCAGATTGAGCTTGCCACAAAGAAACTTGAAAATAAAGTTTACACTCTCCCCAAGAAGCTTGATGAGGAGGTCGCAAGACTCCACCTCGCGAAACTCGGTGTAAAGCTGACAAAGCTTTCAAAGGAACAGGCTGATTATATCGGGGTACCGGTAAACGGGCCCTTTAAACCTGACCATTACAGGTATTAAAAATAATAAAAAAGCATCTTATAAAAAATGAGGTCAACCGGGCCTCATTTTTTATATATTATTTCAGATATGATTATGGCAGTTCAAAGAGATGATATCCAAAATTTTAAGAATTTCATCGATTATCTTCCAGGTGAAAACCCTCTTTTCAACAGGAGACGGGCGGGTTTCAACCGGTGCGGTTCTTCTTAATAATGCAGTTATAACCGCAGGATTCATTTTTTTTAACTGGGAACTCTCCGCTGCTGTGCTTATCTTCTGGATGGAGGGGGGTATCGCCGGTCTTTTCGGTGCTGTTAAGCTTGCTGTTGGTGCAGTATTCGATCTTTCAATGCCTGATGAGGGCCCTGTTTTTAAGGGTCTTGTAATCGTTATACTTGTAGCTGCATATTCAGCTTTATTGTCACTCATGGTTTTTATTACAGCACTTGTTCTCCCGGTTTTTATAGATGTAATATCTGATGGACATGCAGTAATTTTTAAAAATGGCGGGGATTTATCTGATCTCATGACAGGGCTTCTCCATTATCTGAAAATGGAATTTTTCCCTTTTCCCGGAGATTGTTCATTATCCTCTATCCGGAATTTTTTAACAGGGAGTAAGTTCGGCGTTATAATAAGTATTGTAACAGTCCAGGCTTATCTTTTCTTCCGGCATTTCATTAAAAGAAAACTTTTCCTTGTTACAGACATTAAAAAGCTCATCATAAGGCCCACCGGGCGTTTTTTTATGATTTATATTCTTCTTGGGGTTTTCTTCCTCCCCTTTGCCGGATGTATAAGCTGGAGCGGAACCCTCCCCCCTGTATTGCTATGGATGGCTGGGAAAACTCTCTATGATCTCTACGGCGGATATATTGATATTCTTGCGGATGAAAAAAAGTAAGGAGAGCCGGACTTATTACAGCCCTCATTTTTTTCACTGTTATAAACACATAAAAGAGAGCTAAAAAAAGATTGAATATAACCGGACAATTTTTATTGTATGCTCATAATAATGTCTGAGCAGGTCTTAAAATGAAAAAATACACTTCATATATAGCATTCCTCCTTGTAGTAATCCTTGCTGTTGCTGCAATTTTTCATGACAGATTTAAAAGCAGGCACCGCAATGTAAAATACGGCAATCCCTCATACGAAAAACTGGTTAAAGAGTGCAGGTATTATAAAACTGAAGATGACTTTATCACTGTTAAACTTTATATGGGCCGTAATGACGACAGGGGGACAACCTGGTATTCCGTGACATTTGAAAAACCGGGAAAGGAAGAAACACAGATATTCGCATCAGCAGGGACACCCGGCATAGAGAGTATCGGTCTCTGCGAAAAAGAGATAAAACTGATGTGCGGAAAAGGGTGTATCAATATACCGGTAGATGAGATTGAATCAAAACTTGAGGTTCCCCTTGTCTATTATAACGGCAAAGAGGTGAAAGAGGGGAGCCTTTTATCCGATAAGATATGACCCTGTGCCTGCTGCAATCAGAACGTTTTTTTCATTAAACATCTCCATCTGAACAACAGCAACTTTATTTCCTGCGCGCAGAACTTTTGAAATGCATCTGAATTTTGCACCTGCTCCGGGCCTGAGATAGTCAACACGTATGTTGAGAGTACTCATTTTGCTGAACCGGGCAATAAGTTCTGCAATGGTCACTCCATTCATTCCGGCAAAGGCATGAGACTGGGCGATTATACCCCCGGCAAGATCTATTACAGCAGAGATGGCGCCGCCGTGAAGAATTTTCTGAACGTAGTTCCCCTGAAGTTCCTCCCGTGAATCTATCTCAATAACTGCCCGGTCAAGGTTAAGCTCAGTGACTTTAATGCCAAGATAGATGTTAAATGGCATCTTTTTGTTATAGACTTCTTTGAGGATTTCCAGCATTACCTGAATTGCTTCAGGTGAGGAGAGATCAGGCTTGCGCTGAAGATATTCCTCAGTGAGATTAATCCCTTCAAGGATCATGCTTTTGGATTCCTCAATTTTATCCATACGGGGTAGTGTCGGATGGTGGGGAGTTTAAAACCCGCAGACCGAAAGCTGGCGCGGGTTTTAAAAAAAATTATTTCTGCATGTCTTCCATTGATCTGTAAATATCGAAATAATAATTTCTGGTAGCTCTCTTTATCTGCACATACCATCCCTCACTTTCAAAGAAACCCTGAAAGCTCTTAGCCTGAGAGAATGTAAGTACATTACTTGGATTTATTGTACAGAACCTGGTATCATCCCAGTTAGTCCTTTTCATTGTTACCCACGCTTCAGCTATGGTCTGCTTGAGAATCGGCTGTTCGTGCTCAGCAGCTACTTTTATATCGTTTAGAGTGAAACCCGCCATTGTGATCTCCTTATCTTTTTTATTCTGAGTATATGTATGAAATTAAATTAATAATAAAGATTAATATGTCAATAAAATTATCGGCATCTGACTAATTTTTATATTTCAAAAACAACATATTTTAAAAAAGTATTAATCATTGACAAATAACATATGTTATTTAATTATGCAATCAGTTGCATAATTAATGTTCAGGGGGAAAGTATGAATATAACAGTTTTAAACGGGAGTCCTAAAGGCGATTTAAGTGTAACTATGCAGTACGTCAGGTATATTGAAAAGAAGTTTGAGGGACATAATTATAATTATATTAATATTTCTCAAAAAATCGGTAAAATAGAAAGTGATGAGACTGTATTCAATGAAATTATTTCTGAGATTGATAAATCCGACCTGGTGATATGGGGAGCACCTCTTTATGTATGCCTTGTTCCCTCTCAATATAAAAGATTTATTGAGCTTATATGGGAAAGGGGTGCGGAAGAGAAATTCCACGGAAAATATACTGCTGTAATTACTACATCTATCCATTTTTTTGACAACACAGCTCATAATTATATGAGGGGGATCTGTGAGGATCTGGGTATGAAATTTGCAGGCGCATTTTCCCCTGACATGTATGATATAATGCAGGATGAGGGGAGAGCACAACTCCTTGCTTTCGCAGAAAACGTTTTTAACACAGTACAGAAAAAGGCTTCCACAACAAAAGCATTCATTAAACCGGATTATAATATGAAGAAATACACTCCAGGCGCGGCGTGCGCGAGTGCAGACACTTCAGGCAAAAGAGTGCTTATCCTCTCTGACAGGATCTATTCCGGTGATAATACTGCTGCAATGATAGGTAGAATGAAAAGCTGTTTTTCAGGGAATGCGGAAGTCATCTCGCTCTCCGGCATAGAAATAAAAGGGGGGTGTCTCGGCTGCTGCGAATGCGGCTTTGACTACAGGTGCGTATATACAGGGAAGGATGAATTTATAGATTTTTATAATGAGAAGCTGAAGAAAGCGGATATAATTATATTTGCAGGAGAGATCCGGGACAGGTATCTTTCTGCGAAGTGGAAACAGATGTTTGACCGGGCATTTTTTAATACGCATACTCCAACACTTAAAGGTAAACAGTTCGGTCTTCTTCTTTCCGGGCCTTTTACAGCGATCCCGAATCTCCGTGAGATACTTAACGCATACTTTCAGTGGCAGGGGGCAAATCTTGTTGATATAGTTACAGATGAATATTCATCTCCGGAAATAGATTCACTTATAGATAATCTGGCGATAAATCTTATATCTGATGCCGGGAAGGATTATGTGGCGCCGCCAACTTTCCTCGGAGTCGGCGGGATGAAGGTCTTCCGTGATGATATATGGGGGAGACTCCGTTTCGTTTTCCAGGCTGACCATAAACATTATGAGGAGAATGGAATTTATGACTTCCCGCAGGATGATCAGAAAACAATTGAGATTAATAAGAATATGATAAAACTCACAAGTAATCCGGATATGCGTGAGAATGTGAGAAAGATGATTAAGGTTGAAATGGT
>DAISJZ010000086.1:11272-14479 GCA_036821145.1 Spirochaetota bacterium
ATGTTTGTTTTTGTTATGATGCGGATTTTTTATCTTGATTCATGAAGAAAAACGTTGTTATCATGTCTTATTCGGGATTTTATAATCATGGAAATGAAAGCATTTAATAAAACAGCAAACCGCTCCTTCAAGAAGCTGAAGAACAGGTTTCTCCTCCCCGGTTTTATCCGTGAGATGAAAAGGATGGGTATCGGAGGACTGTCCGGCGGGAACAGGGTCAGAGTTATTACTGATGGCGATGATTTTTTTGACAGCATAATCTCCTCAATTGAAAACGCGAAAAAGAGTATAAACTTAGAAACATATATTTTCAGCAGCGACACCGTGGGTTGGCTTGTTGCTGAAAAACTTGCCGAAAAGGCTGAGCAGGGGCTCGAAGTAAATGTGATATATGATTCCTTCGGTTCAATAACCGCTTCCGGTATGATGTTTGACATGATGAGAAAATCGGGCGTGGAGATTATTGAATATCACCCCTTTGTACCCTGGCGGAGGTTCTGGAACATAAGCTTCAGGGATCATCGTAAAATTCTTGTGATTGATGGCTCCATAGCCTTTGTCGGAGGGATTAATATCGGGCAGGAGTATGCCGGTACGAAATATGAAGGGGGGAGATGGAGGGACACCCATGCAATGATTGAGGGGCCCGCTGTGAGGGATATTCAGTTTTTCTTTATGGAAAACTGGTATAGAAACGGCGGCGCCATGATGAACAGCAGGCTCTATTTCCCGGATCTCCCGGAGGTGGGGGATCTTCTCCTTATGATAATATGCACAAGGGCGAGGAGAAAGGTGAGGCCTGTTTATGAATCCTACATATCAGCAATCAGAAATGCCCGGCAATCAATATATATAACTAACGCGTATTTTATCCCGGACGGCAGGATTTACAGAACCCTTGTAAGGGCTGCGGAGCGGGGTGTGGATGTAAAACTAATGCTGCCGGGAAAATCTGATGTCCCTTTTGTCAAATATGCCAGCAGGTATCTGTATAAACGATATATGAAGAGAGGGATACGGATATTCGAGTATGCGGATTCTGTTCTCCACGCGAAAACTGCTGTTGTTGACGGTGTATGGTCAACCATAGGGTCATCAAATATGGACAGGAGGAGTTTCAGGAGAAATCTTGAGCTTAATGCTGTAATTCTTGACCAGGGATTCGGGGATCTTATGGAGGGGATTTTTCTGAAAGACATTGAAAACAGCCGGGAGATTACACTCCAGGTTTTTGAAAAGAGGAGTTTTGTGGAGTTTTTTCTTGAATGGCTATGCTACAGATTCAGAAATCTTTTGTAGAAAAATACCTTGACAATCCGCATATTAATAATGTGATGCCTTTTGATAAGAGATATGAATTTTGACAGGTCAAATACCGGCTATTTCATAGCATTTATGATTCTGGGAGCTGTTCTCGGCTCTGCCCTGGGGAATCTTATTGTTAAGTTTATCCCTCAGATGCATGTGATAACATCGAGCCTCACAGGCCCCATCGGTTTTAATCTCGAAATACTCTCTTTTAGCATGAAATTAAATTTTGCGTCCATTGTAGGCCTGATTCTCGGCATTATAATTTTCCGTAAAATTTAAGGCCGCGCCTGCGGCTATCAAAAGTACCGGGTGTTTAAGAAATCCCGGTATGGATTTAAATCGGCCTGTGGCCGGTTGCCTCATTCCTGAGAATAGGCAATAAGCAGTATATTTTTTTAACGCATTTAATGCGTGTATACGGTTATACCGTGATGATTCAGCAGCATGATAGATCATATTCTGATCCTGTGTCACGCTGCGGATTATGAATGATTAATAATTACCAGGGGGTACTTAATTGGCTGTAGTATCAATGAAAGCGCTGCTCGAATCAGGCGTACATTTCGGGCACCAGACAAGAAGATGGAATCCTAAGATGTCACAGTTCATCTTTACAGCAAGGAACGGGATTCATATTATCGATCTTCAGAAGACAATGCAGAGAGTGAAGATCGCTTATGCTGCGATGAGAGATCTTGCTGCTGACGGCGGAAAAGTTCTTTTCGTGGGAACAAAGAAACAGGCTCAGGGAGCAATAGTGGAGTACGCTGAAAAATGCGGAATGTATTATGTTTCTGAAAGATGGCTTGGCGGGCTTCTTACAAACTACAAAACTGTAGGGAACTCTATCCAGAGACTTAAAGAGCTTGAAAAGATGCAGGAAAATGATTCCTGGGACGCAGAGACCAAAAAAGAAATTCTTGAACTTCAGAGAGAACTGGGGAAAAAGAATAAAATCCTCAGCGGAATCAAGAATATGCAGGGGCTCCCTGATGCTCTTTTTATAATAGATCCGAAGAGAGAGTCCATTGCTGTTCAGGAAGCTCATAAACTTGGAATACCTATTTTCGCAGTTGTTGACACAAACTGTAACCCGGACGAGATTGATTACCCGATTCCCGGGAATGACGACGCAATAAGGGCAATCGCTCTTTTTCTTGAAGTCATGGCAAAAGCTATAGTGGAAGGACAGTCAGGCGGCCAGTCTTCTGAAATCGATTTTGAAGACGAAGACATTGAAGGTGCACCGGCATCTGCTGATGCAGCAGATCCTGATGAAGTCGCTGAAGTAAAAGAAACTAAAGAAGATGCCCCTGCTGAAGAAGGGGATGCCTGGTAACAGTTGAAAAGCAGATTATCAGATAATCTGCTTTTTTTTAAGTGTGAAAGCACCAAAGTATTATAATTTTAAGGAGTTAATAAAGTGGCTGAAGTAACCAGTAATATGATAAAAGAACTCAGGGACAAGACTCAGGCAGGTATGGTTGACTGCAAAAAAGCTCTTGTTGAGAATGATGGTGATATTGATAAAGCTGTTGAATATCTCAGGAAGAAAGGTCTCGCCTCTGCTGACAAGAAAATGGGTAGAGAGGTAACTGAAGGTATAGTTGCTTCATATATTCACAGCAACAGCAAAATCGGGGTACTTATTGAACTTAAATGCGCCACAGATTTCGTTGCAAGAAATGAGGAGTTCGTGAATCTCGCAAAAGAGATTGCCATGCAGATAGCTGCAGCCAATCCTCTGTATGTTAAACCTGAAGATGTTCCTGCTGATATTATTGAAAAAGAAAAAGAGATATACAGGGAACAGATGAAAAATTCAGGAAAACCTGATAATGTTATTGAAAAAATTGTTGAAGGAAAGCTCACAAAGTTCTATTCTGAAGTATGCCT
>DAISJZ010000087.1:0-2552 GCA_036821145.1 Spirochaetota bacterium
GTTAAACTTTCTTCAATACTTACTGAATCCAACGGCAGAATGGATAAAGTTGTCCATTACAACAGGCTCGGCACACAGTGCGTCCGCAGGCATGTAATCCCGCATAATCCTGATACAGAAGCACAGAGGGAAAACCGCAGCACATTTGCCGATGCTGTTAAGGCATGGCAGTTACTACCTGACGAAGAAAAGATTTACTGGAACAAAAAAGCGGCAGTACTCCGCAGAAAAGGAAAAAAGGGGAAAACAGGATACATCGTGTTTCTATCTCACTACCTGAAAAATCCGGGGGAGAGGGGGTGAAAAAAGGCCCCTGCATTCCCCCCTCAACCTTTCCGCTCCGTATTCTCTCCGCTTCCCCTGCGCTTCCTCTCCGAAGCAGCTAAAGGACACCTCCTGTACGATTAAAGGACAGCAAAAATAACGATTAAAGAATCTTCTGTTTTATCAAGCAGGTACCTTGACAGGCATACAGCTATTTTACGGGTTAACCTGTAATCTGCTCACTGTCATGCCGGTTCAACGAAGTTAATACCGGCATCTCATGCGGTAAGTCCGGCGGCAGACGGAAATATAAAGTATCATCCGGTACTCTCTCTATAAGATCCCGGTATTCTCACATACGCTCAAAACCGGGATGACAATACTGATATTTCTCCGCAAAAGGTTTTGAAACTCCGGAATGCTTCTCATTCTTTTCACATTTTCTATAAAATAATTGAAAAAAAACCGTCTGTTTTTAATATGCCTCACTTAAAATATGCTTAAATATAGTCTATTATAGTATAGATCATATAACTATTTTAACAAATCGTCATTGCGAACGACCTCCGGGGAGTGAAGCAATCTGTTTTTAACAGAATTAGTAAATTGTAAAATTACAAATTGTTTTATACGGAACAGATTGCAGCGTCGCGAAGTTTATCATGAGCAGTTCGACTGGTCACTTAGTCAATCGAAGTGCACTGACCGCCTGCCGAAGGGCTCCTCGCAATGACAATGGTAATCGTAATACCTGCTTTAATACTATTTTTAAATAACTGAAAAAAGAGGTAATACCTATGACAGATAAAGTATGGAGTTCAAAACAGGAATCAACATGGAAAACCAAAGTCGGTTTAGCTGAGATGCTGAAAGGCGGTGTAATAATGGATGTTGTTACTCCGGAGCATGCGAAGATTGCAGAGGACGCGGGAGCTGCTGCTGTTATGGCGCTTGAGCGTGTACCTGCTGACATCAGGGTCGCGGGCGGAGTTGCAAGGATGTCAGATCCTGATATGATCATGGGTATCCAGAAAGCTGTATCCATCCCTGTAATGGCAAAATGCCGTATAGGACATTTTGTTGAAGCGCAGATACTGGAAGCCCTTGAAGTCGATTTTATTGATGAAAGCGAAGTTCTCACACCTGCAGATGACAGGTTTCACGTTAATAAACGCGCATTCAAAGTCCCTTTCGTATGCGGATGCCGCGACTTAGGTGAAGCTCTCAGGCGGATTGGTGAAGGTGCGGCAATGATAAGAACCAAAGGCGAGGCCGGCACAGGCGATATAATTGAAGCCGTACGTCATATGCGCACTCTTCAGGATGACATGAGGAGAATCAGGAACCTCCCTGAGGAGGAGCTTATGACTGTTGCAAAAGAGATGGGCGCACCTTATGAACTTATACTTGAAGTTGCCCAGACAGGTAAGCTCCCTGTGCCGAACTTTTCAGCAGGGGGTGTTGCCACACCTGCGGACGCAGCCCTTATGATGCATCTTGGCGCTGAGTCGGTATTTGTGGGCTCAGGGATATTCAAATCAGGTGATCCGGCAAAGAGGGCCCAGGCTATAGTTCAGGCTGTAACTTATTACAACGACCCGAAAAAACTCGCTGAGATTTCACGAAACCTCGGCGAAGCCATGACAGGTATCGGAGTTACACAGCTCAAAGAGACAGATAAACTTGCGGGGAGAGGCTGGTAACAGCCGATGCCCTCAGGTAAAACAGTGGGCGTTCTCGCCATGCAGGGGGCTTACCACAAACACTCCCTGATGATTGAAAGCCTCGGCGCAGAGGCCCTTGAGGTACGTACAGCGGAAGATATGTCAGAGATAGACGCTCTTGTTATTCCCGGAGGAGAGAGCACGGTTATGAGCAAACTCCTCGCGCGTAACGGGCTCATTGCTCCCCTCAGGGACAGGGCCCTTAATGGCATGCCTGTTTTCGGAACATGCGCCGGGATGATACTTCTCGCGAAAGATGTGGATGACTTCAACCTTCCGCTCCCCGGTCTTATGGATATCTCGGTGCACAGGAACGCTTACGGAAGGCAGCTTGAAAGTTTTGAGGCTTCTTTCTCTGTTGAGGGGCTTGGAGATGATCCGGTGACAGGAATATTTATCAGGGCTCCCAAGATTATACGCTGCGGCCCGGATGTTGAAATACTGGCAGAGTATGAAGATATACCTGTCCTGGTGAGAGAAAAAAACTTCCTTGCGGCAAGTTTCCACCCTGAACTCACAGGGGATTCCCGCATACATGCTCTTTTCCTTTCGATGATAAAGTAA
>DAISJZ010000087.1:2652-14430 GCA_036821145.1 Spirochaetota bacterium
TGAACTCACAGGGGATTCCCGCATACATGCTCTTTTCCTTTCGATGATAAAGTAATATATTACGTACACACGAAATTGAATGTGTACTGATAAATCATAAGACAATCAAACTCATCACCCCCCTCACCCCGGAGGCACTTCTACCCACATTTATTCTTACAGCCCCCAGCCGATTAACCTGACGTGCTGAATGAATTTATTCCGGCTTCCCCCGGATAGGGGGATTAATAAATTTCTGATCATGTCCATAAAAACCAAATGGGTACAAGTCAGCCCCCGGAGGGGCAAAGACTGCTGTACCCTTATAAGATGGTAGTGCTGTTAATTCCAGGGCTATCTGAATTACTAAAAAATATTTCTTTACTTTTGGGGAATCTGAACATAAATATCTTGAAGCTTTGATACAGACAAAACAGCTTTGCCCCCTATGGGGGTGCGGGGGGAAAACAACTTATGTCACTCACTGAAAAACTGCAGAATATAATCCAGTCATCTGAATTCCTTAAACAGATTCAGGAGATAAAGAATTCAATAAATAAAATTGAAGCGGAGTACCGGACCCTCACTGATGCCGAAATTTCAGTTCTTGAAAAACAGGGGAACAGAGCTGAAGACTGGAGACTGATTAAAGTAAAAGACGGGTTTACTCCGGGATATATATCGGGGAACAGGTTTTTCGGAAAGTGCAGGCTCGGTGTTTTTACAGGAAAAAAGAGTGATGTACAGGACGGGGCACTTCTCCCCTCCGGAATTAACGATAGTGTTATAACAAATTCCTTTATTGAATCAGAAGCACTTATATTTCAATGCAGACTTATTTCCAATTATTATATCTCTGAAAATGCAATAATATACAACACAGGTTCCATTACTGCTGCATGTAACTGCGCTTTCGGAAACGGACTCGTTATACCGATAGGCCCGGAAACCGGGGAGATACCGATCCCCATCTTTGCGGATATGGATATGGAATGTGCTGAGCTTATACTGAACTCAGCAGATAAACCGGCTGAGTTCTCTGATTATATATCGATGTACAGAAACAGTTCAATTCTTGAAACAGGATTTATAGGAAGGGGCAGTATAATTACAGACACTGTATCAATTCGCGATTCATTCATCGGAGACTCCGCGGAGATTCGTGGCGCACTTCTTTTAACAGGCTCAACTATTCTTAGCGCGCCCGGAGAAAAAACAGATATCGGTTCAGGTATCAGGATTGAAGGTTCAATGATTCAGTACGGCTCCGGCATAAATTCAGGGGCAATTGTGTTTAACTCACTGTTAATGGAACACTCTGAGTCTGAAAACCAGAGCAGGGTTTCATCTTCAATTATAGGCCCCAACTCAGCTCTTGGCGGGGGGGAGGTCACTTCAACACTGGCAGGGCCATTTACAGTGAGCCATCACCAGTCACTGCTCATTGCCGCAGTATGGACAGGCGGCAGGGGAAACATCGGGTACGGCGCCAATGTTGGCTCAAATCACACATCGCGGCTACCTGACCAGGAGCTATACCCCGGCGAGGGGATGTTCTTCGGCCTTGGATGCAGTATAAAATTCCCGGGAGATTACAGGAAAGCGCCTTATTCAATTATTGCCACAGGCACAGTGACACAATCACAGAAAGTTGAGTTCCCCTTTTCACTCATTCTGTCACCTTCATCCTATAATAAAGGGATATCCCTTCACCTTAATGAGCTTATACCCGGATGGACTCTCAGGGAGAATATTTACTCGGTTCTCCGCAATGAGGCAAAATACAGGAGCAGGAATAAATCGAAAAGGAACATTTTTGATTTCACGATATTCCGCCCTGCAGTAATAGATCTGATGATCACTGCAAGAGAAAGACTGGATAATGCCGCAGACTTTACTATATGTTATACTGAGAGAGATATTCCCGGTGCAGGTAAAAATTTCATCACAGAGGAACAGAGGGTTAAGGGAATTGAAACCTACAGCTTCTATATCCGCCACTATCTGCTGACAGCGCTTTTTGCAAGAATAGAAGAGCTAATGAGGGATAATATCAAACCTGAGTTTGAAAATATAATGAAACCCGAAGGTTCGGGCTACTGGAACCATGCAGTAAAGCTCGTTAAAACTGAACTCCCTGAAGACATTTCAGTTAAATCAGCCCTTGAGACACTTATACTGTCACTTGAAAAGATTTACAAAGACGCCTTTGATTCAAGAAGGAAGGATTATAAACGGGGGGTGAGTACTGTTGAGGATTACGCTCGTTATCACAGGAGCCCGGAAAACGATCTTTCACTTGCTGATATTAAAAAAAGTACAGATTTGAAGATTGTGAAGATAAGGGATGTGATAACTCTTTTAAAATAATCAGACCGGTATGTCTCCCACAGACTCGACAACTCCTCTCAGCAATTCCCTGTTATATGATTTAATCCGGAGTTCATCAAGTTTATCCTCCGCCTCAGCTATAAGGTTTCTGTGGCTATGGATTGTTTCATCAAGGGCTCCGCTCTCTTTAATTGTCCCCCTGATGTAATCAACATCAGCTTCACTTTTTGACTGAGACAGGAGCACAGCCTTGAACTTATCGAGTTCATTCTCATCGAGTTTCTGCATTGTATTATGAACAAGGAGTGTAAATTTCCCCTCATGTATATCTGAATCATTAGGCTTACCTGTATCAGACTCAATCCCGAAAACACCAAGTATATCATCACGTACCTGGAACGCCACGCCAAGCGGTACACCGAACTCCTCAATAGCTTTCAGTTCTTTACGCCCGGCGCCTCCGCTCAGCACATAACCCATTGTTATGGGATAAACCATTGTATACCATGCTGTTTTCATAAGGGAGATCATCATAGGAGCGTCACTCTTGCTGTCAATAGCAGCCGGCATTGTATTAAGTGAGTCCAGTATCTGCCCCCAGGCTGTCTTTTCATAAGTGCGGGAGAAAACATCCATATATGAAACCTTAACCCTGTCCCTCAGTTCAGCCCCGCAGATTATATCAATTGCAGAAGAAAACATAACATCAGCAAGCACAGAAGCGATGTCTGTACCTATCAGGGGATTTGTCGTGACGGATGAATACCGTTTACCAAGGAGTATATGAAGAGCCTCACCTCCCCTTCTCATCTCAGCCCTGTCTATTATATCATCCTGCACCAGAAGAAAGGAGTGCATTATCTCCACAGCAGCACCAAGCTTAACAATCTCTGAGGTCTTCCGGAACCCTTTTTTATAACCGTTATATCCGTTTATCAGGAGAAGAGGCCTGATTCTCTTACCGTCGCGCAGACAGTATTCTTTAATATCAGCATACATCTCCTTCATAAAAGGAAGCGCAGCATCAGCCGCTTTTGCATCAAAATAGTCTGCAATGAATTTATCGATAAGCGGGATATGTTCATGGGAAAACTCCCTGAAAATATCCCTGCTGCTCTTTTTTTTACCGGGCATTGATAACTCTCCAGGATTTCAAATCATATTGTAAATAATCTCAATAAGCATGGAATTGTCACCTAAAAATTGCTTACATTTTAAAAAAGGATAAGTATAAAAAAACTATTTACATTATCAGTAACTCTCCGGCATATACCATTTATACAATTTTAAGGATATAATGATGCTCGCAAAAAGAATAATTCCATGTCTCGACGTAAAAGACGGACGCGTTGTTAAAGGGGTAAACTTCCTCAATCTTCAGGATGCCGGTGATCCAGTTGAAAACGGAAAGTTCTATGATTCAGAAGGCGCTGATGAACTCTGTTTTCTCGATATTACCGCATCTTCAGACAGAAGAAACATCATACTCGATATGGTGAAGCGGGTTGCAGAGACTGTGCATATCCCCTTCACTGTGGGCGGCGGTATACGCACTGTGGAGGATGTCAGGCTTATTCTTGAAAACGGAGCTGATAAAATATCTATAAATACAGCTGCAGTGCAGAATCCCCGGCTGATAACAGAATCAGCGGAGAAGTTCGGTTCACAGTGTATCCTTGTTGCGATAGATGCGAAAAAAAATGAACAGGGCGGATGGACAGTTTACCTTAACGGCGGGCGAACACCCACTGAACTGGACGCCATAGAGTGGGCAGCGGAAGCGGCAAAACTCGGCGCTGGCGAAATACTCCTTACCAGCATGGACAAAGACGGCACAAAAGACGGGTATGACCTTGAACTAACAAGGAGACTTTCTGAGGCTGTAGACATACCTGTAATAGCATCCGGCGGGGCAGGCAGCATTGATCATCTTTACGAAGGATTCACCATAGGGAAAGCTGACGCAGTGCTTGCCGCGTCAATATTTCACTTCAGGGAGATTAGCATAAGGGAAGTAAAAGAGGCGCTCGGGAAAAGAGGGATAACCGTCAGGCCTGTTTAATCAGAAACTGAAAACAAAAAAAAGTATAATTGCAACCAGTGTAACAAAAACGATGGAGAGAATAATCATCATTGTTTTGCTGGTCCCTTTATCCTCAGAGTCATTTTTGGATGCCTGATTATAATGTGCGGGATCCATAGCCACCTTGATGTTCTCCTCCTCCTCTATAATTTTCATATAGATACCTTTTGCAACAATTGCCATGACATGCAGATAATCATCCCGTTTTATTGAAACAATTCTGCCGGGTATCGGTTTCATATTACCTTCAGAATCATAGGCGTTGAAAGCCTTTGCAACATCGACAGCCCTCGGGTTTTTATCAATGATACTGATCATAATTCTGTCGCCAACGGCGAGTTTCCCGATGTCCTTGCCTTTTATGGGGGAGAGGATAAGAGCGCCGTTCAGCATCAGTTTAATCTCTTTCCCGTCCAGGTTATCCTCAATTTTTTCAACTTTTACATCCTGTTTTGACTTTTCATCCATCTGGCCTCGCGCCAGTTCTGCAGGAGGTATCTTCATTCCGGTAATCGAGTGGAGTTCCATCGCAAGGGATGTAACAGATTCATAATCCAGTGATAACTCAATATTCTGAAAACCTGTAACATCCGCTAAAAATTTCTGAAAACTGTGGTTCACAGCAATTGCATCATTCATTGAAATAAGGTTTAAAAGCTTTGTCAGTTCCTGAATTGTAAGATTTTTGGATATATTCTCCTTTACCTGCGCAGTAAAGACCTCATCCATTCCACCTTTTTTCAGAATATTATCCAGCTGTTTCTCAAAATTTCTCCAGTCTATAGAGGTTTTCATATCAGCAAGTTCAAAAGATTTGCTGACCAGCGCAAAGGAGTTCATTACCTTCATGTAAACAGAATTAACAAATATGATAAAAGCTCCATACACACTGGCAGAAGAAAACCTCCCTTTCAGGACAATAAGATCCCTGTAGGTATCATTGAGCATCTTTTTGGCTTTATCCTGATCACCATGCGTAAAATAGAGCGCAATCTGAAGCTTTTTTGCCTGTTCTGAAAAATTCGTTGCTGCGGCTTCCAGTTCGTTACTCATATTGAAAAATCCCCTGTGCTGATTTGAATCAGTCCCTACAATAAACTTTCTGTCTTTTTATAATGCTTTGTTAATACATTCTTAATCCTTTCAAGTATGAGTCGCCTGTTAACCGGTTTAAGAATAAAATCTTTAACTCCCATGGAGATAAGATCCTGCATAACACCTTTAGTTGTCTCCTCGCTTATGAAAACAACAAGTGTCTCACTCTTCCGCTGTCTCAGTTCATACAGCATAGCATAACCGTCAAGGACCGGCATATCAAGGTCGGTTGTAATAAGGTCGATTTTGCCCTTCAGCTTGTCATATTTCTGAAGAGCCTCTTTGCCGTTAGATGCTGTATCAATAACTTTATACTGTTCCGATTCAAAAATCTGGGCAATCTGTTTCCTTTGGAAATCCTTTCCGTCAACAACCATAATGGTATACGGTTTACCGGTTGGCGAAATTCCGTCCGGTTCCTTGGTGTTTAAATTTGGAAAATCTTTCATCTGGAATACTCCGTAAAAAAAACTATTATATCTGCAATAATAGTAACAATTATATTTTAAATCTTTATACTTATTTCAGGAAATTCAACTTTTATTCCCGCAGGAGAGCATCCTGAATTATCAAAACAGTCATTGCAGATTATATTTTATCATTTTAATATATTGAATCCCCTGCTGTCAACTTCAAATTAAAATAAAGAATTTCAATACGCTTCATATAATATATGCAAAATATATAACACGTTTATATTTTTCTTCCGGAAGCAGGCTGAATTATAAAGTCTGTAAGATACAGATTATGAATTTATTGAATAAAAATCAATTTTATATAAAAAATAATTGATATATTATAATTCCGCAATATTAATATAAAATCCGGTAAAGTACGATAAGTAAATCAAACAGCCTTATCGGATTTACAAGGTTTTCCTTCAGTTACCATTTCAGCGGAGTTAATAATTATAATATTTATGGAAACACCTGACTTTTTCACAAAACCTTCTGATTACACACAGGCCATTGCTTCCGGTGATGATTTTTACATACAGTTTAAACGATTTACAGCAGATACCGATTCACATATATTAAAAATTATCCACAGATACCTTGAGCATTACGATCTCCTTTTTCACAAAGATACAATTATTTCGATTGTACGTGAAATGATAAATAACGCCATTAAAGCAAACCTGAAAAGAGTCTATTTTGAAAAAAAGGAACTGGATATAAATAATATAAAAAGCTACAGGGAGGGGATGGAGCAGTTCAAGGATGAAGTTTTCCAGACCACGGAGAACGAATATTTAAACTCTCTAAATTCATCAAAATATGTTGTAAGAGTTAATTTCAGCGTAAGAAACGAAACTCTTATCCTGAGCATCATGAACAACGCCCCGATACTTGAATCTGAACTGAACAAAATCAAGGCCCGCGTGTCAAAAGCTTTTAAATATCAGGACATCTCAGAGGCATTTAACGATGTGCTTGACGATTCAGAAGGAGCAGGCCTCGGCCTGATTATGGCAATGATGCTGCTGAAAAGCTCCGGGTTCCCCAAGGAATCTTTTACAATCAGCAGAAATGACAATCTCACATCTGTCAATCTGAGCATACCATGTAATATCGGCAATACCGAGCTTCAGTTCAGAGTCGCGGAAGAGATAATGAAAGAGATTGAGGAGATCCCCGCTCTGCCGGATAACATCAAGGAGATAAGGGCTTTATGCCGTAATCCTGAAAGCGACATTAAAACAATTGCATCATCTATATCAAGAGACCCGGGTCTCACTGCTTCAATAATAAAGCTGTCAAACTCTGCCGGTTATGTTACAATGAACAGAATAGAGACAATTGATGAAGCTGTTAAAATTATTGGTATGAAGGGGATAAACACCCTGCTTATAGCGACAGGTGTTCAGAAAGTTGTTGAGTCAAGATATAAAAGATTTGAAGCTATCTGGAATGATTCAAATAAACGGGCTTTTTATGCACAGGCTCTTATAAAAAGAATTCAGGAGAACAGCAGGCTTGCAGACCAGGTCTACCTATCAGCGCTTCTCGCTGATATCGGAAAGATTGTTATGCTGTCAATGCACTCCGACCTCCTTGAAAAAATAAAGGCTATCAGAGGCTTTAAAGGGATAGAGGACTCAACTCTCCTTGAGGAGATAAGCCTTGGCATCAGCCATAGTTCTCTTGGCGCGCTTATCTGCAAAAGGTGGAATTTTAATGAATCCCTTATAAAAACTATTGAACTGCACAGAAGGCCTCACAGGGCCCCTGAAGATCTTAAAAGCCTTATTTATACAGTCTATCTTGCTACTGTCTTTATTGAAATAGAGAATAATAAATCGAGATTCGAAATCATTGATGATGAAGTTCTCGAATTCTTTAAACTGACAAAGAAAGATGACTTTGAAAAACTGCATAACACTCTCATAGAAAACTATTCGCCTTCAAACTCCGGCAAAAACGGCAAAAAATAATATTTGCCTTTATTTACTTGACTTTAAAAAATGTATAAAAATGATCAATCGCTATAAAAACAGCGAATTGATCAGAGGAATCTACATGCATTTTCAGGATATAATAGCAAAACTCAATGAATACTGGGCAAAACAGGGGTGTGTAATAATACAGGGATACGATTCTGAAGTTGGCGCCGGCACATTCAATCCTGCGACATTTTTAAGAGTTCTTGGCCCGGAGCCGTGGAATGTGGCGTATGTTGAACCTTCAAGACGCCCCACAGACGGGAGGTACGGAGATAATCCCAACAGGCTGCAGCATTACTACCAGTACCAGGTTATCATGAAGCCCTCCCCTGTTAATATACAGGACCTTTACCTTCAGTCACTTGAATACTTAGGGATAAACCTGAAGGAGCATGATGTACGTTTTGTTGAGGACGACTGGGAATCCCCTACCCTCGGAGCAGCGGGCCTTGGATGGGAGGTATGGCTGGACGGAATGGAAGTAACTCAGTTTACATATTTTCAGCAGTGCGGCAGCATAGACCTCTCCCCTGTTACAGCAGAGCTTACTTACGGACTTGAAAGAATATGCACATATATCCAGGGTGTGGATTCGGTTTTTGATATCTCATGGAATGACCGTTTCTCCTACAGGGATATTCACCACAGGAGTGAATTTGAATTTTCACACTATAATTTTAATATTGCTGATACAGAAATGTATTTTAAACTCTTTGACATGTATGAAAAGGAGTGCCTTGCGGTACTTGAATATAAAGATGCAAATATTGTTCTCCCGGCTTACGATTTTGTATTGAAATGTTCCCATTCTTTTAATATGTTAGATGCCAGAGGCGCTATTTCTGTAACTGAAAGAGTTGGCTACATAACAAGGGTGCGAAATATCGCCCGGAAATGTGCTGAAAGATATGTCCAGATAAGAGAGGAGATGGGATTTCCTCTACTGAAGGATTAAAACTCCCGGGGGATTGATGAACAAATCCATCAAAAATCTTGATGATTTTATCAATAAGCATGACAGATTCATAATATCAACACATGAAAGCCCTGATGCTGACGGCCTTGCGTGTGAAATCGCGTTCTTTGACCTGATGAAACAGTTAGGGAAACACGCGGTAATATTCAACTCAGACCCCACCCCTGAAATCTGCCGCTTTATGGATATGGATAATGAAATCAACATCTTAGAGGACATTTCACAGATCCCCGGAAAACCTGAAGATTATGCACAGTTTGTTCTTGATACAAATGATTATGACAACACAGGCACTGTTTACAGGCTTCTAAGCAGCAGAGTAAAAGACTGCTTCATCATCGACCATCACCAGGGCGACCAGGAGAAAGCTGACGCGAATTATGTCAAAGTTGAGGCTGCATCCGCCTCTGAAATAATATATACTATTATTCATCATTACGGCAAAGAGCTGAATTTCAAGACAGCACAGGCTTTATATGCAGGTATAGTTTTTGATACAGGCTCCTTCAGGTTCCCCAAAACCACTTCTGAAACATTCCGCATAGCATCACACCTTGTGAGTTTCGGAGTTGATCCCTTTAAAGTCTACGAGCAGCTTTATGAAAGTAATTCAATATCAAGCTTTCAGCTCAGGGGGAGAATTTTATCTACAATGAAAGTTCTCTTTGACGGACGTATGATTGCCATGAAACTGACTCCCGAAATGGTCGAAGAGACCGGGGGTTCTTTCTCTGAAGGTGAAGCAACTATCAACCAGCCGTTCCAGGTGAAGGGAGTTGTTGCAAGCCTCCTTATTAAACAGGACACAGAGGGCCCTGTTAAGGTCAGTATGAGAACCAAGGGAGCTCTCAATGTGGCTGAGATAGCCATTGAAAACGGCGGCGGAGGGCATAAAAACGCCGCCGGTTATAAGTCTAAATTAGACTTTGAGGAGACTTACAATAAAGCAATCGGGGATATGGCAAAATTCTTTAAATAATCCCCTTCAGGTCTATACCCTTCTCCGCCCTTGCACCTACTGAAGCCACAACAACTGAAGCGGAATAACTTCCAATCCTGCCGGCCTCTTCAATACTTTTACCGGATGTAATACCATACAGCACACCCGCAGCATACATATCACCCGCCCCGTTTGTATTAACTACTTCTGTTTTGTACGGAGGTATTTCAGAAAATCCGTTACTGTGCCTTATGATACTCCCTTTCTCACCAAGCTTCACTATCACAATACCGCATCTTCCCGGTATTTTTTCCAGAGCATTTTTATCACGTACACCGGTAAATGCAAATGCCTCCTCTTCATTCATAAAGACTATATCAGCATAGTTATCCAGGAGGTCCCTGAACACATCTCCAATCCTCCCTATGAGCCCCGGGTCAGCAAGATCCACTGAGATTAATACACTGTTCTGTTTTGCAGTATCCATAGCTTTGTAGCATATCTCCCTGAGATTCTCAGGTTCAAAAAGATACCCTTCCAGGTGGAGTATGGAACTTTCAGCTACAGCCGAATAATCGACGTCTTCATGCGAGAGACGGAGCGCAGCTCCAAGGTGTGTTGCGAATGTCCGCTCTGAGTCAGGTGTGATGAATGTAATGGCATGGCCTGTTAAACCGTCTCCGGCAGAGATCAGAGAATGCACTCCAGAATCTGTTGTTTTTTTGATGTAGACACGTCCGTATTCATCATCAGCAACACGTCCGATAAAGGCCCCCTTTCCGCCGAGAGTCGCAACTCCTGCTACAGTATTTGCTGAACTGCCGCCGGGAGCAGTTTCAATTTTCATCCCTGAAATCAGCGAAAATATCTCCCTGCTTCTATCTTCATCAATGAGCTGCATCCCCCCCTTTGTAAGACCGAGTTTCTGGAGGAATGAGTCATCAACCTCCACCATAAAATCAAGAAGCGCTGAACCTATACCTGAAACATCAAATTTTGCTTTCTTAATATTCATTTAATATCCTCTTTTATTATGATTGATTCCCGCCTTTGCAGGAATGACAAATTCAAATCAATACGCGTCTATGGGGCCTTCAATATCACCGTTTATAAACTGCCGGGAGTAATCATCCGCCTCAAGAAAAAAACCTTTTCCGCTTCCGTAATAAACAAAGCGTCCGTCGAAAAGAAGGGCCGCTTTGTGGGCTATTTTTTCAGCCACCTTAATATCATTTGTAACTGCAATTGCCGCTTTCCCGGATGTTCCTGTTATATCCAGTATCAGATCTGCCATTGAGTCAGATAATATAGGATCAAGGCCGGCAGTGGGATCATCGAAGAGAATTATATCAGGCTCCATGCACACAGCCCGGGCAAGCCCGACCCGCTTCTGCATACCGCCGGAAAGATCAGATGGATATTTCTTTTCACTACCCTTAAGCCCCACTCGCTCAAGAGACGAAAGAACCCTGCTCTCCACCTCGCTTTCGGTAAGCCCCATTCTTCTCAGTCCGAATGCAGCGTTATCAAAAACGCTCATCGAATCGAAGAGCCCCCCCTTCTGAAATACGTATGCTATCGCGGGATTCCCGCCGGAATATGGTTTGACCCTTCCGGCAGCAGCTTGAACCGGCTCCCCCTTAACCCGCACCTCACCTGTAAAACCGGGCATAAGCCCTGCAATAATTTTGAGAAGAACAGATTTCCCGGCACCGTTTTTACCCATTAGCACAAGGGTCTCACCGGAATGAAGATCAAAGCTTATCTCTTTTATAACCTCTTTTCCCGAAAGAGAAATATAAAGATTGGATACACTTATCATTTCCATGAAATTGTCCGTCAGTACATATTCTTCAGGTTTTCCTGAATTGAGTAAAGGATGTTAAGGTAGGAGATATACCGCTCTTCATGAATCTTACCTTTTTCAGTGA
>DAISJZ010000088.1:0-14409 GCA_036821145.1 Spirochaetota bacterium
TTCAGTTGTTACTGAGGATGAGATAAAAAAGAGCGGTAAGAAGACTGTTGCAGATCTGCTGGAAATAATACCTGGAGTAACAATAACAAGAAAAGGTGTAGATGGAGGGATAACTAATGTTTATATTCGTGGTTCAAAAAGCGGTAATGTCTTATTAATGATAGATGGAGTAAGAGTTACTGATCCTATTGGTATAGAAAAGTTATATGATATTTCCGGGATTATGTCTTCAAATGTTGAGAGGATTGAAGTTGTGAAGGGTGCAATGAGCAGCATGTATGGCGCGATGGCATCCGGAGGTGTTATTAACATAATCACAAAAAAAGGTTCCGGTAAACAGGTAACCATTGCTGGTGAATATGGGTCGAATAATACTCATAAAGAATCTGTATCTGTCAGTGATTCAACAGAGAAAAGTAATTTTTTCTTTTCGGGATCACATTACAGAACTGATGGGATATCAAAAGCAAAGAGAAGTGATTCAATCAATTCATACGATGATGATGAGTATCAGAATATTACTGCATCCGGTAGAATTGATACAAAAATAGGTGATACGGCTTCTGTCTCTATGACAATGAACTACACAGATTCTGAACTTGATATAGATGACGGTTCGTATGCTGATGATCCTAATCGTGTTTATAGTAGTAAACTTTTTACGTCACGGGGAGAATTCAAGCATTCACCTTTTACATGGTGGACATATAAAGGGGGTGTTTCTTATATGTCTTTCATCAGGGAGGATGTTGATCCGGTAGACGCGATAGATACCACTGAAAATAATACTTCAACATTTAATGGAGCAAATGTTGGCGCGGATTTAATAAGTATTTTTAATATTTTAAATTTTGATGTATTGACTCTTGGTGTTGATATTCTTGACGAAAAAGGGAACAGCTATTCAGCTTACGCAGCCAGTCCATCTATATCAGAAGAGAAAAGCATATTTACAAAAAGTTTTTTTGTTCATGATGCAATTAATGTTGCAGATATTCTTAATCTCAATGCAGGTGTGAGAATTGATGACCATGATGTATTCGGATCTCATTGGACATGGGATTCATCAGCTTCTGTTGTAATCCCGTTAACAGGGACAAAATTTAAAGCATCAACCGGAACGGGTTTCAGGGCTCCTTCGTTATATGAATTGTATGATTCCTATGCCGGAAATGCTGAACTTGATCCTGAGAAAACATTCGTATATGATGCAGGTATTTATCAGGAGTTTTTCAGCGGATTATTCTCTATTGATTGTACTTATTTTGTGCAGAAGTATAAGGATATGATTCAATATAATAACAGTACATATAAGTATTATAATGCTGATAATAAAATTACATATAAAGGTGTTGAAGTATCTTCAACAGTCAAACTATTTGAAGCATTAGCTCTGATGTATGGTTATACATATCTTAAATATGACACAGAAGATACTGTATATAAAAGACCAGCTCACAAACATACAGCTTCTGCGATTATAACACCGGTAAGCGGTTTAAATATTACAGCAGTCTATCTTTACGTGGATAACCGTAATGATCAGTATTATCCCCCCTCTGCATGGGACCCGGTCGATGTAAAACTCCACTCCTACCACAAATTCGACATGAATATTAGATACGCCCTGAACGAAACCATAACTTTCACTGCACGCGGCGAAAACCTCACAGATGAGGATTATGAAGAGACTTACGGCTACAACACAAAAGGGAGAAGCTTCTACGGCGGAGCTGAAATAACACTATAGCCTCAACAAAAAAAGAAGGGTGCGGAGATCCGCACCCTTTGAGGTGTATTTCATGTTTTTTGATAATAACAGTTAGTTTTGTGTTATGGTAAACTCTGATGTTACAATAAATCCCTGCCTGATAACAATTATGTTGATTTTTTACTATACAAGAGTATAGTTTTATGGCAATCTGTCAATAGTTTATTTAAGGGCGGTCTCAAAAACTCCGTTTTTGTGACCGCAGGGAGCCCTGCGGGGCTTATAAAGGGGCTACCGCCCCTTTAACCCCTTAAATATAATCAATTCATTGCTGAGCGTGATTTAATTTCAGTGAATAATTTCCTGATACAGATGAATGGTAAATATTGATTGAAAAAATCCCCCCGGAGAATAAATGAGAGTTTATCATCAAAAATGGAGTCTGTATGGAACACTCATCGATAAATTTTAACTCAAAGTTTTCAAAAATTAAAGAACACTGGCAGCCGAAAGGGATTGCGAGGCTTAACAATTACGCCTTTAAAATAGCGAAGATTAAAGGTGAGTTCATCTGGCACAAACATGATGATACTGATGAGGTCTTTATTGTGAACAGGGGTGAACTTGTTATAAATCTCCCCGACTGTTCAGTGAAAGTGTGCCAGGGTGAGATGTTTGTTGTTCCCAAAGGCATAGAACATAAACCCTTTGCTGCTGAGGAATGTGAGATTATAATGATCGAACCTGAAGGTACACTTAACACCGGAGATAAAGTGGATGAAAAAACTATCGATGAGATAGAATGGATATAAAAGGATAACCCTCCGGAATAAAGATAATTACCGCAAGAATCTGATGCTGCCCCTTCAGTTATATTTTATTCCCTGACAGAACATTGTGTATTATTCTGCTCATTTCATTCATCCTGAAGGGCTTCCGGATAAATCCCTTAGCTCCGGTTTCTTCAATAATCCCTGTTGTGTCCTCCTCCTGGAATCCTGAAGAGATAATTATTCTGACATCATCTCTGATCTCTTTCAGAAGCCTGATTGTTTCAATACCGTTGATCTCAGGCATAATGATATCACAGATTACAAGGTCTATCTCATGCGGATTATTTTTGTATATTTCAACCCCCTCTCTCCCCCCTGATGCTGTAATTACACGGTAGCCAAGGTGTGCAAGTATCTCTTTAAGGTTTAAGAGTATGTTTAAATCATCATCAATTATCAGTATATTCGCATCACCATGAACCGGCTTCTGTTCTTCGCTGTTCAGCGGTTTGATATCTTCATCACTGCATGGGAGATATATTTTAAATACTGTTCCATGCTCAGGTTCACTATAGACATCAATGGTCCCTCCATGCTCCTTCACTGTGCCGTAAACTGCTGAAAGACCTAAGCCGGTTCCCTTGCCTGTAGGTTTTGTTGTGAAGAAAGGGTCAAAAATTTTTTTTAAAAGTTCGGGTTTGATCCCCTCTCCTGTATCAGTAATATCTATCTCTATGTAATAGCCTGTGTTAATGGTGTATGGATGGTTCCTGACGAAGTGCTCATCTATATAGGTGTTGGATGTGGTAAATCTGATCTCTCCGCCATCCGGCATGGCATCCCTTGAGTTTATGGACATATTCAGCAGTGCGTTCTCCATAAGAGTGGGGTCTCCTGAGATAATGCCTGTTACCGCTTTAAGGTTTAATGTAATTTTAATTTTTTTATCAAAAGTGTGGCTCAGAATATCCGCTACATTCATTATTGTGTCGTGTATATTAAAATTCTGAAAGACCGCTCCACCTTTACGGGAGAAGAGCATCAGCTTTCGTATAAGACCAGATGCCTTATCCCCTGTTTCAAGAATTCTCGATATATACTTCTTTAAATCATCAGCGTCTTTCAGTTTTAGAGAGAGAAGCTCGGCGCTCCCTATAATAACTCCCAGCATATTATTGAAGTCGTGTGCTATGCCCCCGGCCAGTCTCCCTATAACCTCCATTTTCTGTGACTGCCTCAACTGCTCCTCAAGGAGTTTCTCCTCTGTAAGATCAACTATCATTTTAAGAAGGGATTCCTCACCCATATAGTTTATGCGGATGGCGGAATATATAATATCTTTTTTCCTGTTCTCTCTGCATATCAGCGTGGAACTGATGTTTTCCGCGATACCGCCTGAATTTATATTGTTGGTAACTTTTTCTTTTTCTTCTTCCGGCATCGGATGGAGTGTGATGTATGAAAAATCATCTATTATATCTTCGTAACAGTACCCTGTCATTTTAATAAAAGCACGGTTTGCATTGACTATCCGTGTATTTTCGGGATCAGTGATAACAATGGCGTGAGGGCTCCTTTCAAAAATACTGCGGAACAGCTCCTCCCTTATTCTTAAATTTTCTTCGCTTTCAACAAGGAGTGCTCTTGCTTCCTCCTCATGTCTCCTCGATTTAGCCGCTTTTATTGAAAGCAGAAGCGATATCGCGGAGGAAAAGAGAGCGAGAAAAACTGCAGCTGATATGAAGATCATTTTCCATGCTTTAATCTCTTTTTCAGCTTCGTCGATATAAACTCCTGTGCCGATAACCCATCCCCAGGGCTGAAACTTTTTTACGTATGACAGTTTTGTCCCCAGCTCTGATATTCTGTCCCACCTGTTCCAGATGTATGTAATTGTACCTCCATCAGGATTACTGTTTGCGATCCGCGACATCTCTTTCATCAGTTTTATAAGTACCTGCCCGTCCGGCGCGGTAATGTTTTCGGGGGGTATGTTTTCCAGATCCTTCCTGAAGGGGTGCATAATAAATATACCTTTGCTGTTGATTATCCAGAAATACTCTTTCAGTTCAGGTCCGTAGCGGAAGTTCCTTATTCTTTTGATTGCCCTTATTTTAGCTTCTTCAGGAGATACTTTCCCCTTTGCCACGTCTTCATTCAGGGAGTTGAGGTATTCCATTGTTATAGATACAAGATGGCGGCATGCGTCCTCCTTGCTCTGCATGTGCTGTCTTTTTATTGCAGGAGTGAAAAAAGCAAAAATTATCACAAGGAAAACGGTAAAAATAATAACAGAGGGGAACATCATCTTCGCGAAATCTTTCAGAAAGATTCCGGTTAAATAAGAATGTCTGTTACGGGTATTTTTTTTCATAATATCAATTATCTGCTTAAAGTATTAAGTTTTAATGTAAGGAGAATTCAGAAAGAATTCAAAAAAAACAGAAAAGAGTTATGAAAACTTATTTAACCGGTAATGATTGAGTTATATCTTAATTGACAAAAATCCGCAAAGGGGTCTGTCTAACATTTCTAACTGAATATATCCGGTAATAAATTTTGGAGTCTGAATGAACGATTATATTATATCAGTAATACTTGGAATAGTTGAAGGTTTTACGGAATTTCTCCCCATATCATCAACGGGGCACCTGATCATTGTTAATGAATTTACAGGTTTTACCGGTGAATACGCGAAGATGTACGATGTTGTTATCCAGCTTGGGGCAATACTTTCGGTTGTTGTCTATTTCCGCAAAAAGCTTTTCCCTTTCCTGTACAGCAGAAGTTCTGAAGAGAAACGTGAAGTCTGGAACCTCTGGTTCAAGGCTGTTGCGGGTGTTCTGCCTGCTCTGTTTATCGGCGCTCTTGTCCATGATTTTATGGAGGATCACCTTTTTACCCCTACTGTTGTTTCCACAGCCCTGATACTGTGGGGAATTTTTCTGATACTGATCGAGAATAAAAAGCATATAAGCAGTATAAATTCCGTGGCTGAACTGAGTTATAAAACTGCGATAATAATAGGCTTTATCCAGTGCCTTGCAATGGTGCCGGGTACATCACGTTCCGCAGCAACAATAATAGGGGCGATGCTTCTTGGTACGTCAAGGCAGGTGGCAGCGGAGTTCTCTTTTTTTCTTGCAGTACCCACAATGTTTGCCGCTTCAGCATATACACTGATGAAGCATGGTTACAAGATGGATGCTCACCAGGCTGGAGTTCTGGGTGTGGGATTTGTTGTCTCCTTTATTGTTGCACTCCTTGTGATTGCTGTTTTTATGAATTATATAAGGAAACATGATTTCAAGGTTTTCGGATGGTACAGGATTGTGCTGGGAATTGCAGTGCTTGCTTATTTCTGGGGAATAAAGTAGAATATAACTTTTACGGTAACAAAGCTGAATATGGTAATACAGAAATTAAAGTACTATAGCAGTTAACGAATTAGTTAGTCCCTGTCATTTCGAACGCATGTGAGTCCTTCGACAAGCTCAGGAACCGGAATTAATGGTCAGTGAGCCTGCCGAACTGCTCAGTCGCTACCGTTTCTTAGAAATGACGGGTCGCATCACAAAACCAATTTATATAACAGGAAAATTCTATGTTTGAAGGCAAATCTCTTTTTTCTATCCTCAACTCCGGGGGAGGAATAATGTATGTCCTTATCCTCTGCTCAGTTCTCACTGTTGCAATTATTATCCAGAAGTTTCTTCTTTTCAGGAAGATCAGTAAATCAGACAGGCTCGGCCTCACTGACAGGGTGAAGTCCAGGGTCACTTCAGGAGATTTTGAGGGAGCGAAAAATGACTGCCTCTCGGAAACCGGGCCCTTTGCAAACGTTCTATATGCCGGGCTCTCACAGCATGACAAAAGCGACGCGGCTGTTGAAAGCGCAATGGAGAGGAGCATCTCTGAAGAGGTGCTTAAACTTGAGGAGTACACAGGTATTGTGGGGACAATCGGGAATACCGCTGTTTACATCGGGCTCTTCGGAACAGTAATCGGGATTATGAAGGCCTTTCATGAGATCGCGACACTTGGCCAGGGGGGGATGAACACGGTAATTGTCGGAGTGTCAGAGGCTCTAATCGCAACAGCAATGGGTCTCCTTGTGGCAATCCCCTCTGTTGTAGCATTCAACTATTTTATGACACGAATAGACAGGATTATGAAGGAGATGGAGATCTGCGCTTCTGAACTTTATGATTACCTGAAGCACAGGTAGAGCATGAGAATTACAAGAACAAGAAACCATTCCATCAGGTCAGAGATAAACATTACGCCATTTACAGATGTGGTGCTTGTACTGCTGATTATATTCATGATTGCAACACCTATAATCATACAATCCAGTATTACAGTGAACCTGCCGAAATCTAAATATGGTGAAGAGAGCAGCAGCGAGCAGTTCGAAGTTATCATAAAAAGCGAAAAGGAGTTCTACTTCAATAACCGCAGCATTGACCTTAACTCGCTGAAGCAGCAGCTCGCTGCGCATGCGAAAGAGAAGCCCGATGCTCCTCTAATAATCAAGGCTGACAGGGACATTAAGTATTTTGTTATAATAAGTATTATGGATATGGCAAAGGAATCGGGTGTGGGGAAGATTTCGCTTAATGTGGAGAAGAGGTAACCTTTCCCGGAGATGCTGAATAGGGTCTCTCGCGAAGACGCAAAGGACGCAGAGGGTTTTTAAGTTTAAATAATTGTTGCTATATTGTAGAGTATCTTTATGATAATTCCAGCATGGAATTTTATGGAGATTATTATGTTTAAACCCGTCCATTACATTATACAGGTTATTGCGTTTCTGATTTTTCTTGCAGTTCCGGGCTGCTTTTCAAGCCCATCAGGTGATGACAATGGAAATACCTCAATCATTGCTGACCATAATGTAGCCCGCCTTGCTGTACTTCAGTCTATACCTGATTCCGCGATAAACAGTGCGAAGTCGAAACTGCATATTGCATACGGCCACACTTCGCACGGGAGCCAGATAACAGATGGTATGACGGGGCTTGCCGCATGGAAAGGTTCGAAATATGCATATAGTAGTGGTGGGGCAAGTGGTGCCCTTGATTTGCGTGATTTTTACGGGAATTTTGGTGGAAGTGGCATGTCAATTGATGCTGATGATCTCGGTGCACCTGACAGAACTGCATGGGCTGCTGCCACGAGAGAATATCTGAATGCAAATAGCGATGTTAATGTGATAGTCTGGTCCTGGTGCGGGCAGGCTGCTACAACAACGGCAGATATTGATATCTACTTAAATCTCATGGAACAGCTGATTTCTGATTATCCTGGTGTGATATTTATTTTTATGACAGGCCACCTTAATGGAACCGGTGTGAACGGACAATTGAATCTGGCAAATGAGCATATACGAAAACATTGCAGGGCGCATGGCCGGTGGCTCTTTGACTTTGCTGACATTGAAAGCTATGACCCGGACGGTAATTACTATCTTGATCGAGGGGCTGATGACGCATGTAATTATGACAGTGACGGAAATGGCTCCCTTGAATCCAACTGGGCAACAGCCTGGCAGAGCAGCCATACTGAAAACGTGGACTGGTACAGCTGCTCATCCGCCCATAGTCAGCCTCTAAACGCAAACATGAAGGCATATGCTTTCTGGTGGCTAATGGCGCGAATTGCCGGCTGGGGCGGTTAAATTAATCCTGACTCCCGCATTAGTGAAATAATCCTCTTCACTGGCAACGGCGGGTTAATGAAAAATCCGCTGTTGCCCTTAAGTGAGTGAAAATTTGTGTAACACCTCTACATGAATTCTCCCTAACTCTCTAATTGAAAATTCAGGAGCAACTTATGAAAATAGCATTACCTACTGCAGGCAGAAAAATTGATGATCACTTCGGGCACTGCGAGTATTACACTGTTTATACAGTAAATGATAATAAAGAGATTACAGCAATGGATGTGGTGCAGTCACCTGCAGGGTGCGGCTGTAAATCAAATATTGTACACACCCTTGCTGACATGGGCGTTAAAGTAATGCTTGCAGGCAACATGGGTGACGGCGCCCTTAATGTTCTCGCAAGCCGGGGAATTGAGGTTGTCAGGGGGTGCTCCGGTGATGTTAAGAGCGTTGCAGAAAGCTACCTTGCCGGCACACTTAAAGATTCAGGCGAAGGGTGTCATTCACATGATCACGGGCATGAGTGCTCGCACTGATAATTACCCTCTTTTTTTTTGATTCCGCTCTTTTTCCGCTTTATACTTTATTTGTGAAAAGGAGATAACCATGAAAACAGCTTACAGCGTGAAAGGGTATCTTTTGGATCAGGAGACCATAAGGTTAGAGGAGCCTCTGAACCGCGAAACCGGTGATGTCAGGGTCATCATTGAATTTGATGACAATACATGGAAAAAATATTCCCGGCGAAAGATGCACGGTATCCTGAAAGGTGAAGTCATTCTGTCTGATGATTTCAATGAACCTCTTGAATGTTTCAGGGAGTATATGCTATGAACTATCTGATTGATACTAATGTTCTTCTTGTTTACCTGGAGGGTGAACAGCTTCTGGACCAGGAGATTATCCGCAAAATTGAATCTGAGGATAACACCATCTACGTAAGCGCGGCATCGCTCTGGGAGATTGCCATCAAATCGAGCCTTGGCAAAGTTCAGCTTAAGCGGGGCTTTGATGAAACCCTTGCACTGGTGACAACCTCAAGGGAATGGAAGATAATGGAGATAAGGCCTAAGCATCTTACAATGGTTCATTCTCTTCCGTTTCATCATGACGATCCCTTTGACCGTCTTATACTGGCGCAGAGCATGGCAGAGGGGATTGAGCTGCTGCATACAGACCCGGTGTTTGACAGCTATAAGATGATGTAGCTGCCGACAGTCGCTGTGACTGAACTGCCGGGATCTCTTAAAACTGGTGCTATCAGATTCCCGCCTTCGCGGGAATGACAAAAAGTGAATTATTTCAATCGCAGGATGTTAAAAACAAATTCTTCAGGCAGGAAAAGCCATGGCAAAAACTTTGATCGTATCCACAATGGGACCCGCGATAAATAACAGGGAATCGATAAAAAGCCTTATCAGCGCCGGAGTTGATATCTTCAGGTTCAACTTCTCCCACGCTAAAAAAGAGAACCCTTTTGATGATGAACTGGAAATAATCAGTGAACTTAAAAAAGAGATGAACTGTGACGTGAAGCTCCTTGCTGACATCCAGGGGCCGAAGATCCGCATCGGCACCTTTGCAAAAGGGAGGGAGGAACTGAAGCCCGGCGCTCAATTTACACTCACAGTGAACCCTGTGCAGGGGACTGACAGTATTGTGCAGATTGATCATACCGGTATATGCGGTGATGTCAGGAAGGGTTCTGTTGTGCTCATTAATGACGGCGTGCTTAAACTCGAAGTAGCCGATGTAACAGATACTGATGTTATTACAAAAGTAATATATGGCGGAATAATCTCCGACCGTAAGGGTGTGAACCTGCCTGGTACAAAGGTCTCTCTCCCCGCCATGTCAGATAAGGATATGAAGGATCTTGAGTATATAGGAAAGAAAGACTTTGATTTTATTGCCGCGTCTTTTGTCAGGAAAGAGGGGGATGTGAGTAATGTCATTAAGGCTGCAAGGGGGTGCGGCTCCGCTGCGAAGGTCATTTCAAAGATTGAAACCCTGGAGGCGGTTGAGAATATTCGCAGCATCGTTGATGTATCAGACGGGATTCTGGTGGCACGCGGCGACATGGCAATAGAGCTCCCTTATGAGTATCTCCCCGTAATCCAGAAGGTGATTATTAAACTATGTAATGATAAAAAGAAATTTGTAATTACTGCAACGCAGATGCTTGAGTCCATGATAAATAATCCTGTTCCCACACGGGCTGAAATAACAGATGTGGCTAATGCTGTAATTGATGGAACTTCAGCGGTGATGCTCTCTGCTGAGACAGCAATGGGGAAATACCCTGTTGAGGCTGTGACCTCGATGGAGAGGATTCTCCGCAGTACAGAAAAGGCATGGGAGGACAGGAGGATCACTTTTTCAGATATTTTTAAATGAATGTTATGTCTGTTTTTTATTTCCACTATTATTCCGCTATAAGTTTGCAGGAAGCGTGATTCTGACGCATAACAGCAGAATCTGCTGCTGCGAAACTATTCACTGTAAGCATAAAATACAATTCCGGCTTTCCTGTCTCAGACATTATCTCATCGAATTATGAGTGTTTGTCCTACAGAAAAATAAGACATACACTGATTTTACCCCCCTCATTCATATGTTTAATATGCTGGTATATTTAATATGTCTTTTTTGATATAATTATAATTCCGATTCAATTTATGATTATCAGGAGGAGGTGGATATCAACTGAAACAGCGGAGGGGATGTCTAAAAAGTCAGATTTGAATGTTTTTGTCATTCCGGTTTTGCAACTTCAGTTCGTGCAAATACCGGAATCTCATAGACTAATATTATGAGATACCGGCATTTCGCTGCGCTACAGCCGGTATGACAAAGAGATTACTTTTATGTCATCCCCTCCGCTCAGGATTGAAGGTAAATTCAGGCGCCTCTGATAGTTTAGGTAACTGTATTCCGGAAATTGCGGCAGGAGGCAACAGGTGAAAAATCCGGAGTACGCAGGACAGAGGGGAATAGTTTGAAGATAATTAAGGAGATGATGTAATGGCTAAAACAATTTTTATTGATGGCAGGAAGATCCAGTGCGATGATACAAGCACTATTCTTCAGGTTGCCAGGGGGAACGGGATAAAGATCCCGACTCTCTGTTATTATGATAAATTAGGTACAGTCCGCTCTGACAATCGGGAGACTAAAGGGCACACTGAACATGATCAGCTGGCGAACAAGTGCCGCGTTTGTGTTGTTGAAGTTGAGGGGATGGTGGGGCTTCAGACTTCATGCTCAGTTGTTCCGGCTGACGGTGCGAGAATTTTTACTGATACACCCGCTGTCATCGAAGGGAGAAGAATGGTGGTGACACAGATCCTTGAGAAAGGGAAACACAACTGTCTTATCTGCGAAAGAAACGGTGACTGCGAACTTCAGGATGTTGCATACAGCCTCGGCATTGAAGCACCGAGATTTATTGTTGATTCATTAGAAGAGCGCGACGAGTCGGCTCCATTTATTATAAGAGATCAGAATAAGTGTATTGAATGCGGGCGCTGCGTTGCTGCCTGCCATAACCTTGTTGTGAATGAAGTTCTTGATCTGAGACTGCGTAACGGACGCACCAGGGTTATCTGTGACAGCGATCTCCCCATGGGGGCTTCATCATGCGTGCAGTGCGGTGAATGTGTTCAGGTATGCCCTGTGGGTGCCCTTATAGAGAGAAAGGCAATCGGCAAAGGGAGGCCCTACGAGGTTACAAAGGTCCGCACAACATGCCCCTACTGCGGTGTGGGATGCCAGCAGGAGCTGCATATGAATGGCGACCAGATTGTCCGGATCAAGGGCGTTGAAGGGGCGAAGCCCAATGACGGGCACCTCTGTGTTAAAGGGCGTTACGGCTATGATTTTATCTATTCAAAGGAACGTCTTACAACCCCGCTTATAAAAGACGCTAAAGGGGAATTCCAGGAGGCTACATGGGATAAAGCTCTTGATCTTGTGGCGGATAAATTCAAACAGATAATTAAGGAGTCAGGCCCTGATGCAATCGCGGGTGTAAGCTGCGCCAGGAGTATCAACGAGGATTCTTTTTATATGCAGAAACTTTTCAGGGCGGCAATAGGTACCAACAACATTGACCACTGCGCCCGGACCTGACACGCTCCAACTGTTGCCGGTCTGGCAACTACATTCGGATCAGGCGCAATGACAAACTCCTTCGGGGAATTTGAAAATGCGAAGCTTTTCTTTTTGATTGGTACAAATATGACTGAGGCGCACCCCGTTGCTTCTTATTATGTAAAGCGGGCGAAACGTAACGGAGCAAAGATCATTGTTGCGGATCCGCGCCGGCATGCCCTGGCTAAAAAGGCTGATATATTCGCGCAGATTAAAGTGGGATCTGACGTTGCGTTTATTAACGGATTGATGAATGTTCTCATCACTGAAGATCTCTATGATAAAAAATTTGTTGAAGAGAACACTGAACAGTTCGAAGAGATGAAAGAAGTTGTAATGAAATATCCCCCTGAGCGTGCTGCTGAGATATCAGGAGTATCTGCCGAAGTAATAAGGGAGATTGCCCGCACAATGGCTGCAGTGAAGCCCGGTATGCTCTGCTATACTCTCGGCATCACAGAACACACCTGCGGTAAAAACAATGTAATGTCCACATCAAACCTTCAGATGCTCCTTGGCAACATGGGTATGGAAGGGGGCGGAGTAAATCCACTGCGCGGACAGAATAATGTTCAGGGCGCATGTGATATGGGCGCGCTCCCCAATGTTTATCCGGGATATCAGGCTGTTACTGATCCGAAGAACAGGGAGAAGTTTATGAAGGCATGGGGAGTTAAATACCTCTCTGATAAAACCGGGCTCATGATACCTGATATGATGGCCGCGCTCCCGTCGAAGAAGGTCAGGGCATTCTACATTTTCGGTGAAAACCTTGCGGTTACAGATCCGAACATCTCTCATGTTGAGCATGAACTTGAGTCTGCTGAATTTCTTGTGTGCAACGATATATTCATGACAGAAACAACACGCTTTGCAGATGTAATATTCCCTGCCGCAGCATGGTGTGAGGATAACGGTACTTTTACAAGCAGCGAGCGCCGTGTAAACCGTGTCAGGAAAGTTAAAGATGCTCCGGGTCAGGCTAAACCGAACTGGTGGATATTTAAGGAGATTGCGAAGAGGTTAGGTCATAACTGGACATCAAACAGCACCCGGGAGATATGGGATAATGAGTTATCTGTATTGGCTCCGGCATTCGGTGGTATCAAATACCATAGAATCGAAAATGACGGTCTCCAGTGGCCATGCCCCTCAGAAGATCATCCGGGTACAGCATTCCTGCATAAAGACGGTAAGTTTACCCGCGGCAAGGGTATGTTTAAAGGTATCGAATGGACCCCTCCGGCTGAAGTTGAGGACAGGGAATATCCCTTCATGCTCAGTACAGGGAGGCGCCTTGTTCATTATAATTCAAGGACTCAGACAGGACGCTGCGGCCTGGAGCGTGCAATCGCGGACAGTACAGGTCTGCACCAGATGATGTCTGAGGAGACTGCTGACATATCACCTGCTGACGCAACAAAGCTCGGCATTGCTGATAAGGAGTTTGTTGTTGTAAGCTCCAGACGCGGCTCTGTAAAAGTCAGGGCCCGCGTAACAGGTGAGGTGGCTCCGGGTCTTGTATGGATGTCGTTCCATTTCCGTGAAGGGAACTCCAACTGGCTTGCGAATAATGTATTCGATCCTGAAACAAAAACAGCGGAATACAAGGCATGCGCGGTCAGAGTAGAGAAAGTTAATTAGATAAAGAGCAGCTATACTATGTCATGCCGGTTTCCTGCAAGGAATACCGGCATCTCATAGTATAAGTTCAGGAATTTATCGTATGAGAGTCCGGGTTTGATTGTTTAGAGTACAGAGTTCCCTCCTCGAGAGGCAACTTTCTCTCTTAATAAGGCGGGCCTGTTAGAAAGGGGTAAATATTATCCAGTTTATCCGGAACAGATTGCTTCACTGCGTTCGCAATGACAGACTTTTAATGCAAAGAGGTATATCCAATCTCTATTTTACCCTCTGCTCTATTAGGGGCATCAGACAAACTCTCATAGATCTAAGGGCGATAATCTTACATCATAAAGAGACCATTACCGATTGATCAAAACCTGTTTATAGCGATAATCAAAGCACGAATTCGGAATTATATTTCATGCAGGGGGTTTTATGAAAACAATCCAGACAACATGCCCATACTGCGGAACAGGCTGTAA
>DAISJZ010000089.1:0-14189 GCA_036821145.1 Spirochaetota bacterium
TTTATTAAGGGGGCATTCTCCCGCTATATCGCACCTGATGTAATTGAACAGATTATGGAACACCCTGAGTCTCTTGAACTTGGCGGTGAAAACAGGAGGATTACCACTTTTTTCTCAGACGTTGCAGGATTTTCTACAATTTCTGAAAAGCTTACTCCCCCGGAACTTGTGAAACTCCTTAACGAATACCTCTCCGAGATGACTGATATAATTATATCTCATGGCGGCACAATCGATAAGTATGAAGGTGACGCAATCATGGCTTTTTACGGGGCTCCGCACCCTTATGTTGATCATGAGCTTCGCGCCTGCCTTGCCGCAATTGATATGAAAAAAAGGCTGCGGGAGCTTCAGGAACACTGGCGGAATATCGGTCAGCATGAGCTTTTTGTCCGCATGGGGATGAACACAGGTATGGCTGTTGTGGGGAACATGGGATCCAGGATGCGCATGGATTATACGGCAATGGGTGACTCCGTGAATCTTGCCTCCCGTCTGGAAGGGGCAAACAAGGTCTATGGTACAACAGCAATGATAAGTGAAAATACCTATAATGCTGTTAAAGAACATGTTGAAACCAGGAGACTTGATTTTCTCCGTGTTGTAGGTAAGACTGAGCCTATTGGCATATTTGAACTTTTAGGTATGAAAGGGAGCCTTCCTCAGAAGGTTTATGACGCCCTTGAACACTATAATAAGGGGATGGATTATTTCAGGGAGAGACAGTGGAAAAGAGCAATGAATGCCTTCCATGATGCGCTGAAGATTCTTCCTGATGACGGACCTTCAAAGACATATGTCAAGAGGTGCGAGGAGTTTATGAAAAAACCTCCGTCACAGAAGTGGGACGGTGTCTATACAATGAAGTCGAAGTAGATACAAATTTTTTTTGTTGCAACTATACTTCATTAATTTCATCATCACGTAAATATTACGCAGCCCCTGATTCTATCTGAATGCAATCTGTATATGCTTTGCCCCTTCGAGGGCGACGCACTGAGTTTATCGAAGTGTGCGGGGGCAGGGGAGAGGGGCTGCAATGTGATTCACGGAGGATTATATGGAAAACATCACCAAGGCCCAGAGAGGGCGTATTGCGATCAGGATGTTTAAGATCACTGCTGATGCTCTTGCTCTCCGGGGATACTATAAACCCTCCGGGCGTTCAGGGCAGACTCTTGAAGATTCGCTTAAGATGCTCTCTCCCGAAATTTACGGCACAATGAATGAACCGCGTATAATTGAACTGAAAGGCCTTGAATATGTAATGGACAGGCTCCCGCGCGGAATTGAGGAGTGCAGCAGAATTATACTGACCGCCGAAGAGGAACTTGAACATACAGCCTTTGAAAAAATAGTCCCCCTGAAAAGACGCCGTGTTTCATACCGCATAAGTCAGAATGAGATGAACTTCATTATCACCCAGGGGATGAGTGAGATATATGACATACTGACTCACCTGACTTTCCTTAATATTGAATCTCACAAAATAAAGAACCAGATACATGATGAGTCCGGAAAACTTTCAGCAGAGTGGGGAGTGCTTGAAACTCATGTTAAGGGTGCTGAACTACGCGGGCCTGAACTTGACCGCGCGCTCTGGAACCTTTCGATAATTTTAGGCCGCACATTCCAGGAGACCCGTGAAACCTATCAGTACCTTGAGGCTTCACGAAAAGAGAAGAACGGGAATAACGGGCTCTTTAAAATAATATATAACCTCGGGCTCCGTGCGCTTGCGGATGATGATGACAGGGATAAGATGCTGATGATATACTTCACGCCCTCTCTCCGTGATATGATCGGCAGGCACAAATTCGGAAGAGTATGGGCTGACAATGTAAAGAATAAACTTCTTGAACTTGGCTTCGGTGACCGGCCTGTCCATGTGGTTAGCGCGAACATGCACAGCGTACTGAATGCCCTTTATGCTCATGCCGCGCTCAGGGACAGCCTTAAGGGGGAGGAGTTTGATTTATACGAGTTTATCATAAGGAGCAGAGAGTTCCAGGGGAGTGTAAAGGAGTTCGCTAAGGAACATGGACTTCATGAGCTGCCGGATCTTTCCGGATTTTCCATTGATACGCAGATTATAGATATGGCGAAGTTTAATGGTATCCCTGTGCATCCCGATATGCAAATTACCAATGGAGTTGACCCGGAAAAGAAGCCGGTGATAATAGTAATAGATTATGCTTTCGGGGCCCAGGCGTATGAAGTGATGGATGAACTCCTGAGCCCTCATATTACGAATGAGAAAGATTATTATTTCAACTTCAGATCTATTTCAATTATGGGGAAAGCCGGTATACTCCCCGGGCAGAAAGGGGATATCATGCTTCCAACGGCACATGTGTTTGAAGGGAATCCTCATAACTATATGGTTGATAATGATCTTAAACCGGATGATTTTGACGGTTCAATCCCGGTTTACGTGGGGCCTATAGTTACTGTGCTGGGTACATCTCTTCAGAACAGGGATGTGCTGGAAAAGTTTCAGAAATCAAGCTGGAAAGCTGTGGGCCTTGAGATGGAAGGGGGGCACTATCAGCGTGCTGTTAATGCCGCGATCATCCGCGAGCATATCCGCCGGGATGTGAGGGTGCGGTATGCCTATTATGCCTCAGATAATCCCATTGTAAGCGGCCAGACACTTGCATCCGGCGCTCTCGGGGAGGAGGGGGTTAAGCCTACTTATATGATTACCAAGGTGATACTGGAGAAGATATTAAATTAAAATTTTTCATGAGGATTTATCTTAATTTCACAACAGTAACTCCGTCACCCCCTTCACCGAAATCACCGGGGCGGAAATCCCTGACGTAAATATTCATTTTAAGGGCATCGCGCACAGCCTGCTTTAGTGCGCCGGTGCCGTGTCCGTGTATGACAATGACAATTCCGATATTCCCCCTGTCCATCCCGTCAAGATCCCTGTCCATAACAGAAAGGGCTTCATCTACTCTCATCCCGCGCAGGTCTATGGTGTTATATGAAGTCTGAATTGTTGAGGGTATTTCATGATCAGAACTGCTTTTGATTACAGGGCGCTTAGGTGCAGTTTTTTTCGAAACTGAACTTCCCTGAGATACAAGAAACAGATCTTTCAGCTGGAACCTGGATTTGATTGTACCGCCAAGTATAACAAGAGCTGATTTGCCTGAGCTGTCTATCTCTTCCAGTACACCTTCTGTTTCTATTGTTGAGATAAATACCCTGTCCCCTTTTTTTGCAGTTTCAGCAGTAATCTGTTCCATTGCGTCAGAGTATCTTTCTCTCGATTCATCCTGTATTCGTGATGATATCTCTTCGCGTATCGCGGCAATCTCATCGTGGAGTTTCCCGGCTTCTTTCTGATCAAGCTCCTGAAGATGTGTAATCCTTTCCGCGATTCTCTCTCTGTGGCGGGAAAGTTCATCAAGAAATTCTATCCCTCTCCCTTTCCTGGTGTCTGCAGTGAGTTTCTCCAGTTCCTCCTGTCTCTTTCTGATCCTCTCCCTCTCACCTGAAAGTTCAAGGTTCAGGAGCCTTACTTTTTCCCGTTCTTCAAGGATCTCCTCTTCATATCTCTGGACTTTTTCAATTAATGATTCAACGCTTGATTCCCTGCTGTCTACAAGTGTTTTAGCCCGTTCAAGTATCTTCTCAGCAATGCCGTAATTGCGCGCAATCTCCACTGCATAACTGATGCCGGGTATCCCGATCCGCAGTTCGTAAGTAGGCTTAAGCGTGTCGAGGTTGAATGTTACTGACGCGTTCTGGAACCTTCTGTCATTGGCAGGGAGTTCCTTCAGTTCCGTGTAGTGAGTAGAAACAATTATGCGGCTGCCGGTATTAATCATCTCTTCAAGGATAGCCTGTGAAAGTGCCGCGCCCTGCCTGGGGTTTGTTCCGACAATAATTTCATCTATTATAACAAGAGTCCTGCTGTCTGCTCTTTTTAATATGTTGTTGATGATTGTGAGCTGTCCCGAGAAAGTAGAGAGAGACTGTGACAGGTTCTGGTCATCTCCTATGTCAGCCATGATGTTGCTGAATATCCCGATTTCGGAATCAGGGCTCGCCGGGATATGCAGGCCGTACATTGCAAAAAGCGCGCACAGGCCGATTGTCTTCAGCATTACGGTTTTTCCGCCGGTATTTGCTCCGGATATTATAAGGCAGTTAAAATCTATCCCAAGCTCTACATCATTTGAGACTATTGTGTCAGGGGACATCAGTTGAAGAACCGGGTGGTGTGCCCTGCATAGATTCATCATCGGCTTTTCTGAAAGAACAGGTTCATTACTCCTTGTCTGGATGCTGAATTTTGACGCGGCAGTGAGAAAGTCGAAGTATGAAAGCACCCTGAGATTGGATTCAAGTTCATCCGCATGATCCGCAACATGCACTGTGAGTTCAGCCAGTATCTTCTGAATCTCGAGCAGAAGCGACCTTTCATGCATTATCAGTGTGTTGTTAAGCTCCGTAAGATCCGAAGGTTCAAAGTAAACAGTCTGACCGCTGGATGAGATGTCGTGAACGTTTCCGCTTATCCTGCTTCTCATACCTGATTTTACAAGAATCACATAACGGCCGTTTATTGTCGTGTAGGTCTTCTCCTGAAGCACTTTTTCGTTATCAGGTGAATGTATTATCCTGCTTATCTTTTTTTCAAGGTCCTGCCTGGATGTAAATATCTCCTTACGGATCTTTTTCAGTATAGGGAACTTATCCTCATTAAGTTCACCGTTATCTGTGAGAGATACCTGGAGCAGTGAGTTAAGCTTCTCAAGGGGGTGTATTCTGCTGTATTCATCCTCCAGCGGGGAAAATTCCTCCCTGTTCGCTTCAAGATATTTTCTGATCCTTTCGGAGGCGAAGGTGAATGTTCTTATGCTGCTGAGGTTTTCCAGTTCAAGAACTCCCCCTTTGGAAGCAAGTGCTGTATGCGCAGAGATATCGTTTATCCCTGAGAGCGGCGGGGTGGTTCCACGGGAGATAAGTTCTTTGATGGCGCTGATTTTTTTCATCTGTACACGGATTTTATGCTCCGGGACAGGTTTAAGCCGGCCCGCAATCCTTTTTGCAGTATCGCTTGAACAGAGTGAAATTATCCTCTCCTCAATGAGGGGCCATTCAAGTATATCCAGTATGCGTTTATCCAGTCTGTTTTTCATGGTTTCGCTGTTAAAAATTATTTCCAGTATTTTATAAAATTAAATTCCTGTTACCTGCCATTCATGTCAATTATTTATTGCATATATAATTGTTTGACAATTAAGGAGCATGCCTGATTCTAAGGTTAACGGGAAATCTGATGGATTATAAAAAAGAAATGAAAAAGCTTATGAAAAGGCGTGAGGCGTATTATCCCGCCTTTGAATATCTGCTGGATATCTATAACAGAAGAGGGGAGTTCAGATTCCCGGTGAGTATCGATAGTGCTGAACAGGTTGCACTTGTACTTGAGCTTATAGATATCGGGTACCTTGATAAAGATGCATTCATTATAAAAAAGACAAGGAATAATGTTGACGCTCTTTATTATAACGGAGGATATCCCCTCACAGAACAGGGTCTTCTGATGGAGCGGGCCCATCTGCATATAAGGAGAGGGAGATATGTAAAGCTTGTACTTTTTCTGTCTCTCGCAGGTCTTGTTCTTTTTATTTATTTTATGATTTTCTGAAGATGTTAAAATTTAATATTCCATATTTTCCGGCTTATTGGAATAATAAGTATTAATAATGACCGGGCGTTCAACTCTCTCTTTTATTCTTTATTTACTTTTATTTCTTGATTTTTCAACTCCACTGTGCAAGAATAAATAAAACCGGTTTTTTATTCCTGTGTGTTTATGCAAAATATAATGACATCTGAAGATACGGCTGAAAACAGAAGAAAGACCATCCTTCTCGTAGAGGATGAAGTTATCACTTCAATGGCCCAGGCGCAGTTTCTTGCAAACAGCGGTTATAATGTTCTCCAGGCAAACGATGGAGATACTGCCATATCTATTGCTCTTGAAAATGGTGATATTGATCTTATCCTTATGGATATTGACCTTGGTTACGGAATTGACGGTACAAGGGCTGCTGAACTTATTCTCGAGGGGAAGGACATTCCCATTGTCTTCCTCACATCTCACGGTGAAAAGGAGATGGTGCAGCTTGTAAAGAATATTACAAGATACGGGTATATTATAAAAAACTCCGGTGAGTTTGTTCTCCTCTCCTCCATTGAAATGGCTTTTGAGCTTTTTGAAGCTCACAGGAAAACAAGGGAGAGGGAGGAGTATCTTGACGTTACACTTCATTCAATTGCTGACTGCGTGATCTCCACAGACAGTGAGGGGTGTATCGTAAGGATGAACAGGGCTGCGGAGATCATCACGGGATGGAAACTGGAGGATGCGGCGGGTAAAGCGCTGTATGATGTATTTCACGTGACAGACGCTGAAGTATCTGATCAGCCGTTTGATAAAGTTTTCTATCTGAATAAAAAAGGTGAATGGAGAAATAAGCTGATCCTTATTTCAAGGAACGGCGGTGTTTACAGAATTGACAAAAGCAGCTCGCCAATCAGAGACGTCTACGGCAACATACGGGGCCGTGTAATAATATTCCGTGATGTTACAGGTGAACACAATACTCAGAAAGATCTGATGCTGAGGGGAGCCCTTATGCGGGGGCTTTTTGATAATATGCCGGCCGGTGTTGTGATATACCAGATCCGTAATGACGGGTCGCAGCCCTCCGATTATATTATAAACGATGCCAACAGGGAGGCTCTTCGCTTTCATCAGGCACAGATTGACGATGTAATCGGTAAATCTCTGGCGGAAGTCAGGCCTGATATTGAAATTCTTAATGTAATACCCACCTACCGCAGGGTGTGGGAAACCGGGGTTACTGAGAATTTTTCAACCAGAATATATAAAGGGAACCGGATTGTTATCTGGTTCGATAATTATGCATTCAAGCTCCCCACCGGTGAAATCGTTACAATATACAGGGATGTATCTGAACAGAAAAAGGCGGAACAGGCTCTGCGTGAAAGTGAAGCCCGGTACAGGCTCCTTGCTGACAATACCGGGGACAGTATATGGACAATGGATCTGAATCTTCAGTTTACATATGTCAGCCCATCCTCATTCACTCTCAAGGGATATGCTCCTGATGATGTACTGAAAATTACTGTTAAAGATATAATGTCCCCTGAATCAGTTTCCCTCGCATTTCTTACACTTGAGGAGGAGCTTAAAAACGACAGAGCAGGCGCTGATCCTAAAAGAACCCGCAGGCTTATGCTTGAGCATAATATTGAAGGTGAAACAAGGTGGCTTGAGAGCACACTCTCCTTTATAAGGGACGACGGAGGTAACGCTGTCGGGGTGTTAGGTGCTACCAGGGATGTGACAGAGAGAAAACTCGCTGAGGACGCGCTCAGGGAGAGCGAGAAGAGATACCGGCTCCTTGCTGACAATACTGCGGATAATATCTGGACTATGGATATGAATCTCAGGTTTACATATTCCAGTCCTTCTGTTTATAAGCTCAGGGGGTATACTCCTGAAGAGGCAATTGCTCAGAGAGTTGAAGATACAGTAACTCCGGGATCTATTGAACTGGTATACTCAATTTTAAAAGAAGAACTGGAAAAAGACAGGTCAGGTGCACCTTCCGACAGAGAGAGAAGGGTGGTGCTTGAGCATTACCATAAAAACGGGGATAAACTCTGGCTTGAAAGCTCAATGTCTTTTATGCGGGATGAGAATGGTAATATAAATGGTGTACTTGGCGTTACAAGGGACGTAACTTACAGAAAACGTGTTGAAGATGCCCTGAGAGACAGTGAAGAGAAACTGCAGATTATTATGGATGGTATCCCTGCATATCTCGCTTATGTGGACAGTAATGAAAGATATGTCTACGTAAACAGAGCATATGCTGAGTGGCATAACAGCTCCAAGGATGATTTCCCCGGACAGCATCTTGAAGATATTCTTGAGCCCTCTTATTATCTGAAGGCAAAGCCGTACTACATGAGGGCCCTTAATGGTGAAAGAGTTTTATATGAAAATACAATCATAGACAGGGAAGGGAATGAGCACATAGCCAGGGCTGAGTATGTCCCTCATATAAGCAACGGGGTGGTGAACGGTTTTTTCGCGCTCCTGCTTGATATAACCGAGCGTAAAAAGGCTGAAGAGAAGGTGCTGAGCCTGCTGAATGAGAAGGAACTTCTGCTGAAAGAGGTTCATCACAGGATTAAGAATAATATGGGCTCAATATCCTCACTGCTCTATCTTCAGGCGGATACTCTGCAGGACCCTGCTGCAATTGAAGCTATTCAGGATGCGCGCAGCAGGGTTATCAGTATGATGAGTATATATGAGATGCTCTACAGGTCTGAGGACTGCAGGAGTGTTTCTGTCTTTGAGTATCTCACAGATCTTATTGAGAAGATATCTGTAACATATATCAGGAGCAGGAAAATCAGTATTGAAAAGGATATTGATGATTTCAGGCTCGATTCATCAATGCTTTTCCCCGCAGGAATGATTATAAATGAACTTCTGACAAATGCATTGAAATACGCTTTCCCCGATGGCAGCTCCGGATCTATTATGATCAGGATGAAAAAACTTTGCGGTAAAACAGTGGAAATATCTGTGAAGGACTCCGGTGTGGGCCTCCCCGATGCGGTAAAGATTGCGAAATCAAAGGGTTTCGGCCTCTCCCTTGTGAATATGCTTGTTCAGCAGCTGCACGGCAAACTTAATATAGTTAAGAACGGCGGAACCGAGTTCAGGATAACATTTATCTGCGCTGAAGATAATCCGAAGGGAGCTTCCACTTCGAAGACTCCGCAAAATCTTTAACGCTCTTCTTTGCCTTCAGAAGCCCGGACACTGTGCCCGGCCCTCCGATACACCCGAAGGGGCACGCCATACCCTCAACAAGAAGAGGAGCGGGTTTGATTCTTCCTGATTTTATATCTTTCAGAAGTTTCATGCAGTTTTCCAGGGTATCTGCCGCGGCATAGGGTATATCTCTGTTGTCCCCTGTGATGACTTTTGTCTGCGCTATAATCGCTTCTGCAACACCGCCGGCAACAGGGAACTTCCTCCCTGACACAGATGCATCGTAGAGCTCTTCACTGCCGGTGAGTGTCACTGCATCAATACCTGCTGCTGTTACCAGGGCGTTCAGCTCTTCAAAAGTCATGATGTGATCAACAAGCCCCTCTACTTCAGGAGCAAAGCATTCATCCTTTTTCGATATGCATGGCCCTATAAAAACAATCCTCGCGTCCGGAACTTTCTCCTTTATTCTTTTAGCTGTTTCCACCATCGGTGTAAATGATTTGCTTATTCTGCTGCTCAGTTCAGGAAAGTTGTTCCGTGCAGCCTGGGCCCATGAGGGACAGCAGCTTGTACCGATGAAACATGGTTTTTCCCCGGTATCTTTACCTTCAAGTATCTCGGCAAGATCTTTTGCCAGGTGGAGCACGTCAACATCGGCACCGTAAGCCACTTCCATTACCCCCGCAAAGCCGAGACGCTTAACTGCCTCAATGAACTGGCCTGTGGTTACTTTGTCTCCAAGCTGCCCGGTGAAACTCGGGGCAATCTCCGCCCATACAGGAGGGCCTCCTTCCGCAGCTTTTTTCAGAGCGAAGAGTATCTGAACCATCTCCGATTTTTCACCTATTGCCCCAAAGGGGCATGATACTATACACTGCCCGCAGCTTACGCATTTATCCTGATCGATTTCGGCAAAGCCGTACTGATCTGAACCTATGGCATCAACACCGCAGGCAGCGGAACATGGGCGCTCTCTGTATATGATGGCATTATAAGGGCATACCTGCGCGCATTTACCGCACCTGATACAGGCATCCTGATCAATGACGGCTCCATTATCATCTTTTGCTATGCAGTCTTTGGGGCATACTATTGTGCAGGGGTGGGCAATGCATGCCCTGCAGAGATCTGAAACCATGAAGGAATCAGTGGGGCACCTTTCGCATCCGATTTTTATTACGTTAACAATCGGTTTCTGCAGAATTTTTTTTTCAGTGAGAGCTGATTTTACATCAAAGAGTACCGGCGAGTGTTTTCCGAATTCCTGAAGGTCAAGGCCGAAACCTAACCTTACCCTTTCCCTGATTATAGCCCGCTCCGCAAAAACTGAATCCCTGAATGTCGGTACATCTCTCTGTATAACATTAAAGGGGATCATCTCAACGAATTCAGCAGGTTTCTCTTCCATCACCATTTTTGCGATTTCTATAAGTGTGCTCCTTCTGATATGCATTATATCAGTGTAGAGCCCGCGCATTTTTTCGAATATATTAAGGCGTTTAAGTTCAGGCATAGGTCACCTCTTCTGTCATTGCGGATTATTCATTAGAATAAATATACTTAATGAAGCAGTTTCAATATTTTTAATGAGTTTGGCAGCTGCTTTTTTCATAAAGCCGGGATGACAGATAGAATATAACCTGTTTAAAAAATGCCTGATTCAAATCAGTAATTCAGGTAAAAAATCCGGAATATGGCAGATTTTTATAATTGACACGGGATGGAATTATCCGGTCTCTGATTTTCTACAGAAGAAAAATTTTCTGTAGTTACTGTTCTTCATACCTCCGGTTGTTAAAGCAGCAGAGATTTCCCTTTCTAACCTTCTGCAGGAAATTCATGACAGCGTGAAATACGACAACAGCGGATGAGGAAAATAAACGATTCATTCTAAATGGAGAGAATTTAATGAAAACATTCAAGAAGGTTTTAATAGCAAACAGGGGGGAGATTGCCATACGGGTTATCAGGGCATGTCATGAACTGGGGATACGTACAGTTGCAATCTACTCCAGTGAGGATAGATACGCACTTTTCAGAACAAAATCTGATGAGTCATACCTTGTCGGTAAAAACAAGGGGCCCATTGAGGCATATCTCGGGATTGATGAGATTATTAATCTCGCACTTAAAAAAGGTGTTGATGCCATACACCCGGGTTACGGGTTTCTCGCGGAGAATCCCGATTTCTCCGCCAAGTGCGCTGAGGCTGGTATTGAGTTTATCGGCCCCTCGGCAGAGATGATCGAAAGTTTAGGTGACAAGATCAAGTCAAAGCTTGTTGCGCAGAGAGTTAATGTGCCAACTATTCCGGGTGTTGAGCAGCCTATTAAGGATGACGATGAAGCAGTGAACTTCGCAGCAAGGTGCGGTTACCCTGTTATGCTGAAGGCCTCAGCCGGAGGGGGAGGCCGTGGCATGCGGATTGTCCGCGATGAGAAAGAGCTTCTTACCGGCCTGCATAACGCGCGCAATGAGGCGAGAAAAGCTTTCGGCAATGACGATATATTCATGGAGAAGTACCTTGATAATCCCAAGCATATTGAAGTGCAGGTGCTCGGTGATAATTACGGCAGCCTTGTGCATCTTTATGAGAGGGATTGCTCAATACAGAGACGTCACCAGAAAGTGGTGGAGTTTACACCCGCTCTGTCAATCACTGATGCGCAGAGAGAGGCTATCTGCGCTGACGCGCTCAGAATTGCAAAAGCGGTAAACTACAGGAATGCCGGCACAGTGGAATTCCTGCTGGATTCAAATGGTCAGCATTATTTTATTGAAATGAATCCACGTATCCAGGTTGAGCATACAATTTCTGAGATGGTAACAGGGATAGATATAGTTCAGAGCCAGATCCTCATTGCCCAGGGACACAGGCTCGACTCTCCGGAGATAGGTATTCCCTCGCAGGATTCAATAAAGCCTCGCGGTTACGCGATCCAGTGCAGGATTACTACAGAGGACCCGGGTAACAATTTTGCTCCGGATACAGGGAGGATCGATGTTTACAGAACAGGGTCAGGTTACGGTATAAGGCTTGATGGCGGTAACGGGTACACTGGTTCTGTAATCAGCCCGTATTATGATTCACTCCTGGTTAAGGTTATATCACATTCACGCACATTTGAAGATGCTATTAATAAATCGAAGCGTTCAATAAGGGAACTGGTAATTGCGGGAGTTAAGACAAATGAAGGATTTCTCCTTAACGTACTTTCTCATCCTGTTTTTCTGAAAGGGGGATGCGGTACAAATTTTATTGAAAACACTCCTGAACTGTTTGATATAGCGCCGAAAGAGGACGGCGAAGCGAGGCTCCTTAAATTTTTCGGGGAGAAAGCGGTTAATGAAACCCGGGGCCTTACAAGGGAATATGACATGGCCAGGGTTCCGAAAATTCCGGAATCAAATAACCTCAGCGGTACAAAGCAGATACTCGATACTCATGGGCCTGAGGGTGTTGTGAAATGGATCCGGGAGCAGAAAAAGCTCCTTATGACAGATACAAGTTTCAGGGATGCGCACCAGTCTCTCATGGCAACAAGAATGAGAACATACGATATGATGAAGATTGCTGAACCGGTTTCTTTTCTCGCCGGGGATCTCTTCTCCCTTGAGATGTGGGGCGGCGCAACTTATGATGTGGCATACAGGTTCCTGAAAGAGGACCCGTGGAAGCGGCTTGAGGAACTGCGTAAAAAAGTGCCTAATATACTCTTCCAGATGCTTATACGAGGTGCAAACGCTGTGGGTTACACGAACTATCCGGACAATCTTGTGCGTGATTTCATACAGCAGGCTGCGGAAAGCGGGATTGACCTGTTCAGAATTTTCGATTCCCTGAACTGGCTTAAAGGTATGGAAGTTGCCGTTGAGGAGACACTGAAGACCGGCAAAATCGCAGAGGCGTGTGTCTGTTACACAGGCGATATACTGGACGACAGCAGGGATAAATATACACTCGATTACTATGTAAAAACAGCAAAAGAGATTGAGAAGATGGGATCGCATATCCTCGGAATTAAGGATATGTCAGGACTCCTTAAGCCCTATGCCGCTGAGAAACTTGTTAAAGTCCTCAAGCAGGAGATAGGTATACCGATTCACCTTCATACTCATGATACAAGCGGTAATGGCGTAGCTACAGTGCTCCTTGCCGCTGAGGCAGGAGTGGATATCGCGGACGCCTGTTTTAACAATATGTCAGGAATTACAAGCCAGCCCGCGCTTAACTCAATCGTGGCAGCTCTGAAGAACACCGGCCGCGACACGGGGTTGAATCTTGACGGCATACAGGAGATTGCGGATTACTGGGATGATGTAAGGCCGATTTACACTCAGTTTGAGTCAGGCCTTAAATCCGGTACAGCGGAGGTTTATAAGTACGAGATACCTGGCGGCCAGTATTCAAACCTCAGGTCACAGGTTGAGAGCTTCGGCCTTGGGCATAAGTTCCGGGAAGTGAAAGAGATGTACATGAAGGTGAACTTCATGATGGGGGATATAGTTAAGGTTACACCGTCATCCAAGATGGTTGGCGACCTGGCGATATTCATGGTAAAAAATGATCTGACACCTGAAAATATTGTGGAGAAGGGCCGGGATCTGGCTTACCCTGATTCGGTTGTTTCATACTTCGAGGGGATGATGGGACAGCCTGAAGGTGGATTTTCAACAGACCTTCAGCAGATTGTCCTGAAAGGGAAAGAGCCCATCACATGCAGACCGGGCGAGCTCCTCCCCCCTGTTGATTTTAATGAGATACAGGGAGCCATAGAGAAGAAGCATGGATTCACGCCTGATAAAAAAGATATGCTGAGTTATGCGCTCTACCCGAAAGTTTTTGATGAATACATTGCTTTCAAAAAACAGTATGGCGATTTCAGCAGGATGGAGAGCCCTGTATTTTTTGAAGGACTAAGAAGAGGTGTCCCTGTTGAAGTTGAACTTGAAGAGGGGAAAATCTATATAGTACAGCTTGTGCAGATAGGGAAACTGGATAACGAGGGTATGCGCCATGTTGTATTTGAGGTTAACGGCAACAGGCGGGAGGTGACCATACCTGACAGGACATACAGGTCGGAAAAGACTGTTGCTCTTACACAGATGGCTGATCCTGCCAATCCCAATGAGTTAGGTGCAAGTATACCGGGCACAGTGTTCAGAATACTTGTGAAAGAGGGGGATGAAGTTAAAGAGGGGCAGAGTCTCCTTGTAATAGAAGCGATGAAGATGGAGACAAACATTGTCGCTCCTGTGCGAGGCACAATATCTGAGATTATTGTTAAAGAGGGGCAGACAGTTAAGTCCGGTGAACTGCTTCTGAAAATACAATAAA